>CAYNVE010000001.1:0-46385 GCA_964400635.1 uncultured Lentisphaeraceae bacterium
AACTCTACTGCAACCGCGCGGGCCGCTACCAGGAACTCGACCCGGGTGTGTCGATTGGACATTCCTTCAGCGCCGACGACCATGACTGGCTGCCGACGACGGTCGACTTCTCGCTCGGCTACATGTATGAGTATCATCCGCGGTCCTTCAACGTGGGTCAGGATGACACGCAGTTCTTCACGTTTGAACTCGGCCTCCCCGACCTCTGGCTTGAGCCGGCGATCGCCTACGAGCGCGACATTGATCGCGACGACGGCACATACGTGAACCTCTCAATCGGTCACACGTTCGAGCTTTGCGACTCGCTCTCCCTCCGCCCGTCGATCGCGCAGGGCATCGGCAACACGCGCCGTGTGAAGAGCTATCTGAACGTGCACGACCCGGAAGGGGATGATCGCTCGCTTGATCACGGCGGCCTGATGGACACGTGCGTCCAGCTCGACCTCGAGTGGGCGATCACGGACGGTCTGACGTTCGGCGCGTATGTTGCCTACTCGGACTACATCTTCGACCGCAAGATGCGTGAGTCGGCGCGCGACTACGAGGCGTCGGGCAAGTGGGACGAGAGCTACAACTTCATTGGTGGCGTCTCCCTCGCACTCGCGTTCTAAGATCGAGCCTTTCAAAATTCCTGTTGGTGGTTACAGCGGGTCCCCGGCGTCGGCAGTCTGACGTCGGGGCATTTTTTCTCGATTGCAAGCGAAGGTTTCCCTCGGCACGGGCAGCAGACAATGGTTCTGTGTCTTGAGACGCATTTTTGGTATAATAGAAAGTCAAGATGAATGCCGAGTTTGATTCCGTCGAAGATTGCCTCGCGGCGCTGAAGCGAGGCGAGATTGTCCTCGTCACCGACGACGCCGATCGCGAGAACGAGGGCGACTGCATCTGCGCCGCCGAGTTCGCGACGCTTCAGAACGTGAACTTCATGGCCACCTACGCGAAAGGGCTCATCTGTATGCCGATGAGCGCCGATTGGTGCCAGAGACTCGACTTGCCGCAGATGGTCGCGACGAATACCGATAATCACCAAACGGCTTTTACCGTTTCGATTGACGCAGTTGAGACAACGACGGGCATTTCGGCGGCCGAGCGTTCAATGACGGCACTTGCGACGGTGCGCGAGGGCGCGAAGCCGGCCGACTTCCGCCGCCCTGGTCACATGTTTCCGCTTGAGGCGCGCGCGGGTGGCGTCCTGCGCCGCGCGGGGCACACTGAGGCGACGGTTGATCTCTGTCGCCTCGCGGGGCTCAAACAAGTCGGTCTCTGCTGTGAGATCATGAAGGACGATGGCACGATGGCGCGCCTTTCCGATGTCAAGGCGTTCGCGGCGAAGCACGGTCTCAAGACGATGACAATCGCCGACCTAATCGCCTACCGTCGCCGCTACGACCAACTCGTCGAGCGCGTCGAGAGCGTCGATCTACCGACGGATCACGGGCACTTCCGCCTGACAATGTACAAGAGTCGCATCTCAGGTCTCGAGCATCTCGCGCTCGTGAAGGGCGATGTCTCGGACGGTGCGCCCGTGCTTGTGCGCGTTCATTCCGAATGCTTCACGGGCGATGTCCTCGGCTCGGAGCGTTGCGACTGCGGCCACCAGCTTCACACGGCGATGGAGATGATTGAGAAGGAAGGGCGCGGTGTTGTCCTCTACATGCGTCAGGAGGGGCGCGGCATTGGGCTTGCGAACAAGCTTCACGCCTACAAGAAGCAGGAGGAGGGGCTTGACACCGTCGAGGCGAATGTCGCGCTCGGCTTCGCGCCCGACCTGCGCGACTACGGCGAGGGGGCGCAAATGCTCGTTGATCTCGGTGTCCGTAAGCTGCGCCTCATGACGAATAATCCGCGCAAGATCGCGGGGCTTGAGGGCTACGGACTTGAGATTGTCGAGCGCGTCCCAATTGTCATTCCAGCGAATGCGCACGATAAGCGCTATCTCGACACGAAACGCGAAAAGATGGGGCATCTGATATGAAGATTGCGGTGATTGGTGACGGCGGCTGGGGCACGGCGAACGCGCTCCTTCTCGCGGGCTATGGACATGACGTCACGCTTTGGGGCGCGTTCCCCGACTACATCGACGAGATGAAACGGACGCGCCGAAACGATAAGTTCTTAAAAGGCGTCGCGCTTCCTAATTCGCTCAAACTGACCGCTGATCGCGCTGAGGCCGTCGCGGGTGCGGAGGTCGTCGTTCTCGCGCCGCCGTCAAAGTATTTCACATCCGTCGTGAGCGGCTTTAAGGGACTCATCGCGCCGACGGCGCTCGTCGTCTCGATCACGAAGGGGCTTTGCGAGAAGACGTGCCGACGCATGACGGATTTGGGCGCGGAGATTTTAGGAATGGACGACATCGTCGCGCTCGCGGGCCCCACGCATGCCGAGGAAGTTTCGCGCGGCATTCCGACGGCGATTGTCGCCGCGTGCCGTGACGCCGAGAAGGCGAAGCGCGTGCAGGAGATCTGGTCGGGTCCGCTCTTTCGCGTCTACACGTCGTCGGACCCTGTCGGTGTTGAGATTGGCGGCGCGGTCAAGAACGTTCTCGCGATTGCGGTCGGCTGTTCGGACGGAATGGGCTACGGCGACAACACGCGTGCGGCCTTGATTACGCGCGGGCTCGTTGAGATGAAGCGCTTCGTGATCGCCTACGGCGGACTCCCCGAGACCGTCTCGGGTCTCGCGGGCATCGGTGACCTCATCGTGACGTGCACCTCCGTCCACTCGCGTAACCACTCCGTCGGCGAGCGGCTCGGCAAGGGCGAGAAGATTGAGGATATTCTCGGCTCGATGCAAATGGTCGCGGAGGGCGTTTGGAACGCGAAGGTCGTCCACGAAATCGCCCAGCGTCTCAAGGTTGAGATGCCGATTTGTGATCTCGTCTACGCGCTCTGCCACGAGGGCTACGACTCGAAGAACGCGTGCGCGGCGATGATGAACCGCGCGCTGAAGGCGGAGTAGGGCGATGGACCGCGAACTCTTTTGGATTGTTTCCGCCTTTGTCTTCGCGCTCGGCGCGTCAATCGCGAGTTTCCTCAATGTCGTCATTTGGCGCGTCCCGCGCGGCGAGTCGATTGTGAAGCCCGCCTCGCATTGCCCGAAATGCGACGCGCCGATTCGCTGGTATCAGAACATCCCGATTCTCTCTTACCTCGCGCTCGGCGGCGCGTGCGCGAATTGCAAGGCGCCCATCTCGCCGCGCTACATCCTCGTCGAGACGCTCGGCGGTCTTCTCTTTTGGTTTGTCTTCGTGCGTTTCGCGGCGTTCCAGCCGCCGACGTTCGAGAGCGCGTTCATCGTCGTTGTCATGTGGATCTGGGTCTCGCTCATGATTGCGGGCTCGTTCATCGACTTTGACCACAAACTTCTCCCAGATTTCACGACGGTCGGCGGCATGATTCTCGGTGTCTTGAGCGCGCTCGTCTACGTCCTTGCCTTTCACTGCCCGTGGAGTTACTTCCTCATCTCGCTTTCGGGGCTTGCGCTCGGCTTTGGGCTTCTCTACCTCGTGCGGTTCTTGGGCTCACTCATCTTTAGACGCGAGGCGATGGGCCTTGGGGATGTCTTCTTGATGGGCGCGGTCGGCGCGATGTTTGGTCCTGTCGCCGTTCTTCTCACGATTATTCTCTCGTCCATCTTTGGCTCTGTCGTCGGCCTTTCCCTCGTCGCCCTCTCGAAGACGAAGAGGGGGCGTTTCGTCGAGATTCCGTTTGGGCCCTACATCTGCCTCGGCTGTCTCGTCTACATGTTCTACGGCCGCGAGCTCGTCTCGTGGTATCTTCGCCTTCTCGGCTTCTAAGGGGCGCGTCGGATGGCGAAGGGACGTGTTGCGATCAACTTGGAGTACGGCCTTCTGCGGTCGCTCACGGCCGTCTTGAACGCGCTTCCTTACGCCGTCGCGATGGCGCTCGCGCGTGCGCTCGGTTGGTTCCTCGTGGTCGTCCTTCGCTTCAAGCGTTCGCGGACATTGGCGCGCATCGCCTCGGTCTTCCCCGAGAAGAGCCACGCCGAGATTCGCGCGATTGCCGTCGGCTCGCTGCAGAACGTCCTTATGAACGGTGTCGAGATGATGCGCGCCTCGTCCTTCGATCGCGCGTGGATGGACGAACATATCGCGGACGGTCTTCTCTACAAAGAGAAACTTCAGGCACTCGTCGACGAGGGGCACGGCGTCGTCATTATGGTACCGCATGCGGGCAACTGGTACATGGCCGCGTGGTCGATGGCGCAATATGGCCTTAAACTCTTCGCACTCGCCGCGCGCCAGCGCAACCCGAAGCTCGACGCGTGGATGCATCGTCAGTATGGCGCGATTGAGGTTCTTGACCGTGACTGCCGTGAGACGCTCGTGCGCATCAAAGATCTCCTTCGCGCGGGTCGCGCGTTTGCGATTCTCCCCGACCTGCGCGTGCGTCGCCCTGATGTCGCTGCGCCGTTCTTAGGCGGCATCGCGAATGTGAGCCACGCGGGCGCGCTTTTCGCGGTGCGCGCGCACGCCCCTGTTGTTGTCGCGTCGATGTCGCGTCAGGGCGGTCGGCATGTCTTCACGCATTTAGCGACGCTTCGTCCCGACCCGCAGGCGACGGACGCGCGCGCCGAGGCCGTGCGCCTCACGAAGGAGGCGATGCGCCTTCTGGACGCGGAAGTCCGCCGCCGTCCGCACGAATGGTTTTGGTATAATAAACGTTGGATACTTGAACCCGTCAAAGGAAAATAAGAAAATGAACGAAAATGCTGCGCGCAAGATGCTCACGGAATGTGGCCAGGAGCATGTCCTCGCCGGATTTGCGAAACTCTCAAAAAAGGACAAGGCTGCGCTCTTGGATCAGATCGCGAAGATTGACCCGAAGAGCGTCCGCCACTGCGCAGCCGCGCTGAAGTCGGGCGGCGAGGTCTTCGACTCGTCGAAGGGGCGCGCGCCGAAGGTTGCGACGCTGAAGGGCAAGGCTCTCCAAGCGGCGACGGCGATTGGAGAGAGGGAACTTCGCGCGGGTCGCGTCGCCGCGCTCCTCGTGGCGGGCGGGCAGGGCTCGCGCCTCGGCTACGATGGCCCGAAGGGTTGCTACTCAATCGGCCCAATCACGGGCGCGCCGCTTTTTTACTTCCATGCGCGCAAGATCCTCGCGCGTTCGATTCGCTATGGTAAGCCCATTCCGTTCTACGTGATGACGAGCGAGGCGAATAACGCCGCGACGGTCGCGTGCTTCAAGGAGCATGGCTACTTTGGCCTCGACCCGAAGGATGTCTTTTTCTTCACGCAGGGCATGTGGCCAGGCATGACGAAGGACGGCAAGATCATCCTCGACCGACCGGGTCACGTCTTCATGAGCCCGGACGGCCACGGCGGCCTCCTCGCGGCGCTGAAGCGCTCGGGCGCGCTCGCCGACATGAAGAAGCGCGGTATCAAGTCGGTCTTCTTCTTCCAGGTTGACAATCCGCTCGTTGAGATTGCTGAGCCCGCCTTTATCGGCTATCATGTCTCCGAGAAGTCGGACTATACGCTCAAACTCTGCGCGAAGCGTGACCCCTACGAAAAACTCGGCATGCCCATGCAGTTTGGCTCGACCTGCCGCATGGTCGAGTACACCGAGATGACGAAGGAGCAGTGCGAGCGCAAGACGAAGGACGGCTCGCTCTACTTCCTCTACGGCTCGCCCGCGATTCACGTCTTCGATCGCGCCTTCTTGGAGCGCGAGAGCGCGAAGACGATGCCGCTCCACCTCGCGTTCAAGAAGATTCCGACGGTTGTAAACGGCAAGGTCGTTAAACCGACGGAGCCGAACGGCTACAAGTTCGAGAAGTTCATCTTCGACATCCTCCCGAACGCGAAGAAGGCCGCCTTCATGGCCTTCGAGGCGAAGAGCGAATTCTCGCCTGTCAAGAATGCCGAGGGGTCTGACTCGCCTGCGACATGCCGCGCCGACATGCAGGCGAAGTGGCGCAAGATTCTCGCCGAGGCGGATGTGCGCGTCCCCGAGGCGATGCCGCTTGAGATCGACCCCGTCTACGCGCTCGATGCCGAGGACGTGAAGGCGCGAGGGCTCTTCCTCTAGCGCGGCGTGGCGGGCGAGACGGTCAAGTCTGAGGCGATTTGCCTCTCGATCGCACCGTGGTCGCGCACGAGCCACGTCGTCACGTGGCTCACGCCCACGGGGCGCGTTGGGACGGTCGTGAAGGGGGCTGTCCGCCCGAAGAGCGCGTTCTTGGGGCAGTACGACCTCAATTACACGTGCGAGATTGTCTACTACGCGCGCGCGAAGGGTGAACTCCACGCCCTGCGTGAGTGTGCGCCGCGCGTTTTCCGCGAGCGTCTCAGGGGCGACTTCGCCGCGCTCGCGCTTGCGGGCTACGCGCGGCTCATGGCCGACCGCTTCGCGCCGCCTGGTGAGGAGTGTGCGCCATGGTATTCGACGCTGGCCGCCATTCTCGACCGCCTCGTCGAAGTGGGCGCGAGCGTCCCGCTGATGCTCAAGGCCGAGCTCCTCTTCTTGCGTCTTCTCGGTCTTGACCCCGCCCTTGAGGCATCGGCGGGCGCGTTTCTTCTGCGTGGCGAACGGAAGATCGCCGTCTCGCCTGATCTCGCGCGCGGCTTTTCGTTGCTTTCCGCGCCGCTCGATGCGCCTTTCGAGAATGTTTCGGACGCATTGACCCTTGACGCGGCAAGGGTTCTTGGTGTATACTATGACTTTCATGTAGACGGCGTGTCCGACGTTCGGCGAGCCGTTCTCAAGATGGTTCAAAACAAAACGAGTCGGTAAGAAAATGAATATCAAGAAAATCGGTATGGCCGTCATGCTCGGTGCGCTTGTCATCGGGTGCGGGAAGGATTCTTCGAATGTGGCGTCCTCTGACGAGGGCGTTCTTAAAGTCAACGGCGAGGTTCTGACGCGCGGCGCGATCAAGGCCGACGTCGACGCGATTCTGGCGGCGCAGGGCGATAAGATCCCCGCGGATAAGGTTGACTACATCCGCCAGATGCTCGAGCGTCAGCTCGTTCAGGGCTATATCGTCGAGAAGGTTCTTGTCGCGAAGGCGAAGGCCGAGGGCTTCGTCGTGACCGAGGCCGAGCGCAAGGCGCGTGAGGATGAGCTCCTCAAGTCGGCCGCGCGCATGCCCGATGCGCCTAAGACGGCGGAAGACCTCTACAAGAAGTTCCCGCTCGGAGAGGCGCGTGCGCGTGCCGAGTTTGAGAACGGCATTTTGATTGACAAGATGGTGCGCGATGCGCAGGAGAAGGCGGCCGGCAAGAAGGATTATGTGGCCGAGGCGAAGAAGCTCATCGCGGGCATTGAGGCCGAGAACGCGAAGGCCGCGACGAGCGCGGAGGATGCGCTTAAGAAAGTGAAGGATCTTCAGGCGACGCTCTCCAAGACGCCCGCCGACAAGCTTGCGGCGACGTTCGCGGATCTCGCGAAGGAAAATTCCGACTGCCCGTCGTCCACGAAGGGCGGCGACCTCGGCGCGTTCTCGCATGGTCAGATGGTGAAGGAGTTTGACGAGGTCGCGTTCTCGCTTCCCGTCGGCAAGGTCTCTGAGCCGGTCAAGACGCCGTTCGGCTACCACCTCATTCTCGTGACGGAGAAGATCCCCGCCGTTGCCGCCGAGGGTGACAAGGAAGGTGAGCCTGAGAAGGTTCGCGCGAGCCACATCCTTGTCAAGGCCGCCGAGGCGCGTCCCGCGCCCACCGTTGAGGAGGTCGTTGCCTACTTGAAGCGTCAAGACGAGCAGTCGTTCACGGCCGCTTTCGTCCAGGAAGCGGTCAAGGGCGCGAAGATCGAGGCCCTCGACGAGGCGTACAAGATGTACGTCCCCGAAGAGGAAAAGAAGGAAGAGGCGGTTGAAAATACGCCTAAAAAGTGATATAATAGACGCCCATTTGAAAGGATAGAAGAAAATGAGCCAGCATGCATCTCTTAAGGGTTCCGGCAAGATTACCTCCAAGCGTAACGTCCTGAAGCGTTTCGAACGCGTCAACCTTCTTCAGAAGCGCGGCGAGTGGAAGGAAGGGTGCCGCGGCCTGGGTCTCAAGAAGACGAAGCCCGAGGCGTAAGTCTCGCACTCTTCAATGCAGATTCGCCAGATCTCGATTTTCCTTCAGAACAAGCCGGGGCAGCTCTCGCAGATCTGCCGCGACTTGCGCGACGCGGACATCAACATTGCGACGCTCTCGCTCGCTGACACGAGCGACTTCGGCATCGTGCGCATGATCGTGGACGACCACGAGAAAGCGAAGAAGGTGCTCGCTGAGAAGGGACACGCCGTCAATGTGCGCGAGGTCGTGGCGGTCTGCGTGCCTGACCGTCCAGGCGGGATGGCCGAGGTGATGGAGGCGCTCGACAAGGCGGGCGTCAACATTGAATACAGTTATGCGTTCTCCTTCCATCGGGGCGAGAAGGCGGTTCTCGTCTTCCGCTTCGGTGATAACGAGAAGGCGGTGAAGGCGCTGGCCGCGGCCGGTCACCTCACGCTTTCTGAAGCGGACGTCCTCAAGGCCGCGAACTAGCGGCCTTACTCCACGAAGACGACCTTCGCGTCATCCGCGCGCAAAACGCCGCGCGGGTAAGAGACGGCGGGAAGGCCGAGGAGCATTGCGCAGAAAGGCGTCGTGCGGCGAAAACCGAGAAGGTCCTCGAGAAGTTCGGGGACTTCTTTTTGGACGAGTTGTAGAAAGCCGCACCAGCAAGTCGCGAGGTGGTGCGATTGCGCGAGAAACTCAAAGGTGGTTGCCGCGTTCGTGACATCTTCGCGTGGCGTTGTCACCTCTTTGTTCGTCTCGTCCGACGAGATGATGAGGAGGGCGGGGGCGTTTCGGAAAAAGATGTCGCCTTTACCTTGGCGGAGGCGAATCGCAGGCACCGCGAGCCAACGCGGCAGGAGTTTTGGGCCGTCGTGGTGGCGCTCAATGATGTGGACAAACTTTTCCTTGAACGCAGCCATCGCGCGTCGCGTCGGGATGCAGGTGAAGGTGAGCGAGCGCGCGTTGCATCCCGTCGGGACGTTGCCGAGCACCTTGAGGAGGTGCTCCAAGGTCTCGCGCGGAACGTCGTCTTCCTTGAACTGCCGATATGAGCGGCGCATCATGAGAAAGTTCTCAACTTCCTCGCCCGTCGGAAGCGCGCATCGGCCGCGTTGGAGGGCTTCGTCGGCCGTGTGCGCCCCGAAGGTGATCGCGCCGCGCGGGCAGATGGCGAAGCAATGTTGGCAGCGCATACAGCGCGCGGCATCCTTGACGAATGGGTAGCCGTCGTCGTCGCGTTTGAGCGCGCCGAACGCGCAGTCTTTCACGCACGCGCCGCAACGGACGCATGATGCGCGGTCCAGTCTGAAGAGGTCCATCGTGCTTTCTCCTTTTCAAGTTTCGTGCCGTTTAACTCCATTATATCAAAGGGATGAGGCTCAAAAGGTGGAAAAGTGAAAAATCAAAAGTTTAGAACGCAAGAAAAAAGAGAGGTGGCGTTTTTGCCACCTCTCTTTTGCGCGATGCGCTTATGCGTTTAGGCTTTAGATACCCTGCGCAACCATCGCGTCGGCGACCTTCGTGAAGCCCGCAATGTTCGCGCCCATCACATAGTTGCCCTTATGTCCGTACTTCGCTGCCGCCTCAAAGGCGTTGTCGTGAATGGCCGTCATGATGCCGTGAAGCTTCTCATCGACCTCCTTCGCGCTCCAAGAGAGACGCTCGGAGTTCTGGGACATCTCAAGACCCGACGTCGCAACGCCGCCCGCGTTCGCGGCCTTGCCCGGGGCGAAGAGGATCTTCGCGGCGAGGAACGCCTCGATTGCGTCAGGCGTGGACGGCATGTTCGCGCCTTCGGCGACGAGCTTGCAGCCGTGCTTGAGCAGGTAGGCCGCGTCTGCGCCGTTGAGTTCGTTCTGGCGCGCGCACGGGAAGGCGCAGTCGACCTTGTCGACGATCTGCCACGAGTTGACACCCTTGACGAACTTCGCGCCCTTGATCTCCTTGGCGACATCGGCGAGCTCGCCGCGCGTGACGGTCTTGAGGAACATGACCTTCTCGAGATCCTTCTGCGAGAGGCCTGCCTTCACGTAGATCGCGCCCGAGCGGTCGGAGAGGGTGATCACCTTCGCGCCGAGCGAGATGAGCTTCTGCGCGGCGTACGTCGCGACATTGCCCGAACCCGAGATCGCGCAGAGTTTGCCCTTGAGGTTCTGCTTCTTCGTCGCGAGCATGTTTTCGGCGAAGTAGACGCAGCCGTAGCCCGTTGCCTCGGGGCGGATGAGCGAGCCACCGAAGGAGAGACCCTTGCCCGTCAACACGCCCGTCCACTCGTTGCGGATCTTGCGGTACTGACCGAAGAGGTAGCCGATCTCGCGGCCGCCGACATTCATGTCGCCCGCGGGGACGTCGGTGTCAGGGCCGATGTGGCGGTAGAGTTCCGTCATGAAGCTCTGGCAGAAGCGCATGACCTCGCCGTCGCTGCAACGCTGACCCGGCGTGTGGGGGCTCTGCTTCGGGTTAAAGTCGGAGCCGCCCTTGCCGCCGCCCATCGGCAGGGTCGTGAGCGAGTTCTTGAAGATCTGCTCAAAGCCGAGGAACTTGAGAACGGAGAGGTTGACCGTCGGGTCAAAGCGGAGACCGCCCTTGAACGGACCAATCGCCGAGTTGAACTGGATGCGGTAGCCGCGGTTGACGCGGACGATGCCCTTGTCGTCGACCCACGGGACGCGGAACATGATGACGCGCTCAGGCTCGACGATGCGCTCCAGAATCGCGTTCTTCTCATATTCGGGGTGCGCGTCCACGACCGGCGCGAGCGTCGTGAGGACTTCTTCGGCCGCCTGGAGGAACTCCGGCTGGTCGGCGTTTTTCTTCTTGAGGTCTTTGACGACCGTATCGATGTATTTGCTCACTTCTGTCTCCTTGATTTTCGTTTCTGTGTAAAAGCACGAAGCGTATTGCAGATATTATAGCAAAAATCGCGCCAAATAGGCGTGAGATTCATCGTCCACGCCATTTTTTCTGATTTTCTTTACATTTTTCGTCGTGTGAGCGACGTGAATATTACAAAGTGTGTAAGGAATGGGCTCTTGTTTGGCGAGATTGCCTTCTGCGTAAGATTTCGGTGCTTTTTGGCAGTAGGTAGGTAGATGAAGAAAGCAATTGTGTCGAAAAGTGGGTGCCAAGAGACTGTTTTGGGCGGATCGGCGTTCGTGAATGGTGACGGCGTCCGCATCCGGCTGATGGTTGAGCGGACGGCGAAAGCGGGTGTTCTCGCGCGCGAGGTGTTCTTTGATGGTGGCGATGTCATAAGATGTTATCGCGGGCGTTTTAGGTTCACGGCCGTCGGGCGGCAACCCGTTGAGATCGGGCCTGGCGAAGTCATCGTCATTTATCCCGAGCAGAACGTGACCATTGAGGCTCTTGCGAAGTCAAATCAGCTCGTCTATGTCATCTTCGAGGGGCCCGATGTCTCGGCGTATTTCGACTCGCTCGGCTTCTTTAACGGCATTCACGGCCCCACGAGCGATCAGATTGCGCTCTTCCGCGAGGTCAAGAACCGCTTTGAGGCGAACGAGGAGGCCGACGCGCGGTGTCTTATGCAACGACTCTCGGACGCGCTCGTCACGTACGCGCACGACCTTCGTGTTGGCGCGAACATCATTGTCGCCGACGCAATCAGGAAGATTCATGAGAACCTGAAGAAGGGGGTTGTTCGCCTCGCGCCACTTTATGTTCAGTTGGGGATTGGGCATACGGCGCTCAACGAAGCGTTTCGCCACGCGGGGCTTGAGAGTCCGTCTGCGTACATCCGCCACGAGCAACTCAATCTCGTCTTGCGTCTTCTTAAAGAGACGCGTAAGCCCATCGGCGAGGTCGCAGCCGAGGCGGGCTTCATCTCGCCCACGCATTTTGCCAACTTCGTTAAGCGTTTAACGGGACGGACGGCGCGCGAAATCCGCTTTGGGTGACTGAAGGCCTGCTGCCGGCCTTTTTGTTTTCCAACACTCCCGTTCCATTTTTTTTGCGTTTTGCCGTGGACTTTTCTCGGCTAAATTGCTATAATATCACGCATATTCATAATTTTAGGGAGAAAGACTCTATGAAAGAAATCGCCGGAAATTTGGACGCGAAGGGGCAGAAGATCGCCCTTGTCGTGAGCCGCTTTAATAGCTTCCTCACCGAGCAACTTGTGAAGGGCGCGACGGATGCGTTCGTGCGCTTGGGCGGCGACGAGAAGAACCTTTCGCTCGTGCGCGTTCCGGGTGCTTACGAAATTCCGCTTGTGGCGAAGAGACTGGCGACCTCGAAGAAGGTCGATGCTGTTGTCGCGCTCGGCGCGGTCGTGCAGGGCGCGACGGCGCATGCGGATCTCATCAATCAGGCGACCGCTAAGGCGTTTGAGGAAATCTCGGTTGAGACGCTCGTCCCCGTCCTTGACGGCGTCGTCTCGGCGGAGAACCTTGAGCAGGCCGTTGAGCGCTGTGGCACGAAGCAGGGGAACAAGGGTTTCTCGGCGATGCAGTCCGCCGTCGAGATGGTCAATGTTTTGAAGAATATCTGAATCCACTCAAGAAGAGAGAAAAAAGAAAATGAAAGAAGTTAAGAAAGTTGCGTTCCTGACGGCCGGCGGTCTTGCGCCTTGCCTTTCGAGCTCGATCGGGTTCCTCATCGACGAATACACGAAGAAGGCGCCGAACGTGCAGATGATCGGCTACGTGAACGGCTACATGGGCCTCTTGAAGGGCGACTCGATCCCGGTGACGGACGAGGTCCGCAAGAACGCGCTCGTCCTCACGAAGCACGGCGGCTCGCCGATCGGCAACAGCCGCGTGAAGCTCACGAATGTGAAGGACTGCGTGAAGCGTGGTCTTGTGAAGGAGGGCGAAGATCCTCTTAAAGTTGCGGCCGACCAGCTCGTGAAGGACGGCGTCGACGTTCTCCACACGATTGGTGGCGATGACACGAATACGACGGCGGCCGATCTCGCGGCGTACTTGGCGACGAACAACTATCCGCTCATCGTCGTGGGCCTCCCGAAGACGATTGACAACGATGTCTACCCGATCAAGCAGTCGCTCGGCGCGTGGACGGCGGCGGAGGAGGGCGCGAAGTTCTTCCTGAATGTCGTCAAGGAGAACTCGGCGAACCCGCGCGCGCTCACGATTCACGAGGTCATGGGGCGCAACTGCGGCTGGCTCACCTACAAGACGGCGCAGTATTATCGCAAGATGCTCAAGTCGATGAAGGCGCGCGGGCTCTTCCTCGACGCGTTCAATTTGACGATGGAGCGTCAGGATGTCCACGCCATCTACGTGCCCGAATCGAAGATCGACTTCGAGGAAGAGGGCAAGCGCCTGAGGGCCGTCATGGACAAGTGGGACTCCGTCAACATCTTCGTCTCGGAGGGCGCGGGCGTCAAGGACATCATCGCGGAGATGAAGCGCCGCGGTGAGGACGTTCCGGTCGATGCGTTCGGTCATCCGCGCCTTGACAAGGTCAACGTCGGTCAGTATGTCGGCAAGCGCTTTGGCGAGCTCTTGGGTGCCGAGAAGGTGCAGGTCTTCAAGTCGGGCTACTTCGCCCGCGCGGCCGCGCCGAACAAGAAGGACTTGAAGCTCATTGAGAAGTGCGCACGCAAGGCGGTTGAGTGCGCGATGAAGGGCGAGTCGGGCGTCGTCGGTCCTGACGAGAATGCGGCGGCGGAGATTCGCGCGTGCGAGTTCCCGCGTATCAAGGGCGGCAAGCCGTTCAATGTGCGCAAGGGCTCGTTCCGTAAGATCATGGTCGAGATCGGCCAGCCCAACCCGCGCAAGAAACGCACGGTCCGCTGAATATGACAGGTATCGAACGCCTGCATCAAATCATGACCCGTCTTCGTGATCCGAAGACGGGTTGTCCTTGGGATCGCGTCCAGACGCTCGAGACGCTCAAACCCTGCGTCCTTGAGGAGACGTATGAGCTCCTCGCGGCAATGGACAAGCCCGAAGATAAGGCGAACCACATCGAGGAGTTGGGCGACGTTCTTTTGCAGGTCATGTTCCAGAGTGTCATGGCCGAGCAGGAGGGACGCTTCACGTTTGACGATGTCGCAAACGCGCTTTCGGATAAGCTCGTCTACCGCCACCCGCACGTTTTCGGTGACGTGAAAGCCGACGACCCAACGACGGTTCTTAAGAATTGGGAGCACCTGAAGCAGCAGGAGCACAAGAAAGAAGCGCGCCATTCCGCGCTCGACGGCGTCCCGAAGACGCTGCCCGCGCTCCTCAAGGCGCGCCGCACGATGGAGAAGGCGAAGCGCATGGGCTACGCCGAGGCGATGGCACCTGTCGCCATTGAAGGTGACGCGGGCGATTTCCTCTTGCGCGTCGTCAAGTCGATCGCCGACACGGGTATCGACGCCGAGGCCGCGCTCGAGAAGGCGACGGCCGCCTACGCCGCGCGCTTTCGCGCCTTCGAGGCGGCGGAGAAGGCCCCTTAAAGACGGTTGATTTCTTTCGTGCACTCGTGCTATAATACATTCAGGTGATGAAAACATGGTGTTCATTTTGGTACGGGCTTTTCAAGAACAACCCGACGTTTCGGCTCGTGCTCGGGCTTTGCCCGACGCTCGCCGTCACGACGAGTCTTGAGAATGCGCTCGGCATGGGGCTCGCGGCGACGTTCGTGCTCGTCTGCTCAAATGGCCTCGTCTCGGCACTCCGTCGCGTCATTCCAGACGCCGTGCATATCCCCTGCTACATCGTCATCATCGCGACGTTCGTGACGGCGATTGACCTCCTCATGCAGGCGTACCTCCCCGCGCTCTCGTCGTCGCTTGGCATTTTTATTCCGCTCATCGTGGTCAATTGTATCATTCTCGGTCGCGCCGAGGCGTTTGCGTGCAAGAACGGCGTCCTCGACTCGCTCGCCGACGGCCTCGGCTCGGGGCTCGGCTTCACGCTCTCGCTTTCGCTCATCGCGACGGTGCGTGAAATTGTCGGCGCGGGCACGCTGACGGTCTGGGGCTCTCTCGCGTTCAAGAACTTGAACCCGGGTCCTGTCACGATGGCGATTCTGCCAGCGGGCGGCTTTATCACGCTTGGGCTTCTCTTGGCCCTCATCAACCGCCTTGGCGAGTGGAGTGCGCGTCGGAAGGGCGCGATGCCGCCGCTTCCCGTGAACCTTGATTGCCGCCACTGCACGATGTGTGGAAGGGGGAAGAAGTGAAGTGCCCGAAGTGCGGCGCGGAGGAGGATCGCGTCCTCGACTCGCGCGCGGCGCGCGAGGGCGCGGCGATTCGCCGGCGTCGCGAGTGTACGCACTGCGGTTACCGTTTCACGACTTACGAGGAAATTGATCGCGACGAGGTGCAGGTCGTCAAGCGCGACGGCCGCCGTCAAACATTCGCGCGCCAGAAGATTGAGAATGCGATTCGTCAGGCCTGCGGCAAGCGGTGCGTCTCGAACGAGCAGATCAAGGCGATGATTGATGATGTCGTCGCGAAGATTGACGGCGACGAGATTTCGTCGGCGCAAATCGCCGAGTATGTGATGGAGGCGCTCCACAAGGTGGACGAGGTCGCCTACATCCGCTTTGCGAGCGTCTATCGCCAGTTCCGAGATGTCGCTGAATTCCTCTCGGCCATTACGGAGATCGTCCGAAAATGAGTGCCGTCCGCTATCAACGACCGCCGATTCGCGTCGCGCTTATGGGGCTGGGTCGCGCGATGCTCGAGACGCACTACCCCGTCTTCAAGGCGCACCGCGCGCTCTTCAACGTCGTCTGCGCCTGCGACATTCAGCGCGAGCGACGCGATATCATTGCGAAGGACTTTCCCGAGTGTCGGATGTTCCGCCAGTTCTCCGACATGCTTGACGAGCGTGACATTGACCTCGTGGACATCGCGACGCCGAGCGTTGATCATATGCGCGATGCGCTCACCTCGCTGAAGCGCGGATTCTGGACGCTCCTCGAAACGCCGATGGCGCTCACCAACGACGACGCGCTCGTCTTAAAGGGCGCATCGGTCAAAGCGAAGAATCGCTTGCTCGTCCTCCAACGCGGCCTCTTCTCGCCAGACTTTTTGCTCGCGCGCCAGATGATGTCGGACCCGCGCCTCGGCACCATTCACGAAATCGTCATCCGCCACGAGGATTTCGTCCGCCGCGATGACTGGCAATGCGTCAAGCGCCTCGGAGGGGGCGCGGCCTACTACGCGATGGGTGACTTGATGCTTCAGGCGCTCAAACTTCTGCCTACGCCGCCGATTCAGATGTGGAGCGAATTGAAGCGTCTCGCCTCGCTCGGTGACGCGGAGGATAGCGTGCACGTCTGCCTCAAGACGCGCGAGCAGGTGACGGCCGACATCGCTTTCTCGGGCGGTGCTCTGCCGGGCGACCGCTCGCCGTCATTCGTCATTCGCGGTGACCGCGGCACGTTTAAGGTTGAACCTGGCGCGGCCGAGGGGACAATTCTCATGATCGACCCCGCCTACCGCTTCTCGCGCCGCCGCGCCTCGGTTCGGACACCCCCGCTTGGCGACCGCCACGAGGAGATTCCGATGAAGGTTGAGAAGGTTGCCTTGCCAGCGGGTACGCCCTTTGGTCCAAGCGCGTTTTGGAAGTGCGTCTACGACACCGTGCGCACGGCCGCACCTTTCCCGCTCACGCTCGAAGAGTCAATTGAGACGGTCAAGTTCGCGCAGCTCATGAAGAAGACGAGTTCGTTTGGGGGCTAAAAGATGAACGCGATGACGCAGAGTCTTGAAGATTATCTCGAAGCCGTCTATATGTGCGTCCTCGAGGGGCATCCCGCGCAGGTGCGCGACATCGCCCGCCGCCTCGACGTCAAGATGCCGTCCGTCGTCAAGGCGATCCATGAGCTCAAGAAACTTTCTCTCGTCGTCCAAAGGCCCTACGCGCCCATCGAGTTGACGGCGAAGGGTCAGCGCGTTGCGAAGAGCGTCCTCTCGCGCCACACGCTCCTCAGCGCGTTTTTGACGAAACTCGGCGTCTCCAAGCGCATCGCAGACAAGGACGCCTGTCTCATGGAGCACATTCTTTCGGCGGAGACCATCGACAAGATCCGCATCTACACAGAAAAAGAGGGCAAATGAAAAGCCAAATCAACACCCTGCGCCAGATCCAAGAACTCGTTCTGACGCGCGATGAGCACAACCAGAACGGTGACGGAAGCCGCCTCGACCAGTTGGACGATGCGATTGACGCGCTTAAAGCGAAACTCGAACCCCAGATCGCCGCGCTCTATCAGCGCCTCTACAAGAAGAGCCACATCGTCATTTCGGCGATGACGAATAACGGCTGCGCGGTTTGCGGTATGCAGGTGCCAATCGCGCAGGTTCAGCAGGTGCGCCTCGGTCAGCACCTCGTCACGTGCTCAAGTTGTGGGCGCATCCTTTTTGCCGCCGAGGCCGATGCCGCGCGCAATGTGACCGAGCCGGCGCATGACGAGGAGCCGAAGACGGGTATCTCGCGCTTCAGTTCCGAGGATCTCATGATCGTCGACCTCGGCAAGGTTGACCGCGTCGGCGCGATCGAGAAGCTCGCTCAGGCGATGGAAAAAGCCCATTTCATCAGCAACTCCGAGAGCCTCGTCACCGCGGCGATGGAGCGCGAGAACGTCCTCTCGACGGCGATGGGCGAGGGCGTGGCGTTTCCGCATGTGCGCGGCGTTGAGGGTGGCGCGCTCACATTCGCGCTTGGCATCTCCAAAGACGGCATTGACTGGGATGGCGAAAACCGCGTCCAGATTGTCATTCTCTCGGCGATCCCCGTCGCGGTCTCGGCGTTCTACATCCGCCTCGTCTCGGGCCTCGTGCAGGCGATTGGCAAAGAGGCGTGCCGCGCCGCGCTCTTCGAGGCACCCGATTCGGCCGCGCTCTGGAAGGCGCTCGCGAAGGCGACGCGCACGACCATTCGGTAATGCGGCGCATCGGCCTTTTCTTTCTCGCGGCGCTCTTCGGCTTTTCGTGCGCCGCCACGACGCCCATGATGGCCGCCCCCTACCAAGGGGCGGCCTCTTGCGACGAGACGGGGCGCATCCTTTTTGCGGACTTCTCCTCGCGCCCCGCGTACATCGCGAGCGTGACGAAGATTATGACGGCGCTCCTCGTTTTGGAGGACGTGCGCGCGAAGAAATACGGCTTCTTCGACGAGGTGACGGCAACGGATGCGGCGCGGCTTTCTGAGCCGAGTTGGGTCGGGCTTCGCGCGGGCGAGCGCATGCGCGTTCGGGATCTTCTTCTCGCTCTCATGGTCGAGAGCGCGAACGATGCGGCCATCGTCCTCGCCGTCCATTCATCGGGCTCGCTCGAGGCCTTCGTGCGGCGCATGAACGCGCGTGCCGCCGCGCTCGGCATGACGAAGACGCTCTACTTTAACCCGAACGGCTTGCCGCCGAACAAGTCGCGCCACTACCCGTGGACATCGTTCAATGTCTCGACGGCGGAAGATCAGCTGAAACTCGCGTGCGCGATTTTGAAGTATCCCGAGATTCTTGAGTTCACCTCGGTGAAGACGGCCGATCTTATCAAGACACCGACGGGCTATCGCGTGAACGTGACGCGGCAAGCGAACCGCCCCGAGCGGACAACGCGCCTCGGCGCGGACGAGACGCTTGTTAAGACATTCGTCAACCACAACAACGTCATGGTGAAAGACGAGCAGAAGGTCGTCTCGGCCGACGGCCGCGAATGCGTGGACGGGCTCAAGACGGGCTACATCGAGGCGGGTGGCAGTAGTGTCGTTCTGACGGCGCGCGACAAGGGGCGGCGCGTCATCGTGGCCGTCCTCGGCTCGGACAAGCGACTGGATGTGAAAGGGCGCGTCCTTCGAAAGAGTTCGGAGGTGCGCGACGAAGAGGCGCGGCAGCTTCTTCTTGACGCGCTTTCGTCATGCGCGTGGTAGGCGAAAAAAAAGAGACACGAAAGGCGAAAAGAGAATGAAACCTTTTTCCGAGATTCTGGATGACGTGAAAGGGCGTATTGCGGCGGCGTGCGCGCGTGCGCATCGCGAGGCGAGCGAGGTCGAGATTGTCGCCGTCACGAAGACGCACGGCGCGGATGTCGTGCGCGAGGCCTACGAGGCGGGGCTTTCCGTCATTGGAGAAAACAAGGTGCAGGAGGCGGCGTGGAAGAAGAGCCTGTCGCCCGCCGGGCTTGACTGGCACCTCATCGGACACCTTCAGGGCAACAAGGTGCGCCACGCGCTTCAGGTCTTCGATGTCATTCATTCCGTTGATTCGGCGAAACTTCTCATGCGTCTTCAGCAACTCGCCGACGAGATGGGCAAGAGCCCGCGCATTCTCCTCGAAGTCAACGTCTCGGGCGAGAAGTCAAAAACGGGCATGCCGCTTGCCGACGTGGACGAGGCCGTGCGCACGATTCTGGATTCGTGCCCACGCCTGACTTTCGAGGGCTTCATGACGATGGCGCCGTTCTCGGAAGATCCCGAGGACGCGCGGCCCTACTTCCGCCGCTTGCGTGAGTTGCGCGATGAGACGGAGAAAAAGTTTTCGCTGTGTCTGCCGCGCCTGTCGATGGGCATGAGTGGTGACTTTGAGGTGGCAATCGAAGAGGGCGCGACGTGGGTGCGTCTCGGCACCGTTCTCTTCGGCTCGCGCCCCAAACTGAAGCGTCCGCAGGCCGAGGGCGATGAGGCGTCTTTCGGCGGGCTCGACTCGTATTCAGGCGCGGGCCCGACCGTCCGCATTCTCGACTAAACAAGGCGTGCGTGGTGGAGGGGCGTCGCGAGATTCTGGTCGTGGACGACGAGCGCGCGCTCGTCCTGTCGCTTACGGCACTTCTGGAGGGCGCGGGCTATCGCGTTCGCACGGCATCGGACGGCGCGACGGCGCTCGCGGCCTACTTTGCGCATCGCCCCGATCTCGTCCTTCTTGATGTCATGATGCCGTGCGTCGGCGGGCACGATGTCTGTCGCACGATTCGCGCGCATGACGCGACGACGCCGATTCTCTTTTTGACCGCGTATGGCGACGAGAAGAGCGAGATTGACGGCCTTGCGCTTGGCGCGGACGACTATCTTGAGAAGACGCTTTCAGACGAACTTCTCCTCTCGCGCATTGCCGCCGCCTTGCGCCGCGCCGAGGCGAAACCGAAGAGCACGACGACGAGCGACTTCGCGTTCGGCGTGTGGCGCGTCATGCCAAACGACTTTTCCATGTGCCGAGACGATGGCGCGCGCGTTCCGCTTGCCGACCGCGAGATTGCGCTTCTGCGCCTCTTTTCGGCGCATCCAACCGAGGCTCTTTCGCGCGACTTTCTCCTCGCACAGGCGTGGGGCGGCAAGGCGGCGGTCTCGGACGGCGCGCTCTCGGTCGCGATGAGCCTTCTTCGTGAAAAACTCGGCGAGGAGGGCGCACGCATCGAGACTGTCCACGGCGTCGGCTATTCCTACCGTCCGTCCAGAAAGGGAGATACGACATGAAAAAACTCTTCATCATCGACCTCATGCCGTTCCTCTACAAGGGGCACTTCGTCTTTCTGCGCAACCCGCGCCTCACGACGACGGGCGTCAACACGTCTGCGCTTCTCGGCTTCGTGAATGGGCTTAAAGGCATCCTCAAGGCCGAAAGCCCCACCCATGTCGTCCTCGCGATGGATCCGCTTGGGCCGACATTCCGCCACGAGGCATACCCCGCGTATAAGGCACAGCGCGAGAAGATGCCCGAGGACATCGCCGCGGCCATCCCGCAGGCGTTTGAGGTTGCCGAGGCACTCAAGATTCCCGTCGTGCGCGTCGACGGTTTTGAGGCTGACGATGTGATGGGCACGCTGGCCGTTCAGGGCGCGGCGGCGGGCTTTGAGGTTTACCTCGCGACGCCCGACAAAGATGCCGCACAACTTGTCCGCCCCCATGTCTTTCTCTACCGCCCCTCGCACGCGGGCGACGCGGCCGAGATTTACGACGAGGCGAAGGTCTGCGAACACTGGCATCTTTCCTCGCCCGCGCAAATGATCGACTACCTCGCGCTCGCGGGCGATGCCTCCGACAACATCCCGGGGATTCGCGGCGTCGGCGAGAAGACGGCCGCGCAACTTCTTTCGGAATATGGCACGGTCGAGGGCATTCTTGAAAATCAGCCGAAGCTTAAAGGCAAGCTCGCCGAGAAGGTGCTTGCGGGTCGCGAGGATGCGACAATCTCGAAGTTTTTGACGACGATTCGGACGGACGTGCCGCTTACGGCTGACTGGGAGGCGATGGCGCGCGGGCCCATCGATGCCGCGCGCCTCGCGGCCGTCTGCGCGAAATACGAGCTCAATCGTCTTGCGAAGGATCTCCTCGGCGATGGCGCGTCCACGGCGGCGGAGGAAGAAAGGTTGGCGCGTCCCCTCGCGTCAATTGAGACGACACCACACGACTACCGCCACGTCGCGACGGAGGAGGAAGCGCGCGCGCTTTTGGAGGAATTGAAGGGCTTTGAACGCATCGCCTTCGATACGGAGACGGCCGCCCTTGACGCGGACCATTCGGCGACCGATGTGCGCACGTGCCGCCTCTTGGGACTTTCTCTCGCCGTCCAGAAGGGGCGCGCGTGGTATGTGGACGGCTCGCTTGTGGACATCTTCCGTCCGCTCTTTGCCGATGCGACGAAGATTTTTGTCGGCCACAACGTGAAGTTCGACCGCGCCGTCCTGTTGCGCCACGGCATCGGCTTCGCTTCGACGCCGCGCGACACGATGCTCGCGCACTACTGCCTTGATGCGGCCGCGCGCCACGGCCTTAAGGAACTTTCGGAGCAACTTCTTTCCTATCGCATGATCCGCTTTGAGGATGTTGCCATCGGCGGCGCGCGCGGCAAGGGAGAAATGACGCTCGTCGGCCAGGAGATTGCGCGCGTTGTTGACTACGCCGCCGAGGATGCCGATGTCACGCTTCAACTTGACGACCTTCTGCGCGAGAAGGCACTCGATCTCTCGCGCGTCGCCGAGGCATCGAAGGAGAAGATTGTTTACGCGCTCTCGGATGTCGAGGAGCCACTCGTCAAGATCCTCCTTGATATGGAACGCGAGGGTGTGCGCCTCGACACGGCCGCGCTCAAGGACTACGGCCGCGAACTCGACCGCGAGATCCTCGCGCGTGTGCAGGAGATCCGCGCCTACGCAGAGCCAGGCTTCAACCCCGATAGCCCCCGCCAACTCGGCGCGCTCCTCTTCGATAAGCTCGGTCTTCCGGGCGGCAAGAAGACGGCGAGCGGGCAGTACGCGACGGACGAGAAGACACTCTCGAAACTTCTTGACGCGCACCCGATTATTTCGCGCGTTCTCGAATACCGCGCCTGCGCCAAACTAAAGTCGACCTATGTGGATAAGTTGCCCACGCGCGTTGATGAGGCCTCGCGCATCCACACGACTTACGCGCAGGCCTTCACCGAGACGGGGCGACTCTCCTCATCAGACCCGAACCTCCAGAACATCCCCGTCCGCACCGAGCGCGGCCGACTCATTCGTCGCGCCTTCGTTGCGCGCGACGATGATCACGTTCTTCTCTCGGCCGACTACTCGCAGATCGAACTGCGCCTCATGGCGGCCTTCTCGGGTGACGAAGCGATGCTCGAGGCGTTTCGCAGTGGCGAGGACATCCACCGCGACACGGCCGCGCGCGTCTACGACGTCATGCCGGCGTTCGTCACCGACGAGCAACGCGCGCGGTGCAAGATGGTTAACTTTGGCATCATCTACGGCATCTCGCCGTTTGGCCTCTCGCAACGGCTCAAGGTCTCGCGCAAAGAGGCGGCCGATCTCATCGAGACATATTTTAAACTCTACCCGAAGGTGCGCGATTATATGTCTGCGGCCGTCGAGAAAGCACGCAAGAACGGCTACGCCGAGACCGTCCTCGGGCGGCGGCGTACGTTGCGCGACATCGCCTCGCGCAACGCGACTGTGCGTCAGGCCGCAGAGCGCGACGCGATCAATACGCCCATTCAGGGGAGCGCGGCCGACCTCATCAAAATCGCGATGGTGCGCATCGCGCAGGCGTTCCGCGACGAGGCCGTGCGTGCGAAGATGGTTCTTCAGATTCATGACGAACTCGTTTTCGACGTGCCGAAGGACGAGGTCGAGAAGGTCTCGGCAATCGTGCGACGCGAGATGACGGGTGCGTACGATTTCGGCGTGCCGCTCGACGTGAGCCTCGGTACGGGCGCGAACTGGCTTGAGGCGCATTGACGAAGATCGGCGAATGCGGAAAATCGAAAAGGAAAAGGAGAAAAGACACGATGAGTTGGAAGGGGATGGCCTTTGGCGGCGGGATTGGCGCGTTTTTGGGCGGGCCCCTCGGGGCGATTATTGGCGCGGCGATTGGAAACGCCGTTGAGAATCATCTTTCCGAGGACGCGCCAAAAGCGGAGAACGCGAGTGAGCCGTTTCTTATCTACGCCTCGCTCGCCGCGATGCTTGCGAAGATGGCGAAGGCCGACGGGCGCGTGACCTCAGACGAAATTGCGCATGTTGAGCGCGTCTTCTCCGAGATGAAGGTGCCCGCCGTCGTGCGCCGCTACATGATCGATGTCTTCCGACAGGCGAAGGACGACACGGCGCACACAATCTATGACTATGCGCGCGACTTTGCGTCGCTCGTCGCGTCGGTCGAGATGCGCGAGTTCGTCTACGAGGTGCTCTGGAGTCTCGCGAAGGCCGACGGGACGATCACGCGCGAGGAGCTTTCTATTCTCGCGCATCTTCCGCGCGCGCTCGGTGTCCGCGCCGAATGGTACGGCGTCTTCAAGAACCAGTACATGAGCGAGGTGCCGCGCGACGACCTCAAGGAGGCGTACGCCGTTCTGGGCGCGAGCGAGGGTGACTCGATGGAGACTTTGAAGAAGAAGTATCGCGAACTCGCGAAGAAGAATCACCCCGATGCCTTGCGCGCGCAGGGGCTTCCCGAGGAACTCATCGGCAAGGCGACCGAGCGCATGGGCCGCATCAACGCCGCGTGGGCGACGATTCGCGCCGCACGAGGGGAAAATGGCACTTGAACGGATTTGGCAAATGTGCGATAATAGAAGAAATCGTTTTACTGACAATAAAAGGGAAAAGAACATGAACAAGCAGAAAAGCGGCTTTACGCTCGTCGAACTTCTCGTCGTCATCGGCATTCTCGGCATCTTGATGGGTGCTCTCTTTCCGGCGATTTCCACCGCCATGCTTTCGGCGCAGACGAATGCGCTCTCGATGCACGGTCGCAACCTCTTTATCGGTATCACCCAGGCGAACGTCGACCGCGAGAGCCACGGCCGCGAGTCGGTCTGGCCGAAGAACAACAGCGACACGGCGGGCGGCACGGGCGACGACATCGCCGACAAGAAGTATTCCTCCGATGCCGACTCCTACTTCGAGGATCTCTTCGACATGGACAACTACGGTACGACGGAATGGAGCCCGTTCGTTGATGTTGACATCAAGTTCCTTTCGGGCGCGGGCGTTCCGGCCTACAAGGGCAACAAGTCGCTGAAGGGCTGCATTGCGTGGAAGATTGTCACCGACCTGACCGACGATATGCCCGACGTCATCCCGGTTCTCGTTTCGCGCAACCTCTCGACCGACACGTTCGCGAAGAGCTCCACGCTTGACACGCTCTCGCAGACGACGCAGGTTAAGCAGGACAGCTCTTACACGCAGCCCTTCGGCAAGAAGGCCTCCGTCGTCATCCACAAGGGCGGCGCGGCGAGCGTCTACAAGGGTCGCTACCAGTCGCTCGCGGATATCTACGACAAGCAGACGGTGACGTTCTCCGACAACGCGCAGATTGACTACCTCAAGCCGTCGACCTCGAAGTAAGTGCGCGTCCAAGTCGCCATCGACCTCGCGCTCGACCGGCTCTTCACCTACGAAGTGCCCGAGGCGCTCAAAGAGAAGCTGGCTGTCGGCCAGCTTCTTTCCGTTCCGTTCGGTCATCGCGAGGCGCGGGGCTTCGCGGTGGCGGTGTCGCCCGCTTCGGCGGGCGGGGGGCTGACGGCGCAGCCCCCTGCAAAACCCTTGCTGACGGCGCAGCCCCCTGCAAAACCCTTAAAGATTAAGCCCGTCACGGCGATTGTTGACGAGACACCGTTCTTCTCAGCCACGCTCTTGGAACTCGTGCGACGTGTCGCCGCTTACACGGCCTCGCCTGTCGAGTCGGTCTTAAAGGCTGCGCTTCCCGCTGCCGTCTTGAAGAAGAACGCGCACGCCAAGGAGCAGCTCTTCGTTGAGGTCGCCGCGCCGCAAGACGGGGCGAAAACACCCGCGCCGTCGCCCGCCGCGCCGCCGCTCACAAAACGCCAGGCGTGGCTTATTGAGAACATTGCGCGCCTCGGCGGCGGCTGGATGACGGGGCTGTGTCGCGAGCTCAAGACGACACCCGCCTCGTTGCGCCAACTCGCCGTTTTGGGCCACCTTGCAATCGCGCCGCGCGCGCGCCGCCGAGATCCGCTCGCCGCCCATCGCATCTTGCCGACGAAGCCGCTCGCCCTCAACGACGAGCAGAAGACTGCGCTCGACGCGATTGTCGCGTCGGCAGAAAAGAAGCCGCACCTCCTCTTTGGTGTCACGGGTTCAGGCAAGACAGAAGTCTACCTTCAAGCAATCGCGCACGAACTTGAACAGGGGCGCGGCGCGATCGTGATGGTTCCCGAGATTGCCTTGACGCCGCAGACCGTCCAACGCTTTGCCTCGCGCTTTGGCGACAAGGTGGCCGTTCTCCACTCCGCGCTCTCGGACGGCGAGCGCTATGACGAGTGGCATCGCATCCGCGCGGGCGTGGCGCGCGTCGTCGTCGGCCCGCGCTCAGCCGTCTGGGCCCCCGTTCGCAATCTCGGTCTTATCGTCGTCGATGAGGAGCACGAGGGCAGTTACAAGCAGGACGAGATGCCGCGCTACAACGCGCGCGATGTCGCCGTTTTGCGCGGCGCGACGGAAGGCGCGAAGGTCGTTCTGGGTAGTGCGACGCCCGCGCTCGAGACGTGGCACAACGTTGAGAAGGGGAAGTATCGCCTCCTCACGCTCGCACATCGCGCGGGGCATGGCTCGCTACCGCAGGTCCACCTCGTCTCGCGCGGTCTCGAGGGCGCGATTTTTTCGCGTGAGCTTTTGGACGCAATCGCCGTTCGCCTCGAACGCCACGAGCAGACGATTCTCTTCCTAAACCGTCGTGGCTACTCGCGCCAGGTCGTTTGCGAGGTGTGCGAGAATGTGATTTCGTGCCCCAACTGTTCGTCGATGGATCGCGCGATGCCCTACACCTACCACCGCGCTGACCAGTGCTTGCGTTGCCATGTCTGCGGCGGGTGGATTCCGATTCCCCCAAAGTGCCCCGTGTGCGGCTCTCCGCGCCTCGCCTATCGCGGCATTGGCACACAGCGCGCCGAGGCCGCGCTCCTCAAGTGCTTCAAATCGGCGCGCGTTCTGCGCATGGATGCCGACTCGACGAGCCGTCGCCATTCGCATGACGAGATTCTCGGCGTCTTTCGGCGCGGCGAGGCCGACATTCTTATCGGCACACAGATGATTGCGAAGGGGCTCGACTTTCCGAATGTGACGCTCGTCGGCGTTCTCAACGCCGACTCGTCGCTCTCAATGCCCGACTTCCGCGCGACCGAGCGAACGTATCAACTTCTCTCGCAGGTCGCAGGCCGCGCGGGCCGCGCCGAGCTCCCAGGCGAAGTCTTCATTCAGACGAACGACCCCGAGAACGCCGTCTTCCGCCTCGCCGCGCGCGGTGACTACGCATCGTTCGCGGCATCAGAGTTGAAGGAGCGCGCAAGCCTCTTTTACCCGCCGTTCTCGCATCTCGCAATCGTCTCGTTCATCGGAAAGTCGATGGGGCTTGTTTCCTCGTGGGCCGAGATGTATTCGTCGTCGCTCAAGAATTACGCCGCGTCGGCCGCGCGAAAGGGCGAGAAGATCGTCGTGAGCGACGCGCTTCCGAGCGCGCTCGAAAAGGCGGACGGTCTCTTTCGCTGGCAAGTCGTCATGCGTGCCGCGTCGAGCGCGGCGATTGTGCGCGCGTGGCGCTGGATTGTATCCGTCCGAAAGCCGCCCGCCACATTAAGAATCTCGCTTGACGTGGACGCTCTCAATTTAGTATAATGACACGTAGACAGGAGTATTAGGAGAAAGACAATATGAAAATCTCATCCATTGTTTCGTTCTTCGCATGTGCGCTTACGGCGGCGAATCTCTTCGCTGACGCGGCCAATGTCTTGATTACTTTTTCGACGCCCGGCCCTGATAAGTATCAGGATGACGTGGCGGTGAAAGATGGTGAATACTACGCGCTCGTCTGGACGGCGGGTGAGGATTTTGCGGGCTTCACGACAGCGGGCGAGGCGGCCAATGCCGATCAGAAGGTCATTTACAAGAGCCCGCTCGCGAAGGACGGTCGTTGCCCATTCACGTGCTTCCAGATTGACTCGGCGAAGGCGCCCGAGGGCGGTGTCTATTCGGTCTATCTTCTCGATACGCGCGGGAGCACCGAGAATCAGATGATCGTGACGGGTTCTGTCGAGGCGAAGACCTACGCTGCGTCCACCGCGACGGCGAAGATTGCGACCGTCCAGACTGACGCGACGAAGGCGGCCGATGGTTCAACCGTCGCGCTCAAGGCCACGACGGCGGGTCTCGTTGATGTGAACGGCCTCGCTGCACCGAAGATTACGGGCTTCAAGCTTGTCGGTAGCGAGGTGAAGATCACCGTCGCGAACGTCATGCCGGGCTTCGCCTACGAAGTGAAGGGTGGCCTCGACAAGACGGGCGATGTCACCTCAACGGTTGTTGAGAAGGGTGACTCGACGATTGAAATGACGGTGAACAAAGACGCCGCGCAGTTCTTCTCGATCAAGGTGAAATAAAAAGGGAGGTCAAAGGTCATGAATCGTCTTCTTGCTCTTGCTTGCGCTCTTTCGCTCGCTTCCTCGCTTTCCGCCGCGACGACCACGGTCGAGAGCGGTAACACGCTCGGCTTCCTCCGCGTTGAGATTGGTACAAGCGCCGAGGCACTCATTGCGATTCCGTGGCTCGGCGTTGCGACGACCGACACAGATATCAAGGTGACGGATGTCGTCAAGACGGCGAACCTGACGGCTGGCGATCAGTTGTTCTACTATGATACGACCTCCAAGAAGTATCAGGTTTGGCAACTTAACGAATCGAAGGAATGGGTTGCGGCATCGACCGTGACATCAGATGCGATGCAGACGGCGGGCGAGGTGACGAAGACCTTGGCGCGTGGCAACGCGCTTCTCCTGAAGCGTACCAAGACGGAAGAAACTTCTGTTTATCTCTACGGTCAGGTTGCGACCTCGACGGATGCGATCACGACCACGATGGCGCAGGGCACTTCTGAGACGCCGGCCTACACGCTTCTTGCGCCGCCTTCCGTTGAAGATACCGACCTCAACACGGGCGCGACCTGGGCGAACGTCAATAATGGCGATATGATTGTTCTTGCGAACTCCAAGGTTCTCATCTATCGCGATAACAAGTGGGGTCAGAAAACATTTGATAAGGATTCAAACACCGAAACAATGGTCACGACGGATGCGAAGATTACGGCGGGACAGGGCGCGTGGTATGTGAGCGCGAAGGGCGCAACGACTGCGGCGACCGTGACGTGGCAGGCACCTGCCAATAATGAATAAGTGATTTAAGTTTGTTTTTCAAGGAGCACTCAAGTGAAACGTATTCTTGTTCTTTCTGCCTCAATCCTCGCGGCGTCATTTGCGAACGCCTCGTATCTGTGGTGGCAGGTTGATACGACTGACTATTCATCGACGATTTCAGGCACGGTGAATCAGTATACCCTTTGGGCGGTGAATGGTTCGAGTTCGGCAACCATGATTGATGGAACGAATAAGGCCGGTGCGGCGAATTCAGTTGACATTTCTGCCTATTCAACTGGCTATTCGTTTTATGTTGAACTTGCAAACTTTGAGTCTGCCAATAACGTGACAACGGTTGCGAAGAGCGGAACGGTGACCTACAGCGATCTTTCTTCGCATATTGTTACAACCCTCTCGGACGTTCCTAGCGTCACTCCTTGGCATGCATCTAACTATGAGTCCGTCCCTGAGCCGACGACGGGCCTTATGCTTCTCCTCGGCCTCTCGCTCGTTTCGCTCAAGCGTCGCAAAGTCTAAAGAATGAAGAACGAGACTCTTCCGAAAGAGGACATCGCTCAGGCCGAACGAATCGGACTGGGCGATTTAGTCATTGCCGGCTCTCTGGCCATCTTCACCTTCATCTTCTCAATCGTTTTCGCGATTCCGGGGCTTCACCCGACGCTTTGGGAAGACGCGTCGGTTGCCGCCTCCATTCGACCTTCTGCGAACATCCTGACGGGTCTTTGGACTTTTCTCGCCTCGTTCGTCTACTCCATTTTCGGCATCGGCTTCGGCTCGTCCGTCCTGCGCCTCATGGGGCATCTCTCGCTCGCGTTCCTCGTCATCCTCGGCTATGTGATCTTGCGCGAACTCCTTTTCTTCACGACGTTCGCGCGCGCGCGTCGCTCCTTTAGGCGCGTCTGCGTCATGCGCTTCGCGGCGGCAATCGGCATCATCTTCTTCGTTTTCTCTGAGCCGGTCTGGATGGCATTCCAGTGCTTCTCGCCGACGGCCATCACGATTGGTCTTCTGCTCGGCGCGCTCGAGCTCTTTTTTGCCTTCCTCCGCAAGGGGGCGATCTGCCTCGCGTATTGCGCGGCCGCGCTCCTCGGGCTTCTCGCCGCTTCGACCGCGATGGGCTTCATCCTCGCGGCCGTCCTCGTCGGCGTCATGATCTTCGTCTACAGGGCCTCGCCCACCTTCGCCTCGCCGCTCTTTCGCGCGTCGGTCTTCGAGGTGAGCAAGTGGCATATGACCTTCCTCTTTATCGTGGCGTTCGTTCTCGGCGTTACGTTGAACGTCTGGTGCTTCATCGCGCACAACGGTGTCCAAGCGCTCGGTCAGTCGTTCGGCGACGTGCCGATGATTTACATCCACACCTACTTTAACGCCTTCAAGTCGGCCGCCGATCCCCTCGGCTGGATTGTCTTCTTGAGCCTTTGCGTCGTCCCATTCGTGATCGCGTGCGTGCGCTTCACCACGAGCGTCGATGAGGAGCGTTTCTTGCCTTACTCGTCGGGGCTCGTTTATCTCGTTTGCGGTCTTCTCGCGCTCACGCAGGCCTCGTTCATCCCCGTCTTCCTCTTCTGGACGCACTTCAACATCGCTTCGCCGACATTGCTCGCGATGGGGCTCTTCTGCCTCGCCGCGACGGCCGCGATGTCAGCGGCGGTGCTCGGCGTGGACTCGCTCTGCCGCAACCATGCCTCAATTGAGTCGTTGATGAGCCCCGATGATGAGGATGACGAGAGCCATGACGACCGAGATGCCGACCGCCTTGATGAGGTGGTCACCACCGACATCGAAGGGCGGACGCTCACGCGCTCGGCGATCTTCCTGCGCGTCTTCGTCTTCTTTCTCGTGCCGCTCGTCGCGCTTGCGCTCGTGATCCCGGGCGGCGTCAGGAAGGCGACGCGCGAGATGATGAAGGCGATTGACGACTTTGTCGAGGAGGTTGTTCGCGAGGCGCACGACAAGAAGATTCTCTTCACGGACGGAAACCTCGACGCCGCCATCGAACTGGCCGCGCGCGACAAGGGTTCGAACCTCACCTGCTACTCGCTCATGGGTGGCGCGGGCGCGCGTGGACGCTACCTGCGCACGCGCGATCTTAAGGATGGTGAAGATCTCTTCTCGTTCCGCTTCGACACGGCAACAGGTCTTCGGTCGTGGATTCGCGACAAGCCCGAGCGTCTCGCCGACACGGCCGCGCTCATGGGCTTTGACCTCTGGAAGCGCGATGGGCGGCCTCTGCCGCCGATGGGTGGCGTTCTCTCGCGCCCAGCGGGCTTCCGTAACGAGGCGGAGCGCGCGGATGGCGTCAAGCGCGCCTACGACCTCGCGCGCCGTATGATTGCGGTCAACGCCTACGCGAAGGGTATCAAGGCCTGCACCGACCGTGACATTTCGCGCGCCTTCTACGCGGCGCAGTGGCGTCTCGCGCGGATGTGCCTCTATCGCGGTGAAGTTGATGACGCGCACGGTCTCGCGGACGAGGCGATTTTAGAGGGCATCCTCGCTAAACAACTGAACGACTGCAACAAGACGTATCAGGATCTCGTCGCTTCGATGGAGAAGCGTCAGTCGTTCATGATGCAGGCTCTGACTCCGCGCGAGGGTCTGCAGCTCGCGCTCGTGCGCGCCGATTTCACGATGGGCAAGATCTACGCCGAGACGATTCTTTCGGCCGACCCTGACAATCCCGACGCGAACTTCGCGATGGGCATGTACTACCAACGCCTTCGCCAGCTTTCTCTCGCCGAGCGTTATCTCGTGCGCACGCTCCTGAGAAAGCCGAACGAGCCGGCCGTCTACAACAACCTCGCGATGATTCAGATCGAACTTAAAAAATACGACGCGGCGCGGACGAACATTGAGAAGGCGCTGAAGATCATCCCCGACGCGGCGGCCGTCCTCGATACGAAGCGTCGACTTGAGGCGGCGGTCGAGCGTCAGGCGCACGGCGCGGAGAAGAAGACGGCGAAGTAGGGTTTTATGCCGATCGCGATTCGCCTCTTCTCGTCTGTCGGTGGCGTGGGTCTTCTTCTCATCCGCGCGGTCGGCTTTTTTCCGCACGTCGTCTTGAACGCAGACGCGCGGCGCGATCTCTTCCGCCAGCTCTACGCGACGGGCATTCGCACGCTGCCCGTCGTCACGGTCGTCTCGCTCTTCATGGGAATGATCCTCGCGTTGCAGGTGGGCGTTGAGCTCGCGCGCTTCAACCAAGAGTCGTTTCTCGGCGCGGCGGTGATGCTCACGCTCTTGCGTGAAATGGCGGCTTTTTGCTGCGGCATCTGTCTCTCGGCCTGCGTCGGCTCGGCCGTCGCAGCGGAGTTGGGGACAATGACCGTCAACGAAGAAATTGACGCCCTACGCGTGATGGGCGTCTCGCCCGTCCGCTTTCTCGTCGCGCCGCGCGTCCTTGCGCTCGTTTTGATGGCGCCCGTCGTCGCGTTCTATAGCGCGATGATCGGCACGCTCGGCGGCGGGCTCGTCGCGATGACGCAACTCGCCGTTGATTTCTCGCAGTATGTCTCGAGCGCGCTTTGGATGGCGACGCGCCACGACCTCATGCTCGGTCTTTTTAAATCGGCCGTCTTCGGTCTTCTCATCGGGACAATTTCGTCCTGGGAGGGTCTTCAAACATCGCATGGCGCGACGGGTGTCGGCAAGGCAACGCAACGTTCGGTGATCGTCTCGTTCTTGGCGATTCTCATCTCGGGTTACATGATGACGCGGGTCTTCTGCGAATAAAAGGGAGAAGGGACTTTGGAGTCGGTCGTCGAGTTTCGGAATGTGAAGAAGGCCTTTGGCGAGAAGGTCGTCTTAGACGGCGTCTCTTTCACGGTCGAGAAGGGCGAGGTGCTTGCCGTCGTCGGGCCTTCGGGGACGGGTAAGTCCGTCACGCTCAAGCACATCGCGGGGCTTCTCGCCCCCGATGCGGGCGAAGTGAGAACGGCGACGGATCGCATCGGCTATCTCTTCCAGTCGGGCGCGCTTCTCGCGTGGATGACGCTTGCGGAGAATGTCGCGTTGCCACTCCGCGAGACAACGCGCCTCAAAGAGGACGAGATCGACCGCCGCGTCACGGAGGCTCTGTCGGCTGTCGGCCTTCTCGACTCGGCCGACCTCTATCCCGCCGAGGTCTCGGGCGGCATGCAGAAGCGTGCCGGGCTTGCGCGCGCCATCGTGCGCGAGGCGGATCTCGTCCTCTACGACGAACCGACATCGGGGCTTGACCCCGTCACCTCCATGCGCATCGTCTCGCTCATCGATTCGATTCACTCATCGCGCCATGTCACGTCGGTTCTCGTCACGCACGATCTCGCCTCGGTCTTGAAGATTGCTGATCGCATTCTCATGCTTAAAAACGCGCGCGTCGTCGCGTGCCTCACGCCCGACGAATTCGTCCGCTCGGCGGATCCGGACGTCGCCGAATATGTTGCCGCCGCCAGGGGGAAAATCTCATGAAACGGAAAAACGAAACATTCTCGCAAGCCGTCGTCGGCCTCTTCATGGTCGTCGTTCTGTTGCTTCTTGCTTACTTCACGATCGTCATCTCGGGGGTCGATGTTCTCGCCGGGAGAAATCGTGTGCCGATTCGAATCTCGTTCACGCACGTGGGCGGACTTAAGGCGCGCGACAACGTCATGTATCGCGGCACGAAGGTCGGCGCGGTCGATCACGTCGAGGTGACGGCGACGAACCTCGTCGTCGTCGCGCTCATCGATGACCACGTCGTCCTGCGCCAAGGCGCGCGCGCGCGCGTCGCAACGCTCTCAATGCTCGGCGGCTACTACTTGAATCTCGACGAGGGGACGGGCGAGGTGATGAACTTAAAGGAGGCCTTCATCGTCGGCGAAAAGCCGATTGACTGGATGGACGATGTCTCGAAGATCGCGCGCAATTTGAACGAGCTCACCTCGCGCGCCGAGGTCGAGACGGTCGTCACGAACTTCGCCATCATGTCCGAGAAGATGCGCGAGATTTCGACGAAGGCCGCCGAAATCATGGCGCGCATTGAGCGCGGCGAGGGGACGGTCGGGCGACTCCTCTCGTCGGACGAGACACTCTACCACGACCTCCGCCATGTCGTCGCAACGACCTCGAACGCGATGGCGCGCGCCGACCGCGCCTTCGACGGCATCGCGACGATTGCCGACAGTTTGCGCGACGAGAAGACGCTTGAGGACATGAAGGCGGGCATCGCGGCGTTCCGCAAGGCGGCCGAGAGTCTCAACGCAGGCGAGTTCGTTGCGAGCGCAAAGACGCTCGTTGACAACTTGAACGAGATTTCCGCACGCATCAAGTCGGGCGAGGGCACACTTGGAAAACTGGCGAATGACCCCGCCGTTTACGACGAGTTGAACGGGCTTCTGCGTGACGCGCGGCAGGTGCTCGACAACTACCGCGACACGACGCCGATCACGACCTTCTCGTCGCTCGCGACGGGCGCGCTTTAAGGCGATGACTTTCTTTCTCGCCGCCTCGCTCTTCTTGACGAACCCGTTCCCGCTCGACATGCCGCGGGCGAGTTCGTTTCTCATTCAAGAGCACGGTGTCTCGCGTCTCGAAGACCGCTTCTCAAAAGTGGATCTCTGGGTCTCAAAGTCGGTTGACGGAAGGTGGATGGATGAGGCGGGGCGCGTCTTTATGCTCGCCCACCTCGCGACTCGGCCGCCGCGCGCAGACGATGACACGACATTGACGCGCGTTGATTTTCTATCAAGTGAGGACAAGATCGATCGTCGCGACGAGAAGGCGGCGCGCGAGGCCATTCAGGCACTTTCGCCCATTGAGATCGCCGACGAGCCCGAGAAGCCGCGCCATCGGCTGCGCGGTTTTCGCGAGATTGAGTATTGGCAGGGGACGAACGAGAGCGCGGTCGTTTGCGCGTATCGTCTTGAGAAGGAGGAGATCTCGCGTCTCGCTGTCTGGGTGCTCGCCGAGGGCGACAAGATCGACGAGGCCGTCCGCCGCTTCGAGGAGAAGTTTCTAGAAACGGATGACGCGCGATTCTCGCTTCCGAAGGCGACGGCGGAGCACGAGAAGTCGAACGAACGCGCCCTCCAGAAGGCGGATGTCGCGCATTCCGTCGCCGCGTACGATTTGTGGCACGTGACGGACGGCGACGACTGGGTCCTCTTGGATGCACTTTCGGGCGACCGCGATTTTGTAACCACGCTCACGAACGAGCTTTTTCTCATGCGCAAGGCGTATGCGGCGGCTGTGCCGACGTCGCTCAATCTCTCGAACACGCTCTCCGTCCTGCGCATCTACGCATCGCGCGCGGACTATCTCGACGCGCTTTCGCTCGCGGGGCTTGATGAGATGACATGGAGCGCGGCGTATTGGAGCCCGATGCGGCGCGAGCTCGTCGCCTACTTGCCGTCGGACGGCGAGGAAAAACTGCTTGAGACGATTCGCCACGAGGCGTGGCACCAGTATCTTTCGTATGCGTCGTCGTTCCTCGGCGTCTCGCCGTGGCTCAACGAGGGCTACGCGCAGTATTTTGAGGGCGGCGCGGACGGGCCCGCTACATTTGAGCGACTTGACTTCGCGCTCTTTGCCGACCTCGTTGAGCCGCTTCTTAAGATGGACTACGCGGCGTTCTACGCGGGGAGCGATGAGGATCGGCTTCTTAAATACCGCCTCGCGTTTTCGCTCGTCTACTTCCTTGAGAAGGGCGCGCCGAAGGTTCGTTTCGAGCCGTTCAAGAATCTCAAGAAGGACTACTTCAACGCGCTTCTTGAGACGCGCGATATGCTTCGCGCGACCGAGGCGACATTTAAGGACGAGGCGTTCCGCAAAAAGTTCGTATCCGAATGGAAGACGTTCTGGGAGAACCTTTAGGCTACGTCGGCCGCCTCGCGCCTTCGCCAACGGGCGCGCTCCATCTCGGCAATGTGCGCACGTTCATGATCGCCTACTTGCGCGCGCGCGCGGCGGGTGGGCGCGTCATCATGCGCATGGAAGATCTCGACCACCCGAAAGACAAGAAGGGCGCGGCCGAGGCGGCGATTGAAGATTTAACCTGGCTCGGTTTTGATTGGGACGAGGAATACGTCCAGTCGGCGCGAAAGGAGATCTACAAGGACGCGCTCGACTTTCTCGTGCGTTTAGGCCGCGTCTATCCGTGCGTCTGCTCGCGCCGCGATGTTGAGGCCGCGCAGTCCGCGCCGCACGCGGGTGAGCAACTCTTCTATCCTGGGACGTGCCGCGGCCGCTTCGCGAGTTGGCGCGAGGCGGCGGATGCCGTCGCGCCGCGCACGCCGTGTTGGCGTTTTAGGGTTGATCCGTCCGCCGTCGTCTCGTTTGAGGACGCTTTCTGTGGTGTCTTTTCGCAAGATGTCGCCACGACGCTCGGCGACTTTCCGCTCGCGCGCGACGAGGGCGGCGCGGGCTACACGCTTGCCGCGACCGTGGATGATCTTTTGATGGGCGTCACTGAGGTCGTGCGCGGGGATGACTTGCTCGCCGCGACGCCTGCGCAGATTTTGCTTGCCGAATCTCTCGCGCCCTATCTTCGCGCGCGTTATTCGCTTTCGCGTGCGCCGCTTCGCTACTGCCACGTGCCGCTCGTCGTGGGCGCGGACGGACGGCGGCTCGCGAAGCGGCATGGAGACACGCGCATTTCGGCCTATCGCGCGGCGGGCGTGACGCCGGAGGCGATCCTCGGCCGACTCGCGGCGACGTGCGGCTGGGCGAAGGAAGGGGAGTGTCTTCGCCTCGCCGACCTCCTCCCGCGCTTCACGCTCGCGACCATCCCCCACGCGCCTTGTTTTGTAAACAGGGTCTGACCTCCAACAGGTTTCGAGTCGATTGATTTTGAAACGTGCGATTTGGTATAATGAGTGACTATGAATATCGCACTTCTCTTGGCGGCTTTTCTGCCGGCTGCACCCACGGGCACGGAATGGCAAGATAACCAGAACCTCTCCCTTGGCAAGGAGCCGATGCGTGCGGCGTTCTCGTCGTTCAAGACGGAGGAGAGCGCGCTGAAGATTCTCCCCGAGTTTTCGGAGCGCACGCGCTCGCTCGACTCGGAGACGGCGTGGAAGTTCAACTGGTCGAAGGACCCCGCCTCGCGCCCCGTCGATTTCTACAAGCCCGATTACGATGTCTCGTCGTGGCCGTCCATCAAGGTTCCCTGCTCGTGGCAGGCGATGGGCGCGAACGGTAAGGGCGGCTGGGGTACGGCTCTCTACACGAACGTCCGCTATCCGTTCCAGAAGGATGTCCCTGGCGGCTCGGAGGTCATGAAGACACCGCCCGAGAATTACACCGCCTTCGCGGCGCGCAACCCCGTTGGCTCCTACCGCCGCGATGTCGAGATTTCGCGCGAATGGATTGAGGCGGGTGACATCTTTCTGAAGTTCGACGGCGTTGATTCGTTCTACTACCTTTGGGTCAACGGCACGTATGTCGGCTTCTCAAAGGACAGCCGTTCGCCGTCCGAGTTCAATGTGACGCCGTTCGTGAAGGAAGGTCAGAACACAATCGCCCTTGAGGTCTACCGCTACAGCGACGGTTCCTACCTTGAGGATCAGGACATGTTCCGTCTCTCGGGTATCTTCCGCCGCACATGGCTCCTCTCGCGCCCGACCTCGCGCATCCGCGACTTCCGCGTCACGGCCGAGCCGGTCGAGAAGGGCGTTTATACGGGCGATTGGAAGATGAAGGTTGCCTTCAAGGCCGACGGCAATGTGGATGTGAAACTCTTCACCTTCGACGGCCAGCGCGTCACGCTTGAGAAGGGCGCGATGGTTGAGAAAGGCGTCTTCACTTGCACGGCGAAGGACGTGAAGCCTTGGAGTGCCGAAGAGCCGAATTGCTACAAGATTGTCCTCTCGAATGGTCGCGAGTTCGTCTCGAGCCTCTTCGGCTTCCGCGTGAGCGAAATGCGCGCCGTCGGCGGCGTGACGCGCTACTTCCTCAACGGCCAGCCCATCAAACTCAAAGGCGCGAACCGCCACGAGTCCGACCCGCGCTTCGGTCACTTCGTCCCGATGTGCCGCCACGAGCAGGACATCGACCAGATGAAGGGCGCGAACTGCAACACCGTGCGCAACGCCCACTACCCGCAGGACGATTATTGGTACTACCTCTGCGACACGAAGGGCCTCTACGTCGTTGATGAGGCAAACGTTGAGTCGCACGGCTACGGCTACGGCGAGCAGTCGCTCTCGCACCAAAAGAGTTGGGAAAAAGCGACGGTCGATCGCAACCTCTCGATGATCGCGCGCAACTTCAACCATCCGTCGATCGTCATTTGGTCGTACGGCAACGAGGCGGGCCCGGGCGAGAACTTCCGCGCCGTCCAGACGGCCGTCAAGGCGGCGGACACGACGCGCCCGACGCACTACGAGCGCGACTGGTCGGTCGCCGACATGGACGGCTGCCAGTATCCATCTGTCGATTGGTGTTGGTGGAAGGCCGCGCAGACTTCGTCAGCGAAGCCGTTCTATATCTCCGAATACGCGCACAACATGGCCAACGCGATGGGGAACCTGAAGGATTATCAGGACGCGATTGAGTCATCCGACGTCATCCTCGGCGCGACGATTTGGGATTGGGTTGATCAGGGTCTCTACCTCGACAAGAACGGTACGCGCATTCTCGCCTTCGGCGGTGACTTCGGCGACGCGCCGACGGACGGGCTCTTTTGCATGAACGGCTGCATCCTCTCGGATCGCACGCCCGAGCCGTGCTACGGCGAGATTCGCCACGTCTACCAGAACTGGTCGGCGAAGGCGACGAACGATTTCGCGAAGGTCGTTCTGAAGAACAAGAACTACTTCGTGGATGCGACGGGCGTTGACTGCGCGTGGCAGCTCTTCCGCGACGGGACGCCCTACGCGGCGGGTGCGTTCGCGCTAGACGGGCTGAAGCCTCTCAAGGAGGCCGTCTATCCGATGCCGGCGGTTGTTCGTGAGGCGCGTGAGAAAGGCGGCGTCATCGCGTTGCGCGTCATGTTCCAGAAGGCGGGCGAGACAATCGCCGACGACCAGATCGACTTCCCGGTCGAGAAGATGGCGACGCACGTCGTCGCGGACGGCGCGGTGACGGTTCAGGAGGACGAGAAGCGCGTCGCCTTCACGACGAAGAAGTCAATCGTCTCGTTCTGCAAGAAGACGGGCATGCCATTCTCGATTCTGAAGCGCGGCCTTCTCGGTTGGACAACGGAACTTCTGAAGTCGCCGATGCGCCTCGACGCCTACCGTACGCCGTCCTCGAATGAGGAGGGTCTCGGCGGGAGTCTCGCGGCGCAGGGTCTCATTGAGCCAGAGGCGACGTGCCTCGCGTTTGAGCACGAGGCTCTCTCGAACGGCGCGCAGCGCGTGACGACGCTCGTTGAGTGGAAGGGGAAGAAGGCCTACCGCATCTCGGGGCGCGGACACGCGAAGATCACGATTGACGAAACCGACGCGCCGCTTCGCCCCATGACGTTTGTCGTCGCGACGGAGTGGATCGTCGGCGCGGACGGCACGCTTGACTGCACGGCGAAGATTCGCCCCATGGGGCGGAAGATGGATCTCATGCGCCTCGGCTTCTCGTACGAGATGGCGCTCGAAGATCCCGTCGTTCGCTGGCTGGGGCGCGGGCCGTTTGAGAATTACCGCGACCGCAAGTCGGGCGCGTTCGTCGGCCTTTGGGAGTCGACAGCGAACGGGTTCTTCTTCCCCTACGCGCGTAACGAAGATAGTGGCAACCGCGAGGATACCTACGGCTTCTCGGTCGGGCCGCTTGCGGTGCGTACGCTCTTAAAGCCGTTCGCCTTTGAGGTGAACCCGTATACGCCGTTCGAGCTCTTAAAGACGATCCACCCGGCGGAGCTCAAGGCATCGGACAAGACGTTCGTCGGTATTTTCGCCGAGACGCGCGGCTTGGGCGGGCAGAGCTGCGGGCCGGCCCCGATGGCACGCGATATCATCCGTAGCGACCGCGACTACGACCTTCGGTTCTCGATGTCGTTTAAGACGGGCGACCTCTCGCCGATGACGACCGCCGCCGAGCCGCGCCTGCCCGCGTTGCCCGAGGTCTCAAATGAGGCGAATGCGAAGGTTGTCGCCTGCTCGTCAAGCGAAGTCGGCGAGGGCAACCCCGAGCATGTTCTCGATGGTGACCTCTCAACGATTTGGCACTCGCAGTACACGGGCACGCAAGGGAACTTCCCGCATCAGCTTACAATTGAACTCGCGAAGGTCGAGACGCTTAAAGGCGTGCGCTTCTACAGCCGTCGCAATGGCGGCGTCAATGGGCGCGTGAAGGACTTCACCCTTGAGACGTCGATGGACGGCAAGACGTGGTCCACGCCGCTCAAGGCCTCGCTTCGGAACACGGAAGACGCGCAGGATGTCTTCTTTGAAAAGCCCGTCGAGGCGAAGTTCTACCGCTTTACTGCGCTCAACAACCACTACGGCAACGACTACGGGTCGATGGCCGAAATCGAGATCATCAAGTGAACGAAGAAGAATCGTCAACAAGCCGGCATTTTCTCCGGCAATGGATTGAAAAGGACGTCGCCGAGGGGCGCACGGGCGGCAAGGTCGTCACGCGCTTCCCGCCCGAGCCCAATGGCTACATTCACATCGGCCACGCCAAGGCCGTTTGCGTGGACTTCGGCATGGCCGAACTTTTCGGTGGCGAGTGCCACCTGCGCCTCGACGATACGAACCCGACGAAAGAGTCGGACGAGTATGCCGAGAACATCAAGCGCGATATCCGTTGGCTCGGTTTTCAGTGGCAGGGCGAGGGCGACGCGCTCGAGCGGGGTTTCTACAACGCCTCGAACATGTTCGACACGATGTATGCGATCGCCGAGGAATTGATCCGCCGCGGCCAGGCCTACTGTTGTAATCTGACGCAAGAGGAATGGAAGGCCTATCGCGGCGTCCCCGAGAAGCCCGGCACGCCCTCGCCCTCGCGCGATACCGATCCTGAGCGCAATCTCAAAATCTTCCACGAGATGCGCGACGGCAAGTATGCGGATGGCGAATGGTGCCTTCGCGCGAAGATTGATATGGCCTCGCCGAACATCCACTTCCGCGATCCCGTCCTCTATCGCATCCGCCATGTCTCGCACTACCACCTCGGCGACACGTGGTGCATTTATCCGATGTACGACTTCGCGCATCCGATCGAGGACGCGCTTGAAGGTGTTACACACTCAATGTGCACGCTTGAGTTTGAAGTGCATCGTCCGCTCTACGATTGGGTCGTCGATCGCATGGACGAGCAGGGTCTTTTGCCGGTTCGCAACGGTGTCAAGATTCGCACACAGCAGCGCGAGTTTGCGCGCCTCAACTTGACCTACACCGTTATGTCGAAGCGTCTCCTTCTCCAGATGGTGCAGGAAAAGCGCGTGAGCGGCTGGGACGATCCGCGCATGCCGACCGTGTGCGGGATGCGCCGTCGCGGCTACACGCCGGGCGCGATTCGCGAGTTCTGTGAGCGTATTGGTGTCTCGAAGGTCGAGAGTGAGAGCGATCCTGCGCTCCTTGAGTGGTGCGTGCGCGAGGAGCTCAATCAAACGGCGGCGCGCCGCATGGCGGTTCTTGACCCCGTGAAAGTCGTGATCGACAACTGGTCGGGCGCGGCACGCGATGTTGAGCTTCCCAACAACCCGCTCGACGAGAAGGCGGGTGTCCGCACGATTCCGTTCGGGCGCGAGATCTGGATCGACCGCGCCGACTTCATGGAAGTGCCCGAGAAGAAGTTCTTCCGCATGGCACCGGGGCAAGAGGTTCGCCTGCGCGGCGCGTGCATTTTTAAGTGCACGGGTTGCGAGAAGGACTCGGAGGGCCGCGTCGTCGAGATCCACGGCACGTGGGACGAGAACTCGTGGGGCGGCAACGCGGCGGACGGTCGCAAGGTGAAGGGGACGATCCACTGGGTTGACTGCGCGAGCGGACTCAAGGCCGAGGTGCGCGTCTACGACCGTCTCTTCACCGAGAAGGATCCGCTTAAAGACGGCAGCGAGAACTTCCTCAAATACCTGAACGCCGACTCTCTCCACGTCCTCTCGGCTTATGTTGAGCCGACGCTGGGGCGCGCGACGGCGGGCGAGCATTTCCAGTTCGAGCGCACGGGCTACTTCGTCGCCGACGAAAAGGACTTTGCTCAAGGTCGCCTCGTCTTCAATCGGACGTGCGCGCTTAAAGACTCGTACAAGCCCGCCGCGACGTGAAGCCGTCCGTCGCCCTTGTCGCGCCGTATGCGGCGTGGATGGCTCTGATGAGCCTCCTCCCGCAGACGGCCCTTGCGTATGCTCTTCGCGGGGCGGTGACGGCGGCTCTTCTCGTCTTTTCGTTTTGCGTCTTGCGAGCGCGTGTGCGCTTGAATCCGCGTGCGCTTCTTTTTGGTTTCTCGGGCGGGCTGATTGTTTTCGTTCTTTGGACGGCTCCCGAAATGTTCGTCTGGCCGCAGGGCGAGGCGAATCCTTCGCCTTTCGCGCCAGAGGTCTGCGGTTGGTCGCTCACGATTGTAAAACTCGTCGCGAGCGCGTTCGTGATCTCTGTTGCGGAGGAACTTTTCTTCCGCAAGTGGCTTCTCGACTTTGCGGGCTTTGGGTGGATGCTCGTTCTCTTTGGCGTTGAGCATATGCGCTTTGATCTCGGCCTTGCTGGGGGCCTTGTTTTTGTTGTGGAGGGCATCCTCGCGGGTTACATCTACGGCCTTCTCGCGAAGCGCGTGGGGCTTCTTGCGGCCATCCTCGCGCACGCCGTCACGAACCTTCTTCTGGGCCTCGATGTCATTCTCTTGGACAAGTGGTTCTACTGGTAGATTGATTTCTCGTGGTGGTTTCGCTAAAATAGATACCATTATGAGCAGAGACTTCGTGGAATCCTTCGTCGGCTGAAGACGTGATTATCGCCGCGTTCATCTTTTTTGCCCTCACGCGCGCGGAGATCGTCGAGCGCATGCGTGCGCCCGTCCTGACGCAGGCGGACGGGCTCGTGCGCGTCTTCGCGGACTGCCCCGAGGATATGCGCCGCGAGTATCAAGGCCCCATCGCCTCGTATGCGACCCAGGTGGCCCACCGCCTTTATGCGGCCGCGAAGATGAAGGAGCGTCACTTCGAAAGCCCGCCGATTATCGTCCACATCGGCGACGCGCGAACGAACATCGCCACGGTTGTCACGCGCCTTTCGACAAACGACGGCGCGGTTGTCACGCGCCTCTACTTGAAGAGCCCGGGTGGCGCGGATTTAAATGCCTTTGAGGTCGAACTCGCTCGCGCCTTCTACCGCGCCGTCCACGCGCGCGAGATTTCGCCGCGCGAGGCGCGCGACATTCTCGACGCGGCCGACCCCGCGAAGCGGAACGCGCTTTCGCGCGCGCGGCTTGAGGCGTTTCTCCGAGGCGATCGCGCGGAGCAAGGCGCGACGAGCGACGAGGACTGGGACGAAGCGCATCTCACGCTCCTTCGAAAGGTCATTGAGGTGGGCGTTGCGACGAAGCGCGACGTCCTGACATTTGCCTCGCGTCTCTACCTCTACCCCCCGCATTTTTCGGAGCCGTTTGAAGGCGGGGCCCGTTCGCTGTCGTTTCGCGAGGCCATCGCGCGCGCGCCGCGCGACAGGCGCATCCCGCTTCTCGCGCAGCGGAAGGCGGCCGAGGTCGCGCTCTTTGGTGGCGGTCGGAGCACCGAACTCGCGCTCGCCGCGTTCGCCTATCGTCGCTTTTTGGAAGACCTCGCCGCGCGCGAGGCGACGGCAGAAGATTTGGAAAAGAAACTGAACGAGGCCGATCGGCTTTTGCAGACGGCCTGGGAGAAGGCAAAATGAAAAAGAAGACAATTACCGACAGCCAAATCGATTCTGACATTCTCGCCTACACAGTGGGCGAAGATCCGGTCCTCGACCTCGCGCTTGCGAAGTGGGACTGCATGGGAACGGCCGCGCACGTCACGATGCTTTCTGAGATGAAGGGACTTAAGAAGCCCATCGTGACGAAGGCCGAGGCCGCGAAAGTCCGTAAGGCACTCGCGAAGATTGCGCAGGCGGCAGAGGCGGGGCACTTCTCAATTCGCGTGGATGATCAAGACGTCCACATGGCCGTCGAGCGCATGCTCACGGAGACGCTCGGTGATCTCGGCAAGAAAATCCACACCGGTCGCTCGCGTAACGATCAGGTCGCCGTCGACGTGCGCCTCCACATGAAGAGCGAAATTCTCGAGACGGAGAAAGAAGTCTGCGCCCTCGCCGCCGAACTTTGCGCGTTCGGCTTCAAGGCGGGCGCGATTCCACTCGTCGGTCGCACGCACTTGCAGCCCGCGATGCCCTCAACCGTCGAGATGTGGGCGACGGGGCACGCCGAGATGATTCTCGATCAACTTGCGAACATCGAGGCCGCCTATCAACTCGCCGACTTGAACCCGCTCGGCTCGGCGGCGGGCTACGGTGTGCCGCTCCCGCTCGATCGCGCGCGGACGACGAAACTCTTGGGCTTTAAGCGGACGCTTCACAACTGCTTCGGCGCGTCGATGGCGCGCGGCGAATGCGAGGCGAGCCTCCTCTCTGCCCTCGCGCAGACAATGTGCGCTCTCTCGCGCCTTGCTGAGGATATGATCCTCTTCTCGATGCCGGAGTTCGCCTACTTTAAACTGCCGCGCGCCTACTGCACGGGCTCGTCCATTATGCCGCAGAAGTTCAACCCCGATGTTCTTGAACTCGTGCGCGGCAAGACGGCGCAGGTCATCGGCTGGCAGACGGCCGCGCTCACGCTCCTCCACGCGATGCCGGGCGGCTATAACCGCGATTTGCAGGATGCGAAACTCCTCTACATGAAGGGGCTTGAGACGACGCGCACGACGCTCCGCATTCTTGCGAAGGTTGTCGCGGGGCTCGAGGTCAACGCGGCGGCATGCCGCGCCGCCTTTACTCCCGGCGTCTTCGCGACAGACGTCGCGCTGATGAAGGTCGCGGCGGGCACGCCGTGGCGCGATGCCTACCACGAGGTGCGCGACGAGTTTGCCGCGCTCTACGACGGAAAGAAGGCGGCGGTCTCAAACCTCGACCCCGACAAGCAGGTCGCCTTGAAGACGCACGAGGGCACGTGCCTCGGAATTGATCACGACCTCTACCAGTCGCGTATCTCGACGGCCGTTGCCTCCGCCGACGCGCGCCTTGCCGCGCTCAACACTTGTTGCCGCGCGCTCCTCAAATGACGCCGCTTCTCTCCGTTCGTGACCTCAAGGTCTCCTACGGCCGCGAGATGGTCGTAAAAGGCGTCTCGTTCAATGTCCGCCCTGGCGAGATCTTTGGCCTCGTTGGAGAATCCGGGAGCGGCAAGTCGACCATCGCGAAGGCACTCATGCGTCTCGTGCCGATCGCTTCGGGGCGCGTCGAGAGCCGCGCAAAGTCGGTGCAGATGGTCTTTCAGGACGCAGTCGGCTCGCTCAACCCGCGTATGACCGTCCGCGAGACGCTGGCCGAGGTTGTGCGCGTTCACCACGCGCGCACGTCGATTGAAGAACTTCTCGACTTTGTCGCGCTCTCCCCCGCCGTCCTCTCGCAGGTTCCGCGCGAGATGTCGGGTGGCCAATGCCAGCGCGTTTCGATTGCGCGCGCGCTTGCCTGCTCGCCCGAGATTCTGATTGCCGATGAGCCGGTTTCCGCGCTTGACGTTTCGGTTCAGGCGCGCGTTCTCAACCTCCTGCGCGATCTGCGCACGCGCCTCGGCCTGACGATTCTTCTTATTGCGCACGACCTTGCTGTCGTGAAGAATGTCTGCGACGAGATCGCCGTGATGGAGAAGGGGCACTTCGTCGATCAGGGCTCGGCCGCCGAGGTCTTTGCGCATCCGACGAGCGACTACACGCGCCGTCTCCTCGAGGCCGTGCCGACGCTATGACGTGCGCGGAGGAGAAGACTGCGCTGAGGCGGGCGATGCGTGCGGCGCGCGCCGCCGTCTCGCCGTCGCGCCGTGCGTGCGCCGCCGAGGCGGTCGAACGCGCCGTCCTCGCGTGCGGCGACGCGCTTCGCACGGTTGCCGTCTATCTCGCGACGCCGCAGGAAATTGACCTCGCGCCAACGATTGCGTCGCTCTTCGCGCGTGGCGTGCGCGTCGTCGCGTCGCGTTGGAACGGAGAGAAGTATGATCTCGCCGTCTTAAAGGGACTTTCGGCGGATGACCTTCGGGCGGGCCCGATGAATGTCCTTGAGCCGCGCGAAGGGGAGTGCGTCTCGCCGCGCGAGGTCACCTTGTGGATCGTCCCAGGCCTCGCCTTCACACGCGCGGGCGACCGCCTCGGCTATGGCGGCGGATGGTACGATCGGCTTCTCGCCGACGCGCGCGAAGAGGCCGAGAAGATCGCCTTCGCCTATCCCTTCCAAGTTGTCGCGTCCCTGCCGCGCGAGGCGCATGACGTGTCTTTAAGCCGCGTTGTCGTCGTGTAGCGAAACAAGGGTGCGTTGTCATGGGCGGTTTGTGGTATAATAATTAGAAACGTTTTTTCATTAACCACCAAGGAGACACGACAAAATGGTCTACTCGACTGAAGTTGAGCATCAGTGCCCGCTCATGAAGGGGTGCAATCACGGTCCCGCGCCGATTCCCGAAGAGGGCAAGTGGGTGCAGGCCAAGGAAATCAAGGATATCAGCGGCTACACGCATGGCGTGGGCTGGTGCGCGCCGCAGCAGGGCGCCTGCAAGCTTTCGCTCAACGTGAAGAACGGCGTCATTGAAGAGGCGCTCGTTGAGACGATTGGCTGCTCAGGTATGACGCACTCCGCCGCGATGGCGTCTGAGATTCTCGTCGGCAAGACGATTCTCGAGGCGCTCAACACCGACCTCGTGTGCGACGCGATCAACACGGCGATGCGCG
>CAYNVE010000002.1:0-41172 GCA_964400635.1 uncultured Lentisphaeraceae bacterium
CTAAACACTGATGGGCGTATTTTTGGTATAATATGTGCCGATGCAGAAGGTTTGTCTCTTTTTACTTGGGGTCTTTGCGGTCGTCTCGCTTGAGGCGAGCTGGTACTGGCCCTTCGGCTCCGATGATGACGATCCGCCGCGCCTTTCTGAGCTCGTGCGCAAGTCGTCCGAGCTGATTGGCGAGGCGAGCGACCTCGCCGCCGAGGGTAAGGTGACGGAGGCCGTCGAGAAATACCAGGAGGCCCTCGACGAACTTTCGCGCGTTGAGCGTGAGCATCCTGAGCTCGCCGAGAAGGTCGCGGGCGGCACAATCAAGACGAAGAGAGCCTATGTTGAGGCGGCCATCGATTCGCTTCTCATGAATCAGGTGCGCGAGAACGCGAAGCCCGTCGCCGTGAGCGACACGACGGCCCTGGAGCGGCGTCTTAAGGAGGAACGCGGTGAGAAAATCGCCGCGCCGACGGTGGTTGAGGCACCGAAAGAGGTCGCGGTGAGGAAGGTGGTTGAAACCGCGCCCGCGCGCGCGAAGAAGGCGGTCGCGCCGCAGAAGAAGCCCGTCGCGCGCGCGAAGAAGACGACGCGTGCGCCACAGACGGCTCCGACGCCCAAGACGCCGCGCGACGAGGCGGTGAAAGCGATTTCGGACGGCGACTACGAGAAGGCGACGCGCCTCATCGACGCGCTCCTCAACGAGCGGCCGAACGACGCGGCGGCGCTGAATCTTCGCGCCGTCTGCGCGGTATCGCAGGGTGACGCGCGCGCGGCCGAGGCGGCGCTCGATCGCGCCATCCAGTCGAATCCGCGCGACTACCATGCGTTCTACAACATGGCGATTCTAAAACTCGAGACACGCCAGGACGACCGTGACGGCGCGCGCCGCTACTACGAGACGGGGCGTGCGCTCGGCGGGCCGCGCGACGAGGCAATTGAGGAGATGCTCAAATGATTGGTCTTCTCGCGAGCGCGCTTATCTCGGCCTCGGCTTCGGCCGCAGAGCTTGTTTCGACGTGCCGCGCGATGATTCCCGAATCGGTCGAACTTTCGGGGCAGATTGTCATGCGTTCGCGGCGTGGCATCACGATGGCCGAGCACGACTATGTGCTGAGGCGCGAGAAGGATTTCACGCACCTTTCTATCGACGGCGCGGCACTCGACCTCGCGAAGGAGGAGAAAACCGCCTCGCTCCTCGGAACGGATGTCACGGTCTCGGATCTGACGCTCGACTACCTGTGGTGGGATGATGTCTCCTTTGACGCCGAACGCGAGGGCGAGAGCGTGAACGCCTGCGTCTGCTCGGTCGTCGTCTTGCGTCAGGGCGCACGCACCGTCCGCGCGTGGATTGACCGCAAGACGGGCGCGCTCATGCAGGCGGAGGAGTGGCGCGAGGATAAGCCCGTCCGCCGCCTCTGGGGGACGCGGCTTAAGAAATTTGGTGACCGCTGGATGGCGAACGTCTTGGAAGTCGAGACGCTCTCATCGGGGCATCGTACGAAAATCACAGTGGAGACGCTCACATGAAGAAAGAGACAAAAGCGAAGAAGAACATCGTGAAAAAAATCCTGATCGGCCTTGGGTGCTTCCTGGCGCTGATCCTCGTCATCCTGCTCGCGCACCCGCTCTGGATCAGCCCCGTCGCGCGGCTCGCCGTCGGCACAATCGGGCCGCACTTAACAGGCGTTGATATGTCGCTCGGCAAATGCTCCGTGAATCTCTATTCGGGTCATGTCGAGATTGCGGGCTTTAATATGGCGAACCCGGCGGGCTGCCGCGAGACGTCGGCCGTGCGCCTTGATTCGCTCGACCTCCGCTTCTCGACGCTCTCGGTTTTGAGCGATGTCATCCGCGTCAAGTCCGTTGAGATCGACGGCGTCTTCGCGTCTTACGAGAAGGCGGCCTCGGGCAAGTACAATCTCTTTGAGATTCTCGATACGCTGAACGACTCGCTCGGTCTGGACGAGGGCGAGGAGGTCGCGCAGGCTGAGTCGGACGCGCCGAAGACGCCTGAAGAGGCGAAGGCGGCCGCCGAGAAAGCCGCCGCAGAGGCCGAGAAGAAGGCTGCGGAGGAGGCCGCGGAAGAGGCGGCCGAGGAGGAGGAAGGTCAGAAGATCGCCATCAAGCACATCTCGATTTCGGGTGTCGTCGTCTCGACCCTCGGCGTGAAGATGCCGATTCCGCCGATCACGATCAATGACATCGGCACGGAGTCGGACGGCGTTTCGCTCTCGAGCGCGGGTGCGGAGATCCTCTCCAAGCTTCAGGGCTCGCTCGGCTCCATCGGCGAGGGACTCTCGTCGCTCGGCGCGGCCGGGCTTGACGCGAGCGCGGATGCCGTCTCGGGCGCGGTCGACGCCGTCAAGGAGCTGAATCTCGATGGCGCGACGGACGCGCTTAAAGGCGCGGGCGAGGGGCTTAAATCGGTCGGCGACGACCTGAAGGGTCTCTTCAAGTAGAGTGTCGAAAATCCGTTTCAGAAAACAAAAAAGAAAAGGCAAGAAAGAAAATGACGAAGAAGAAAGACCGGCGCGTTGAAATGTCCGTTGAGGGTCTCGCGGAAGACTTCGCGTGGCACCTCCGCTACACGCTCGCCAAGGGCGACACGCGCGCGACGCCGCGCGACGAATACACGGCGTTCGCGACGGCGGTGCGCGACCGCATCGTGGAGCGTTGGATCTCCACGCAGGAGGAATATGACCGCCAGAACACGAAGAGGGTCTACTATTTGTCGCTTGAGTTCCTCATCGGCCGCCTGCTCGGCAATAACGTCATCAACCTGAAGGCCGACAAGACGTGCGATGCGGCGTTGAAGACGTTCGGCATCGACTGGCAGAGCCTACGCGATTATGAGACGGACGCGGGTCTCGGCAACGGCGGCCTCGGTCGTCTCGCCGCGTGCTACATCGACTCGATGTCGACCTTGAACCTCGCGGGCATGGGCTACGGCCTTCGCTACGACTACGGCATCTTCCGCCAGAAGATCGTGGGTGGCTGCCAGGTCGAGGAACCTGATCAGTGGCTCAAGGACGGCTATCCGTGGGAGATGGCGCGCCCTGAGTATGCGCAGCAGGTTCACTTCGGCGGCCATGTTGAGTGCCTCACCGAGGGCGGCCGGCAGAAGTGGATTTGGGTCCCCGCCGAGACGGTGCAGGGCGTCCCCTATGACTTGCCGATCGTCGGCTACGACAAGGCCGTCAACTCGCTGCGTCTCTGGAGCGCGCGCGCCGTGGATGACTTTGACCTCGCGGACTTCAACAAGGGTTCGTATGTCGAGGCGGTCGAGACGAAGGTGCTCGCTGAGAACCTCACGAAGGTGCTCTACCCGAACGACAACACGATGCAGGGCAAGGAACTGCGCCTCCGTCAGCAGTACTTCTTCGTGAGCTGCTCGCTGCGCGACATCCTGCGCCGCTTCCACCGCACGAACAAGTCGATCTCGGATTTGCCGAACAAGGCGTTCATCCATTTGAACGACACGCACCCGACGCTCGTCATCCCCGAGTTGATGCGCATCCTCATCGACGAGGAGGGGCTCGACTGGGATCAGGCGTGGGATCTGACCCAGCGTGCCACGGGCTACACGAACCACACGATTCTTCAGGAAGCGCTTGAGAAGTGGCCGGTCGCGATGATGGAGCGACTCCTGCCGCGCCATCTGCAGATCATCTACGAAATCAACGGCCGCTTCCTCCAGAAGATCTCGGCGCTCTACCCGGGCGACGTCGCAAAGCTCCGCCGCATGTCGCTCATCGACGAGAGCGGCGAGCGTTACGTGCGCATGGCGAACCTCTGCCTCGTCGGCACCTCGTCGGTGAACGGCGTTGCTGAACTTCACACGCAGATCTTGAAGGAGAATCTCTTCAAGGACTTCTACGAGCTCTGGCCGGAGAAGTTCCACAACGTGACAAACGGCATCACGCCGCGCCGTTGGCTTTTGAAGGCGAATCCCGCGCTCTCGAGTCTCATCTCCGAGGCAATCGGGGAAAACTGGATCACGCACTTGGATGAGCTCAAGAAACTCGAGGCCTTCGCGTCCGATGCATCCTTCCTCACATCGCTCGCGAAAATCAAGCGCGCGAACAAGGAGGCTCTCGCGGCCTACGCCTCGCGCCATCTCGGCATCACGCTCAACCCCGAGGCGATCTTCGATGTCCAGGTGAAGCGGCTGCATGAGTACAAGCGCCAGCTTATGCTCGCGCTCTACATCATCATCTTCTATAACCGTCTCCTGAATGACCCGACGTTCGACCCGAAGCCGCGCCAGTTCATCTTCGCGGCGAAGGCGGCACCGGGCTACTATGTGGCGAAGCTCATCATTCGCCTCATTCACGGCATCGCGCAGGTCGTCAACTCGAACGCGAAGACGCGCGGCAAGCTTTCCGTCGCGTTCCTGCCGGACTACCGCGTCTCGCTTGCTGAGAAGATTATGCCGGCCTCTGAGGTCTCCGAGCAGATCTCGCTCGCGGGTATGGAGGCGTCGGGGACGGGCAACATGAAGTTCATGATGAACGGCGCGCTGACGCTCGGCACCTACGACGGCGCGAATGTTGAAATCAACCAGGAGGTCGGCGACGAGAATATGTTCCTCTTCGGCCTGCGCACCGAGGACGTCGCGCGTCTGCGCCCGACCTACGTCTCGCGCGACTACTACAAGAAGAACCCTGAGATCAAACTCGCGCTCGACATGATCCGCTCGAATGTCTTCTCGGTGCTTGAGCCGGGACTCTTCGACCCGATCATCCGCAACCTCCTCGACTACAACGACTACTACATGCTTCTCGCCGACCTCGAGGACTACTGCCGTGCGCAGGACCTCGTGGACGCGACATATCGCGACGCGAAGAAGTGGAACAAGATGTCGCTCATCAACATCGCGCGTTCGGGGCGCTTCTCGTCCGACCGCGCCGTCATGGAGTACGCGAAGAACATCTGGCACATTGAGCCAGTGACGCTCTAAGGTCGATGAAGGACGCGCGCGAAGAATGGTATGACGCCTCACGCGGTGTGGCGGTGACGATTGTGGATGTCACCTCCGCCGCGCAGGCGCTCGCGCGTGGCCATCTTGCTGGCCCGACGGCCGCATATTATCTTGCGAAGGCACTCGCGGCCGCCGCGCTTCTCGCTTCGGAGACGAGCGAGGAGGGCGAAGTTCTCTCCCTCCAGATGAAGGGCACGGGACCTTTGGGCGGCCTTAATGTCGAGTGTTCGCAAGAGGGGAAACTTCGTGGCTACACCGAGAAGAAGGTCCTCGATGCCTTCGATGGGCTTGGAACGCCGAAGGATGCGGCCGTCCTCGGCAAGACGAGCCTTCAAGTGACGCGCTCCGTTCCAGGGCGCATCCTCTCGCAAGGAATCTCCTCGTCGCTCGACGGCTATCTCGCAGGCTCGCTACAGCGTAAGGCGACGATTCAACTCGAGGCGGCCGTCACGGACGACGTCGAGATTTTGGAGGCGCGCGGCGTTCTCATCGAGGAGATGCCCGACGCCGCGTCAACGGGCGTTCTCGGCGTTCGTTTGAAGTCCCTCAACGTCTCTTCGCGCCGCATTCTTGACCTCCTCTCGCTCAAGGGGGCGGAACTCAAGAAGACGACGCCGCTCGCTTTCGGGTGCCGCTGTTCGCCCGAGCGAGCGAAGGCGATGCTGGCGGCTCTTCCCGAGGCGGAGCGCGCGTCGTTGCCCGCGCGTGTGGATGTGACGTGCCACATGTGTGGGCGTACGTTCAGCGTGGAAAGGTAGGAGAAAGAAAATGGAAAACCGCGTCGTCGTCGAGATCCATCTGGACGCGCTCATTCGCAACTATCGGAAGATCGTCGCCGCCGTGCGGCCGATGAAGGTCTTGTCCGTCTTAAAGGCGAACGCCTATGGCCTGGGCGTTGCCGCCTACGCAAAGGCGCTTCTCAAGGCGGGGTGCACGGACTTTGGCGTTGCCGAGCCGCACGAGGCGTTGGAGCTTCTTGACGTCTTCAAGGCCGAGAAGGGGCCTCGCGCGCGCGCCTCCGTGCAGATTCTCTCGTCGATCCTCCCCGATGAGATCGATGAGATGGTGAGAGCGGGCGTCGTCCTGCCTGTCACGGATTTCGAGACGGCCACGCGCATCTCGAAGGCCGCCGCGCGCGCGAAAACCGTTGCGCGCGTTCACGTGAAGCTCGACACGGGGATGGGACGGCTCGGCATCCTCGCCTCGGACGAGGGCGGCGCGGCGCGCGCGATCGAGACAATCCGCCGCGTGCGCGCGCTCGATCGACTCGATTGCGAGGGCATCTTCACGCACTGCCCGATGGCGTATGAGCGGAAAGATCCTTTCACCGCGCGGCAGATTCGTCTCTTTAAGTCGATCCTCGCCCAACTCGCCCGCGAGGGGATCACGTTCCGAAACGTGCACATGGCCGCGTCGGATGCGATCAACAACTTTCCCGAAACGGCGAAGGCTCCGTTCACGATGGTGCGCACGGGGCTTAATCTCCACGGGAGTTTCGACCCGTGTGGGCTCAAGCGCCTTCATGTTGAGCCAGTCTTGACGCTCAAGACGCGCGTCGCTCAGGTGCGTGACCTTCCGGCGGGGACGACGCTTGGCTATGGCCGCACATGGTGCCTCAATCGCCCCTCGAAGATTGCGACCATCTCGGCGGGATACGCCGATGGTTTGCCACTCGCACTCACGAATCGAGGCTTCGTTTTTGTCGGCGCTCGTCGCTGCCCGATTGTGGGGCGCATCTCGATGGACTACACGACGGTGGACGTGACGGGGCTTGACGGCGTTAAGGCGGGCGACGAGGTTATCTGTCTTGGCGCGTGCGGTCGCGACGCGATTACGCCCGACGACTGGGCCGCTTTGAAGGGGACGCATCCCTACGACATCATCTGTTCGCTTGGAAGCCGCGTGAGGCGGCTCGTCCGCGCGTGAGGCGTTGTGGTATAATACTCTACTTATAAGACCGATTTCAAAAAAGAAAAAACAAGGAGTCACAATGAAAGCACCGAAGAAGGGTATCGAATGGGAGAAGCTTGGGTTCGGCTTCTCGGATGTCAACTGTCATCTGCGCATGACGTGGAAGAACGGCAAGTGGTCGAAGCCGACATTCGTCAAGGATCCGTGGATCAACATGCACATCGGCGCGGCGTGTCTCCATTACGGGCAGGAGTGCTTCGAGGGCATCAAGGCGTTTCGTCAGAAGAGCGGTAAGATTGTCATCTTCCGCCCCGAAGAAAACGGCAAGCGTATGCATCGCACGGCGATTCGCACGTGCATGCCGCCGATTCCCGTCGAGACGTTCGTTGACTGCTGCAAGGCGATCGTGAAGAAGAACGCCGAGTATGTGCCGCCGTACGGGACGGGCGGGTCGATGTATCTGCGTCCGCTCTTGATCGGCACAGGTCCGCAGATTGGCGTCGCGCCGGCGAAGGAGTATACGTTCATGATCATGGTCATGCCGGTTGGCGCGTATTATAAGGGCGGCATCAAGCCCGTCCGCGCGGTGATCTTCGACCAGTGGGATCGCGCCGCGCCGCATGGCATGGGCGACGTCAAGGTTGGTGGCAACTACGCCGCGGGCATCTTCGCGCACGAGAAGGCGAAGAAGGAGGGCTGGCCCGTCGAGCTCTACCTCGACGCGAAGACGCACAAGTACATCGAGGAGTTCGCGACCTCCAACTTCGCGGGTATCACGAAGGACGGCAAGTACGTGACGCCCGATAGCGGCTCGGTTCTCCCGTCCGTCACGAACATGTCGCTTAAAGCGTGTGCGAAGGATCTCGGCATCAAGGTCGAGTGCCGCCCTGTGCCCTACACGGAACTTAAGAAGTTCAAGGCGGTTGCCGCGCTCGGCACGGCCGTCGTCATCACGCCCGTCTGGGAAATTACGCGCGGCAAGGATGTCATCAAGATCTCTGATCCCGAGGTCGTCGACCCGACGCTCCAGAAGCTCTATGATCGCGTTCAGGGCATCCAGTACGGTACGGTCAAGGACGTGCACGGCTGGTGCACGGAAGTGAAATAAGCCGTCTGCCCGAAATTCTTCTCAGACTCCTCAACGCACGCGGCCTTAAGGGCGCGGCGCTTGAGGCGTATCTGAATCCGTCTCTTAAAGATCTCGCTGAGCCTCAGTCGCTGCCCGGCATCGAGGCGGCGACGGAGGTCATCCTCGCGAGTGTCGCGCGAAAGGAGAAGATCGTCATCTTCGGCGATTACGACTGCGATGGCATCTCGGCGACGGCGATCCTCATGAAGACGATTTCAGCGATTGCACCCGAGGTCCCGCTTGCCGCGTTCTTGCCCGATCGACTCACCGAGGGCTACGGCATGAGCGCGCCTTCGCTCAAGCGCCTCCTTGAGGAGCACGGCGACGTGAAACTCGTTGTCACCGTCGACAACGGCATCAACGCGGTCGAACCCGTCGCCGCTTTGCGTGCGCGTGGCATCCGCGTCGTTATCACCGACCACCATCTTCCCGGTGAGACAGGACCCGAGGCGGACGCGCTTGTCAACCCGAAGGTCGCCGCGCCCGCCGCGCTCGAGTCGCTCTGTGGCGCGGCTGTCGCCTATATGCTCGCGGGTGCGCTCGTCATGGAGGCGAAGCGGCGTGGCCTTTACGCGGGCGCGCCTGTCGCCGGTCCTCTTCTCGTCCTCGCCGCGCTCGCGACGGTGACCGACATCATGCCGCTTTTGGGGCAGAACCGCATTCTTGTCTCGGAGGCACTTCGACACTTCCCGACGTGGGCACCGATGGGCCTGCGCGAACTTCATGCGCGTGCGGCGCGCACGGGTTCTGATCGCCTGACTTCGCGTGACTTCGGCTTCCTGCTCGGCCCGCGCATCAACGCGGCGGGGCGCATGTCCGATGGGCGCGACGCGCTCGCGCTGATGATGGAGGACGATCGCGAGAAGGTGCGTGAACTCGCGCTCAAGATCGATCGGCACAATGACGCGCGCAAGCGGACGGAGCAGGAACTCACGAACGAGGCGCTCAAGAAGGTTGTTCCGGGTGCCCCCGCGCAGGTGATCAACTTGCCCGAGGGCCACCCTGGCGTCGCCGGCATCGTGGCGGCGCGCGTTTTGGAAAGCCTCCATGTCCCCGTCTGCGTTCTCGCGGGTGGTCACGGCTCGGCGCGCGCGCCCGAGGGGTTCAATTTGCGCGAGGCCTTCGTTGCGTGTGCGGCGCACCTCGCGACCTTCGGCGGACATGCCGCGGCGGGCGGGTTCTCGACGAAGAAAGGCGAAGTCGATGCCTTCCGAGAGGCCCTCTGCGCGTATGCGCGTGCTCACCGCACGCAAACGTCTGCCGAGACGACCTGTGCGCCAGAAGTTTGGATTGAGACTTCCGACGTCACGCTCGATCTCGCCGAGGCCGTGACGCGCCTCGAGCCGTTCGGCGAGGCGAACCCCGAGCCCGTCTTCGGCATCCGTCGCGCGCTCTTTACCGAGGTGCGCTCTCTCTCGCAGGGTAAGCACCTCTCCTTCGCTATCGCTTCCTCGTCGCACGCCTCCCGTGGCAGCTTAAGGGGCGTTTGGTGGGGGCACGGCGATGAGGTCGCACGCCTTAAGGCCGCGCCGACGACACCGCACGACATCGTCTTCTCCCTCGTCGTTTCGGACTACGGCGAGCGTCACGCCGAACTTCATCTGCGCGCCATCCTTTAGGAATGTGATACAATATCCCTATGCGAGCGAAACTGCCATCCGAAATCTCCGTTCTCCAGAAGATTGCCTCGGCCGTCGTCCGTGAGCGTAATGTGCGCAAACTCCTTGAGGAGGTCCTGGACGTCCTCGACGAGACGATGGGGATGGTGCGCGGCACGTTCACGCTTCTTGAGGGCGACGAGTTGCGCATCGAGGCATCGGCGCGCAAGCTCAACGCGGAGGAGCGCGCGCTCGGCCGCTATCACGTCGGCGAAGGCATTACGGGGCTCGTCGCGAAGACGGGTCGCTCCGAGATTGTCCCCGATGTTCGCAAAGACCCGCGCTTTCTGAACCGCACGAAGGCGCGGCGTATCGACGAGCCGCTTTCGTTCGTCTGCGTGCCGCTGATCCATGGCGGCGAGGTGATTGGCACGCTTTCGGTCGACCGCGAGATGACGGGCGATGCGGCCGCGCTCTCGCGCGACGTTGCGCTTTTGGAAATCATTGCGAATCTCTGTGCCGAGGCGGCGAGCGTCTTTCGCGAACAGCGCACCGAGCAGGAAGCCCTCAAGACGGAAAATCGGCGCCTGCGCGACATGCTCGCGGGGGATGACAACCCCGGCCACATCGTGGGTTCGTCGCCGGGGATGCGCGCCGTCTACGAGCAGATTCGTCAGGTCGCGCCGAGCGAGGCGACGGTGCTCGTCCGAGGCGCGAGCGGCACGGGCAAGGAGCTCGTCGCGAAGGCCATCCAGTCGCTCTCTGCCCGCAAGGATAAGCCGTTCGTCGTTCTCAACTGCGCCGCGCTCCCTGAGGCGCTCGTCGAGTCGGAACTCTTCGGTCACGAGAAGGGCGCGTTCACTGACGCGCGCGAGCGGCGCATCGGCCGCGCCGAGGCCGCGAATGGCGGCACACTCTTCCTGGACGAAATCGGCGACCTCTCGATCCCCGTGCAGGTGAAGCTTCTGCGCTTCCTTCAGGAGCGCACCTTCAGTCGCGTCGGCTCGAACGAGGTGCTGACAAGCGACGTACGGTTCATCGCCGCGACGAGTCGCAATTTGGAAGAACTCATGGAGAAGAAGCTCTTCCGCGAAGACCTTTACTACCGCCTTTCCGTCTTTCCAATCGTCCTGCCCGACCTCGCTCGACGCCCCGAGGACATCCTGCCGCTCGCGCAGCACTTCCTCGCGAAGATGCGCCTTAAATACGGCAAGGAGGTGACGCGCTTTTCAGTTCCCGCGCTCAACATGCTCCAGTCGTACGCGTGGCCAGGGAATGTGCGTGAACTCGAGAACTCAATCGAGCGCGCCGTCTTGACGGCGAAGGACGATTGCATCCGCGGTTACAACTTGCCGCCCACGCTTCAGGCGGGTGGCTTTGAGGAGAGCCCGTTTGATGACGGCGCGGCGGCGGGCGCGAAGACCCTCGACGAGCTCTTGCGCGCGTTCGAGCGGCGCGTCCTTGAGAGCGCGCTTTCGCGCCACGGTGGAAATCGGAGCGCGGCTGGGCGTGAGCTCGGGCTTTCGCCGCGCATGATGTGCTACCGGCTCGCAAAGGCGGGGATTGTGAAATGACGGTTTTGGTGGACTATGGCGCGGGCAACCTAACGAGCGTGAAGAACGCCTTCGCCGCGCTCGGCGTTGAGACGGTCGTCACGCGCGACGCGGCTGTGATTGCGGCGGCCGACCGCGTCGTCTTCCCGGGCGTCGGCGCGGCGGCGCACGCGATGGAGAATCTGCGCCAGAGCGGCCTCGTCGAGGTCGTCCGCGAAGCGGCGCGGACGAAGCCGTTTCTCGGTATTTGTCTCGGCATGCAGATTCTCTTCGAGTCGACGGAGGAGGATGGCGGCGTGGACTTGCTCGGCCTTTTCAAGGGAAAGGTGCGCCGCTTTTCGGAGGCGGCGGGCGAGAAGATTCCCGAGATCGGTTGGAATGGCGACTACTATTTTGTCCATTCTTACGCGGCCGATGTCGTTGCCGAGACGTGTCTTGAGGCGACTTACGCGGGGCGCACATTCACCGCAATGGCGCGGCGCGGCGCGCTCTGGGCGTGCCAGTTCCACCCCGAGAAGTCGGGTCGTCTCGGCCTTGAGCTTCTGCGCGCGTGGTGCGAGCGACCCGAGGAGCCGCCGCCGTGCCTTCACCGTGGCACGGGGCTCTCGCGTCGTCTGATTCCGTGCCTTGATGTGCGCGCGGGGCGCGTCACGAAAGGCGTCAAGTTCAAGAACAATGTCGACCTCGGCGATCCCGTTGAGATGGCCGTCCGCTATGCGGAGGGTGGCGCGGATGAGCTCGTCTTCTACGACATCACCGCTTCGGCGGAGCATCGCCCGATCGACATCGGCATGGTGCGCTCTGTCGCTTCGGCCGTGCGCATTCCTTTCGCTGTCGGCGGCGGCATCTCGACGCTCGCGGATATGGAGCGCGTCATCCTCGCGGGGGCCGAGAAGGTCTCGGTCAACTCGCTCGCCGTGCGCAACCCTGCGATCATCGCCGAGGGCGCGCGCGTCTTCGGCTCGCAGTGCATCGTTCTCGGCATGGATCCTGTGGCCGCGCCAGGTTTCCAAAGTGGCTACGAGATTACGACGCGCGGCTTTCGCGAGCGGACAGGGCGCGATGCCGCCATGTGGGCTCGCGAGGCCGTGCGGCTCGGCGCGGGCGAGATTGTTGTCAATTCGGTTGATGCGGATGGCACGCGCGAGGGCTTTGAGAAGACGCTGACGCGCCTCATCGCCGAAAGCGTCGACGTGCCCGTCGTCGCCTCGGGTGGCGCGGGACGCCCCGAGCATTTCGTCAGCGTCTTCCGCGAGGCGAAGGCCGACGCGGCCATTCTCGCGGGCATGATCCATAGCGGCGAGTGGACGCTCGCCCAGATTAAAGATGTGATGGCGAAATCGGGTGTGCCGACGCGCCTCGTGTACTGATTGAGGGGGAAGGGACGCGGATGAAGGTCTACAAGTGGTTTCTCCTCCTTCTCCTCAGCGGCGCGTTCTTCTTTCATCAGGCGGATCGCGCGCTTTTCGGCCTGCTCACGATTCCAATCCAACGCGAACTCGGTCTCACCGATGTCGAAATCGGCTGGATCAACACGGTTCTCTCGTGGACGCTCGCGCTCATGGCACTTATCGCGGGCCCCATCGCCGACCGCCTCTCGCGCAAATGGCTCATCACAGTCTCGCTCATGGCGTGGTCGCTCATGACGTTCATGATGGGCTTTGTCGGTGATTGGACGATCTTTGGCTTCGTCATCCCCGCATTCTTTGTTGTCATGTTCTTCCGCTCAATTGCGACGGGGGTGGGGGAGAGCTTCTACGGGCCGTGCTACCCGCCGCTCATCGCGACCTACCACGACGCGACGCGCTCGATTGCGCTTTCGATCCATCAGGGCGCGCTCTACTTTGGGCTCATGACTTCCGGCGTTTTGACGGCGTGGGCGCTCGGCGTCTTCGGCACGTGGCGGCATGTCTTCATGGCGTTCGGCGCGGGTGGCTTCGTGCTTGGGGTTCTCTTCATTTTCGTTCTGAAGGACGCGCAGACTCCCGCCGCGCCCGATGACGCGGTGCGTCCATCCTTCTTCGCGGGCATGGTCTATTTCTTTAAGACGCCATCGGCGTGGCTCGCGATGATGGGCTTTATCGCCATCGTCTTCGTCAACAACGCCTACCTCTTCTGGGCACCGAAGTTCATGGCCGAGAAGTTCTCTATCTCCGTCGCCCAGGCGGGCACGGCGACGATGCTCTACCACCATCTCTGCGCGTTTGTGGCGATTTTGTTGGGCGGCGTCGTGACGGATCTTTGCGTGCGCACGTGTCCGCGTTTCCGTCTCGCCTTTCAGATTGTCGCGATGCTCCTCGGCGCGCCTGCGATTCTCCTCATTGGGATTTCTCCCTCGGTCGCCTCGACGGTTGTTGCGACGGCGGCCTACGGCGTTTTCCGCGGGTTCTTTGAGGTGAATACGCACGCCTCGCTCTTTGATGTCGTCCCGCCAGCCTATCGCTCGACGGCGGTCGGACTCTTCACGGTCTTCGCGTTCTTCGTGGGCGGGCTTTCGGGTGTCCTCATGGGCGCACTCTCCGCGCGATTTGGCGTTCGCGGCTTTGAGTGGGGTTTCGCCCTCATGGCGTGCACCTATCTTCTCGGCGCGCTCGCGCTCTTTGTCTCATGGCGCTTCACCTTTCGTCGCGACCGCATTGCCGCCTGAAAGGCCGCCATCAGAGTGAAAATGGACGGCTCCTAAGACGAACCCTTGATAGCCACAGCCTCAAAAAAACTTCGGGATTCGGCAAGTGAGCCGAGTCTTTCGCGCTGGCGCGGTTAGAAATGGTATAATAGGAGTCTACCTTAAACCATTACGACGAGAGGACGGGCCACGTGGACGAGGCAAAATGGTACTTGAGAACGCAAGACGAGACCTTTGGTCCCGAAACGGAGGCGCGTCTCGTTGAGTGGGCGCGCCTCGGCCGCGTCCAGCCTGGTCAGGAGATTTCCGATGACCAAATCGTCTGGCGCAAGGTCGAAGAAGTGCCATTCCTCGATATGCGCTTTTCGATCGACATCGGCGACGGCAACCCGCGCGGGCCCTTCAATCGCGCCGCCGCTGAGGCTCTGCTTGCCAGCGGCCGCTTGCCGCCGATGGCGACGCTCGTTGAAGTGCGCGCGCCGTTCGAGGACGAGAAGAAAGATGCCGAGCCCGCCACGCCGTCCGCGCCCGCGCCGTCGAGCGATCAGGCATCCTCCGTCGCCGAGACACCTGCCGTTCAGGTTGTTGAGAAGGTTGTCGAAGTTCCCGTTGAGAAGGTCGTGGAAGTCCCCGTTGAGAAGATTGTTGAGAAAATCGTCGAGAAGCCCGTTGAGAAGATTGTCGAGAAGGTGGTCGAGAAAGTCGTCGTTGACGAGACGCGCGTCAAGGAGTTGGAAGGCCTCCTCGCCGAGGAGCGTCGCCACACGGCCGATCTCCAGTCGCGCCTCGACGACCTCCTTCGCGCAAAGGCCGATGCCGAAGCGGCGCTTCGTGAGAAAACTGAATCGTGCGAGGCGAAGGATCGCGCGCTCGTCGAGAAGGATCTCGATCTTGCGGATAAGAATCGGCAAATCGCCGAACGCGAGCAAACCTTCACGACGAAGGAGCAGGCTCTTGTCGCGCAAGTCGCCGCGCTCGAGGACGAATTGAAGAGGCTCCCCGCCGCCGCGAGCGAAGTCGCCGATATCCAGGCCGCCGTTTTCAAGATCATGCAGGACGAGTCTGCGGAACTTGGCGCGACGATTGAGCGCGAGAAGGCCGAGTTTGAGGAAGTCCGCAAGCGTCATCAGGTGCGCGAGGAGGCCCTCACGGAGCGTCGCCGCGAGATCTTGAAGATGAGTGGGCGCAATGTTGAGGAGATGACGCGCAAGGCGCTCGTCGAGCGTCCCGAAGATCCGCGCACGGCGTGCCTTCGCCGCGACCTTGAGGATTTGCGTCGCGTCCACGAGAAGGCTCTCTACGAAAGCGAGGCGAAAATCCGCCAACTCTCCGAGCAGATTCGCGAGAGCCGCTCCGAGGCCCTGCGCGCGGCGGAGGGCGCGGGCGATGTCGCCTCGCTTCGCGTCGAGGCGGAGCAACTGCGTGAGCGTCTCCAACGCGCCGAGAAAGATCTTGTCACGGAACGTCAGCGTTGCGAGGAACTGCGTCAGCGCGAGGCGATGAGCAAGCACGCGCTCATGACGCGCCTCGCCGCGCTTGAGTCGCCATCCATCGGTAGCACGGCGACCGTCGAGACGAACCAGAGCCGCGAGGCGAAACTCGTGAAGCTGCCGAACTGGATGAGGCTCAAGCATTCATGACAGGCCCTCTTCTCGCGCTCTTGGCCGTTCTCTCGGTGTGGGACTATCCCGCGCGGTTTCCGCAACATCAGACCCTGCGCGCGCAGTTCATCTCGTCGTTGCGCACGAATGACCGCGTGACGATGGAGTCTTCGTGCCGCAAGGGGGTCGAACTTCTCCCCGATGACCCGACCTGGCACTACAACCTCGCCTGCGCGCTCGCCCATATCCCCGCGCGTCACAGCGAGGCGCTCAACGAGTTGGAGAAGGCGATCGACCTCGGCTTTCGCTCGGCCGACACCATCGCGGCGGACGGCGACTTGAAGCGGCTCGCGAAGAACCGCCGCTATCTAGAACTCATCGAGTACGCGAAAGCGATGGCCACGCGCCCCATTCTTACGGGCCCGCTCGCGACGGTCGATGCGACGGGGACGTTCGGCGCGACGGTTGCGCTCGGCGAGCAGAACCTCGTGTGGGACTTTGATGTGGGCGCGTTCTTCGCGCGCCTCAATCTTTCTGAGACGACGCGCGCGCCGTGGACGGGCGACCTCTATATGAACCGCGACGGCGACCATTCGCCGAACGGGCCTGAGGCGAAAAAGCGCTTTCTCGCCGACTTTCCCGGCATCACCGAGGTGCGCTTTGATGCCGAGGGGCGGCGGCGCGGCCTCGACCTCAACGCGCCGAATGTCTGCTTTCCCTACCCGACGTTTGGAAACGCCTCGCGCGCGTTCGTCGGGAGTCCTTACTGGCGCTCGATCTCGCGCGCGCTCGTGACGGTCGAGGCGTCGAAGTTGCCGCTCATGGAAAAACTCTACCTCTCGAATCAAGTCTGGGTTTTTCCGTCGAACGCCGACACCGCGCCCGTCGGGACAAACGGCGATGTCTTCGCCTCTATCACGCCTTACTGGATCACGACGGCGGGGCGCAGTTGGTCGGACCTCCCTTACTTGAAAGCCGCGCTCCTCGCCTCGGCCGCATTGCCGCGCGACGTCAAGGCAGAGGCGGTGCGGCGCGGCCTTTTGACACCGACGATCTTGACGCTCGTGCGAAAGAACCTTGCGGGCGTCCGTAGTGATGACGACTATCTTTCGGCGCGGGCGCATCCGACGGCCTTTCCACCGAACGCCATCAACACGAACCGCCTCGTCGAGGCCGCGCGTGAGATGACGGTTGAGGAGATTGCGCCCGTTGTTCCGATTGCCGTTGAGAGCGAGCCGACGAAGGGGCAGAGCGCATGGCCCGAGCTTACCTATCGGACGCACTTCGCGTGGGCGTATGTGCTGCGCACCGATGACGAAACGCGCTCGTTCAAGATCGCGGCGACGGGCGCGGAGGACTTCTGCTTTGTCTGCACACATGGCGCGGAGACGGGCGTCACGATCGAGCGACTCCAGAAGGATGTCGTGCGCGTCACGCTTAAAAGTCGCGCCCTCTCGCCGACTCGGCGTGTTGACATCGCCGTCTTTGGGCGAAACGCGAAGACTTCGTGGGGCGCGCCGAGCTACGTCTCGTTCTCGCGCATGGATCCGACCGCGCCCTATTCCGACCCTGTGCTGACGCGCGCCGAAAAGAAATGAAGCTTGTCCTCGCTCCGCTCGCTGGCTTCACAGATGCGCCGTTTCGCCGAATGGCCGCCGAGGGTGGCGCGGATCTCACCTACACCGAGATGGTCTCGGCCGCAGGGCTTGCGCACGGCTCGTCGCCGACGCGCCACTTGATGGAGGTCTTACCCAGCGAAGGGCCCGTTGCCTGTCAACTCTTCGGCGCGAAGGAGACCGATCTCGCCTTCGCCGCGCGCGAGGTGCCGTCGAATCGTTTTGTGGAACTGAATCTCAACGCGGGTTGCCCGATGACGAAGGTGACGCGCGAGGGCGCGGGGGCGAAACTCGTTGAAGATCCGAGAAAAGTCTATCGCCTCTTAAAGGCGATGGGCGAGAATTCGCCACTTCCCGTCACGCTCAAGACGCGCCTCGGCCCGCGCCCCGACCGAACGAATGTCCTCGAACTTCTCGACGCGGCCGAGCAGGCGGGCGCGACGGGCTTCATCCTTCACGCGCGCTACACGTCGCAGATGCACGGCGGCGCGGTTCACCTAGATCTTCTTGCTGATGTCGTCCGCGCCGCGCACATTCCCGTCACGGGGAATGGGTCCGTCGTTGATCGCGCGACATTCGAGGCGATGGCGGCGACGGGCGTTGAGGCCATCATGATTGGGCGCTCTGCACTCGCGAACCCCGCCATTTTTGCGCAGTTGAAAGCGGGCGCGGTCGTCTCGCCGAAGCGGACGCTTGACGAGGCGAAGGCGCTTCTCGCGCGGCACCTTGATCTCATAAGCGACTTTCGCGCGCTTCTGGCTGAACGCTATCCGAACGATCACATCTCGAGCGACGATGCCTTCGCCGCGCTTCACATGCACACGCACCTCTTTCGCTACTTTAACGGTCTTCCCGGCGCGGCGGCCTTGCGCGCGAAGTTGACCACCATCCGCACGAAGGCGCAGATCTTTGAGGCTCTTCGCTCGTGTCCCTGCGGAGAAACGGGAGAAAGATGAAGAAAGTCTGCCTAAGCTTTGACTTTGAGGAATGTGACTTGCCGCGCGAGGGTGGCGTGGACTTTCCGCTCGCGCGCGGGATGGCCGTTTCGCGTGAGGGCGCATTTGCCGTCCTCGATGTGCTCGCGGCATCGGGCGTGAAGGCGACGTTCTTCTGCACCCTCACCTTCGCGGAGAACGCGCCCGAGGTGATGAAGCGTCTTGTGGCGGAAGGCCACGAAATCGCCGCGCATGGTGTCGACCATTTTCGCCCGCAGGAGGGCGATGCCGAACGTTGCCGCGACGGCCTTCGCGCGCTCTACGGCGTTGAGGCCGTCGGTTACCGCCAGCCGCGTATGTTCCCTGTCGACAACGCTCGGCTCGCGCGCGCGGGCTTCGCCTATAATTCATCGCTCAACCCGGCGTTCGTGCCAGGCCGCTACATGCACCTCACGATGCCGCGCACCCTTTTCAAGAAGGACGGGCTTTATCAAGTTCCCGCATCCGTCACGCCGCTCGTGCGTTTTCCCCTCTTCTGGCTCGCGCTCCACGTGTTGCCAGAATGGCTCTACCAGATGCTCGCGAAGCGGACGCTCCGCCATGACGGCTCTTTCGTCACCTATTTTCATCCGTGGGAGTTCTCGCCGTCGTTCGCGGCCGAGGCAAAGGCGCTCAAAGTCTCGCCGCTCATTCGTCGCAATCTCGGCGCGCCGATGCAAACACGGCTCAAGAACCTCATCGAATCTCTGCGCGGCGAGGATGTCCTGTTCGAGCCGATTCGAAGTCTCGTCCAGGCCTAAAGTCGCATGAGATAACGTGAGCCATGATCACCGCATCAAGCGCGCGGCGTTTTCATCGGTTTGCCGCTCAAGCGCGTCGGGGGAAAGACCGCGCAGTTCGGCGACCTTCACGAGAACGTCACGAACCGATGGGCAGGCCCTCTTGTTCTCCTCCGTGCGATCTGTCTCGCAGAGAAGACAATCGAGCGGGATCTTCTTGACGAGCGCGCGATAGTTGACGGCGTGGTCGTTGAGGACGGCAGGCCCAACGGAGATGAACCCACCGAGGCGCACGATGTCGGGGATAAGCCCGTCCGAACGCGAGAAGCCGTGGAAGAGAAGCGGCGGCGCGACGCGGCACACCCCACCGCGCGCCCCCGCCTCCGACACGGCCTTCACGACCTCGCCCCAGCACTTTGCGCCGTGGAGGACGACGGGGCGGTGAAATTCAAAGGCGAGCGCGAGTTGTGCGTGGAAGATCTCACGCATCTCGCTTGAGATTGTCTTTTCCTTGAGCCGATCAAGCCCGATCTCGCCAACCCCCAACCTCGGATTCGCCGCGAGTTGCGCCCTGAGATCGTCGAGGATCAGGCGCGCGGAGCGTCCGACAAAAGCCTGCGTCGCCCACGGATGAACGCCGACAAAGTCGCGCCCGATGAGGAGTTCGCGGACGGATGGGTCGCCGCCGCTCACATGGCAGTGCGCGTCAGTCACAGGCGAATGCGCGCGGCGAGCTTTTGAAGTTCGTCCATGTCGGCCTTGTGGCTCTCAAAGGCGATTGGCTCGTGACCAAACCGCGGCACGATGTGGAAATGCAGGTGGAAGACGCTCTGCCCCGCCGCCTCGCCGTTGTTCTGGAGGATGTTGAACCCATCGCACGGCAAGGCGTCTTTTAGGTGCGCGGCGACCTTCTTCACGCGCGCGATGACGGCGGCGAGCATCTCGTCAGACGTCCCGACGAGGTTTGGTGAATGCGCCTTCGGGATGACGAGCGTGTGCCCCTTGGTGAACGGATTGATGTCGAGATACGCGAGGACGACATCGTCCTCATAAATCTTGCAACTCGGAATCTCGCCTGCGGCAATCGCGCAGAAAATGCAATCGTTCTTCATCGATTTATTTCTCCTGTTCGTTTTGATGAAAGTCTGAAACGGCGAATGTCCCCTCGCGTCCCGTGAGCGGGTTCTTCAGTTTCAGCGAGACCGCCCGCAGATAAAGGCGATCGGCCTTCTTCGCGCCGTACTTGACATCGCCGACAACCGGGTGCCCCGCCTCCGAGAAGTGAACGCGAATCTGGTTCTTGCGCCCCGACTTGAGCGACACCTCGACCTCCGTCGCGTCACCGATGACGCGAATGCGCCGCCAGAGGGTTGTTGCCTTCTTCGCCCCTTTGACATCGGCGCGGACACTCGAGACGCGATATGTCTTCGGGTCGTCCTTGAGGTAACTCGTGAATGCGCCTGAAGCCTCCTTCAGAATGCCTTCGACACGCGCGATGTAGATTTTCTCGGTGAGCGCATTCCAGTTCTCGCGCAGAGCCTCGGCGAGACGCGCGCTCTTCGCGAACGCCATAACGCCGCTCGTCTCGCGGTCAAGGCGGTGAACGAGGTAGACGCACTTCGTGCTCTTGGCCTGCCCCTTGCGGACGTAGGCGTTGAGGAGGTTCTCGGCCGTCGCCTGACTCTCGCGCGCGGCGCGCCCCACGAGGTGCGTATGCGTTGAGAGAAGCCCCGCTGGCTTGTCGATGACGATGAGGTCGCGGTCCTCAAAGAGGATTTCGAAGGGCAGGAACTTCGACTTCATCGCGTCTTGAGCATCTTCGCCATCCGCTCAACGGCGAGGTGGAGCTTCTCCATCGATGTCGCATAGGACATGCGGACAAACCCCGCGCCGCACGCGCCGAACGCGCTGCCCGGGACGACGGCGACGCCAAACTCTTTCAAGAGCCGCATCGCGAAGTCCTCGTCGGAAAGTCCCGTCGCGCGGATGTCGGCGAAGATATAGAATGCGCCCTGCGGCATGACCGTCTTGAGCCCCATCTCGTTCAGCGCGCCGACGAGATAGTCGCGGCGGCGGCGGTACTCGCGGCGCATGCGCGCGACATCCTTGTCGCCATGATCCATCGCTTCCACGCCCGCAGCTTGCGAAAGCGTCGGCGCGGACATAATGCCGTACTGGTGAATCTTCATCATCGCGTCGATGATATCCTCAGGCCCACATGCGTAGCCGAGACGGAAGCCCGTCATCGCCCACGACTTCGAGAAGCCGTTGAGAAGAATGACGCGCTCGCGATATTCGGGGAACGACGCGAACGAGACGAGGGGTTTTGTTTCGTCCGCGGGGTCTTCGCCGATTGCCGCGTAGTTCAATTCCGAATAGACTTCGTCCGCGAGGAGGATGAGGTCATGTTGCTCGACGAATTCAAGAATCGCTTTTATTTCGCTTGGCGCAAGCACGGCGCCCGTCGGGTTGCACGGAAAATTGAGGAGGAGCGCCTTCGTCTTCGGGGTCACCTTTTTCTCGAGGGCCTCAACCGTCAGGCGGAAGGCATCCTCAACATGCGTCTCCACGACAACGGGCTGCGCGTGCGCGAGGCGGATGGTCGCCGCATACGAGACGAAGCACGGCTCGTGGTAGAGCACTTCATCGCCCGGCGCGCAAATGGCGCGAATCGCGAGGTCGATCGCCTCCGAGACGCCGACCGTCGCAAGAACCTCCTTCTGCCAGTCGAACGTCGCGTTGAAGCGGCGAGATAAGTAGCGGCAGATCGCTTGGCGGAGGGCGGGCGTTCCGAGGTTCGAGGTGTAGTGCGTGCCGCCGTCTTCGAGACAGGTCACGGCCGCGCGCGCGATGTGCCAGGGCGTGTCAAAGTCTGGCTCGCCCACGCCGAGCGAGACGATGTCCTTCGACTGCGCGACGATGTCGAAGAACTTTCGAATTCCGCTCTTCGGGAGGACGGCGACGTGACTGGCGACTCGCGTGCGCATGCTTTTTTTAAGCGCGGCAGAGCTCGTCGGCGAGCGCGTGGATGGCCGCGCGTGACGAATCGTCGAGCGCGCTCCGAATGGTGACGGTCGTCTCGCAGAACGCGATGTTCTTTGACTTCTCGAACATTCCCTTCATCACCTTCGCGGCCGTCGGTGCCCACGAGCCGTTCTCGATGAGGCCAATCGTGCGGTTCTGGTAATTGCGTTCAACGAGGTGCGTGATGAACGTGCGCATGAACGGAAAGATTTCCATGTTGTACGTCGTCGTCGCGAGAACAATCTTGCCGTAGCGGAAGGCATCTTCGACCGTTTCGAACATCTCATCGCGTGCGAGATCGGCGACAACGACCTTGGCGCAACCCTTTGCCTTCAGCGCGGCGGCGAGCGCCTCGACGGCCGCCTTCGTGTGACCGTAGACAGATGTGTAGGCGATGAGAACACCTTCGGACTCGACAGCGTAACTCGCCCAGGTCGTGTACTGTTTCAGCGCGTGACCAATCGCTTCGGGCGTGTCAAGGACGGGGCCGTGGAGCGGGCAGATCGTCTTGATGTCGAGCGTGGCGGCCTTCTTGAGGAGGTTCGTGACATTGAGGCCGTACTTGCCGACGATGCCGAAGTAGTAGCGGCGCGCCTCGCAGTCCCAGCCCTCGGGGTCCTCGACGTCGTTCGCGCCGAACTTGCCGAAGCCGTCCGCCGAGAAGAGAACCTTGTCCGTCTGGTCGTAGGTGACGATGACCTCGGGCCAGTGCACCATCGGCGCGCCGACGAACGCGAATGTGTGCCGCCCCGTCGTGAGTGTGTCGCCTTCTTTGACGACGATGCGGCGGTCGGCAAAGTCCGTGCCGAAGAAGTTCTTCATCATCGCGAACGCGGGGGCGGAGGCGACGACCTTCGCCTCAGGGTAGGCGGCGAGGAAGGTCGCGACATTCGCCGAGTGGTCTGGCTCCATGTGTTGGACGACGAGGTAGGCGGGCGTCTTGTCGCCGACCGTCGTCTTCACATTCGCGAGCCAGGCCTCGCCAAAGCGCGCGTCCACCGTATCAAAGACGGTGATTTCATCGTCGAGGACGACATAGGAGTTGTAGGCCATCCCGCGCGGAACGGGATACTGCCCTTCGAAGAGGTCGACCGCGTGGTCATTGACGCCGACGGCGCGGATGTCCGAGGTGATTTTCATAGTATCCATTTGACTATGTATTTTATCAGTTTCGCCTTTGACTGTAAAGGATGGGCTCGGGGTCGAAGATTCAATGACGCGACATTCTGCGCATCATCACATGTGTCAGAATAAGGGGGTTTGTGGTATAATTCACATTTATGAAATTCAAACAAGCCATCATCTGGACGATTGCCCTCGTCATCGGCGCCGCGCTCGGTTGCCTCAACAACGTTCCCCTCAACCACTTCATGGACTTCGTCGCGTCCGCCTATACGCGATGCTTCCAGTTCGCCGCCGTGCCGACGGTCGCGCTCGCGATTTTGACGGCGATGGCGTCCCTCGGCGAAGGCAAGAGCATGGGGCGCGTCTTCGCGAAGACGCTCTCGATGACCGTCTTCACGTCGCTGCTCGCCGCGCTCATCGGCATGGGGCTCTACCTCCTCATCCAGCCCGGCAACCTCTCGCCCGAGGTGCTCTCGGGCGTCTCCGACGCCGCGAAGGGCACGATCGCGAAGATGGCGGAGACGCCGGACACGGTCTACGGCCACATCCTGAACGCGATTCCGAACAACCTCGTGAACCCGTTCCTGACGGGCAACGTGCTGCCGGTCGTGCTGATCTCCGCCGCGCTCGGCATCGCGATCGCCGTCCTCGAGAAGAACAGCGAGAACGTGAAGACGCTTCACCACGCGCTCTGCGGACTGCAGGAGGTCTTCTTCGGGCTCATCAAGGGCCTCATCTGGGCCTTGCCCGTCGGCATCGTCGCGTTCGCCGCGCAGCTCGCCGCGCAGATGTCCGCCGGCGTCGTCGTCGGCTCGATCGGCAAGTACGTGCTGATTGTCCTCGGCGGAAACCTCATTCAGTTCTTCATCGTCCTGCCGCTCGTCTGCTTTGCGCGCGGCGTGAACGGCTACAAGGTGATGCGCCAGATGACGCCGGCCCTCTTGATGGCACTCTTCACGAAGAGCTCGGCGGCGACGCTCCCCGTCACGGTCGCGACGGCGGAGCGCAACATGAAGGCGAAGCCGTGGATCGCGCGCTTCATCCTGCCGCTCTGCTGCACGATCAACATGAACGGCTGCGCGGCGTTCATCCTCGTGACGTCCCTCTTCGTGATGCAGAACTCGCCCGAGTGCGGCATCGCGCTGACGATCCCGACGATGCTCGTGTGGTGCCTCATCGCCGTCATCTGCGCGATCGGCAACGCGGGCGTCCCGATGGGCTGCTACTTCCTCACGCTCTCGCTCATGGCGGGCGTGGGCGGCAACCTTATGATTCTCGGCGTGATCCTGCCGATCTACACGATTATCGACATGATCGAGACGGCCGAGAACGTGTGGAGCGACTGCTGCATTTGCGCCATCGTTGACAAGTCCACGGTGGAATAGCCCCCCCCCACGCCAGGCGCCGCCTCGTCTGGAGATTTGGTATAATAGACACGTTATGGCAGAAGAGACAAAAGAGAAGTTGCTTGAGGTCGAGGGCGTTCGTCAGAAGATCGATGACTTGGGACGGCGCGTCGGCGAGATGGCCGACTACATCAAGGTGGGCGAGCGGCGCGCGCGCCTCGCGGATCTCGAGGCACAACAGGCGCAGGGAGATTTTTGGAACAACCAAGCGAAGGCGAAGGAGGTCATCGCCGCAACGAACGCCGAGCGCGCCTATGTCGTGCCGTTCACCGCGCTCGAGAAGTCCGTCGAAGATGCTCGCGTCATGCTCGAACTCGCTGAGATGGAGGAGGGCGAGGCGCAGCAGGCGGCTCTTAAGGACACGCTCGGTGAATGCGCGAAGGCCGAGGACTACTTCTCAAAACTGCGCCTCCAGTCGCTTCTTGGCGGTAAGTTCGACGCGTGTAATGTCTTCGTGAAGCTTCACGCGGGTCAAGGCGGCACCGAGGCGTGCGACTGGGTGTCGATGCTCTACCGTATGTACCAACGCTACGCCGAAAGCCAGGGGTGGAAGGTTGAGGAATACGATGTGCAGGAAGGCGAGGAGGCGGGCTACAAGGACGTCTACTTTAAGGTCGAAGGTCCTTACGCATTCGGGATGCTCAAGGCCGAGCGCGGCATTCATCGGCTCGTGCGCATCTCGCCGTTTGACGCGAATAAGCGTCGCCAGACGTCATTCGCCTCGGTTGAGACGGTCGCAGAAATCAACGACGATATTGACGTTGAGATCAAAGACGAGGATCTTCGCATTGACACCTACCGTTCTGGCGGCGCGGGCGGCCAGCACGTCAACAAGACCGACTCGGCCGTGCGCCTCACGCACCTGCCGACCGGCATCGTCGTCGCCTGCCAGAAGGAACGCTCGCAGCACATGAACAAGGAGAAGGCGATGAACATGCTGCGCGCCCAGCTCTACGAATACTACGAAGACCAGAAGAAGGCCGAGATGGACCGCTTCTACGGCGCGAAGTCCGAGAACGGCTGGGGCTCGCAGATCCGCTCCTATGTCTTCTGCCCCTACACGATGGTCAAGGATCTTCGCACCGAATGCGAGACGAGCGATGTCAACGCGGTGATGGACGGGCACATCCAGCCGTTCGTCGAGGCGTGGCTGCAGATGAAGGCGAAATAAGCGTTGGAGAACACGAATCTCTACGGTCGGGCGACGGGGCTTCGCGAACGCGGCAGGCACGCCACGTTTCAGAGTGCGCTTGACGCCGTCTTCGCCAAGTTGACGCGCGAGACGAATCCGTTCTACGACCGAATCTGCGCCGAGTGGCCCACGCTCTTTCCGGACCTCGCCGTCCGCCCGGGGCGCTTCGAGGGCGGCATCATCTTTCTTTATGTGCGAAGCGCGGCCGCGCTCTTTGCGATGCGCCCCAAGCTGCGGCAGATTAAATCGCGTCTTTTGGCATTGCCGGGCGCACCGAAGAAACTTGAGATAAGGCTGGAGGCGCACGCATCATGATTCTCGCGCTCCTCCTCGCGGCGACGTTTTCGCGTCCGCTTGAGCGCGTCTCGTCCATTGACCCCTTTGAGGCGCAGTCGGGCTATGACGCGCGCGTCGTGGGGCTCCTCTACGAGACGCCGCTCGCGATCGACTATGCCGCGCGCCCCTACCGCCTCGTGCCAGGCTACTGCCAACTCCCCGAGGTGAGCGCGGACGGCCGCGTCTACCGCCTCGCGGTGGGGGCCGACCCGCGTTGCGCGGAGGATGTTGTGCGTACGCTCACGCGCCTCAAGGACCCGACGGGCCCGAACGGCTGGCTCGTGCAGGATGTTGAAAGCGTGAAGGCTCTTTCGCCGAAGCTTGTTGAGATTCGCCTAAAGCGCCCCGTTGACTACTTCCCGTGGCTTCTCGCGTGCGCGGGCGCGGCGGTGCGCGCGGCCGACGGCGGGGGGACGGGGCCCTACCGCCTCGCGCATTGGCGCAAGAATCACGAGATGGTCTTTAAACGCAAGACGCCCGATGCCGCGGGCTTTGACACGATTCGCTACCTCGTCATCGATGACCTTTCGACGCAGTGGCTTATGTTCCTCCGTGGCGAGCTCGATTTCTTGGGCGAGGTTTCGCGCGACAACTGGGATATGATCGCGACAAAAGACGGAACGATTCAGCCGAGCCTCGCCGCGAAGGGCATCGCGCTTCATTCCTTCCCCGCGCTTGAGTCGCCTTACATCGGTTTCAACATGAAAGATCCCGTCGTGGGGACGAACAAGAAACTCCGTCAGGCGCTCAACTGCGCGTTCGACTACCCCGCGTGGGAGGCGTTCTATAACGGGCGCATCGCCGAGAGCACGGGCCCCTTGCCGCCGGGCGTCGAGGGGCGGATCGACGCGCCGCTTCCCTACCGCTTCGACCTCGCGCGCGCGAAGCGGCTTCTCGCCGAGGCGGGCTACGCAGAGGGCATCGACCCGAAGACGGGGCGGCGGCTCGTCCTCACGCTCGCGATTGGTCGCCCCGACCAGTCGAGCCGCGAGATGGGCGAACTGCTCGCTTCATTCTACGACAAGATTGGCATCAAACTCGAACTCGCGTTCATGACCTGGGATGCGTATTTGACGGCTGTCAACGAAGGGCGCGTTCAGATGTACTATCTCATCTGGGTTATGGACTACCCGCACGCGCAGAATATCCTCCAACTTTTCTATGGGCCGAACCGCTCGCCGGGTGTCAACCACTCGAACTATGAGAACGCCGCCTACGATGCGGCATACCGCGCGGGCGACTACCGCCTCTGTCAGGAGATTCTGCGCGAGGACTGCCCCTGGATCTTCACGCACTATCGCAAGGACTCGACGCTCACGGGGCCGCGCGTCGGCAACTACATTCCGAGCGACTTCCCCTACGGCATCGAGTCGTTTTTCAAGTATCGCAAGGAGGAAAGATGACGACGCTCTATCTTGAACGCTCGGTTTCGTCGGGACGCAACGGAGGATGGGTTGAGGAAATTTCTCTTGACCCACCACCCGACCGCATCGTCGTGGGGACGGGACCAGGGAGTTTCGCAGGCATTCGCTCAGCGATCGCCTTCGCGCAAGGCTATGCGCTCGGTCGGCCGTGCGAGGTGTTGGGCCTCCCGTCCCCGTGCGCGCTTGCAGGCGAGGGGCGTCTCGCGGTTGTCGGCGATGCGCGGCGCGGCATGGCCTGGGTCGCGCTCTTTGATGGCTTTGAGATGAAGGGCGATGTCTTTCAGGTGCCGCAGGCGGATCTCGCGAAGGCCGTTCCGGCCGACTTCGCCGTTGTCACGCCCGATGCCGCGCGCATCGAGCCGCTTCTCGCCGCGACGTTCGGCGCGCGCTACAAGGGCGGGCGTACGCCGACGGCGGAGGGGCTCAAGGCCTTCGCTGAGGTCCATCCCGCCATCTTAAAACCTGAGCCGCTTCCAATCTACCTGAACCCGGCCGTGCGCAGCTGACGCCACGAAAAAGCAAATCTTTGATATAATAGAAAAATTATGAACGCGATTATCGAGACAACGCTTGGGACACTCACGCTTTCGCTGGACGCGGAGAAGGCGCCCGAGAGCGTGGCGAACTTCGTCCAGTACGCGAAGGATGGTCACTATGACGGCACGATTTTCCACCGCGTAATCGACGGCTTCATGATTCAGGGCGGCGGCTTCACGAAGGAGATGAACCAGAAGCCGACGCGCGCGCCGATCCGCAACGAAGCGATGAACGGGCTCAAGAACCGCCGCGGCACGATCGCCATGGCGCGCACGAGCGTCATTGACTCGGCGACGAGCCAGTTCTTCATCAACCTCGTTGACAATGACTTCCTCGACTTCACCGCGCCGACGACGCAGGGCTTCGGCTATGCGGTTTTCGGTACGGTTACCGACGGCATGGATGTCGTCGACGCGATTGCGAAGGCGAAGACGGGCTTCGTCGGGCCCTACCAGAATGTCCCGGAGGAGGCCATTGTCATTAAGAAGGTGACGATCGAGGGTTGATTTCGCCCTCTAAAAAGCATATACTAAAAGAATACGACCCAAAATCCCATAAAACAGAAGGAGTCCCGAACATGAAGAAGTTGCTGTCCCTCGCGCTCGTTTCGATGATCGCCCTGCCGCTCGTGGCTGACGAAGAGGATGTGAAGGTCGTGCGCGCGACCGAGCAGACGGAGACCGAGAAGAACGAGGTGCGCGATGTGTGGCCGGCGTATCTGGCGATTTGCCAGTGGCCGCGCACGGCTGACGTGGTGGGCCTTCGCCTGACGATTCCTTTCTCAACCGCGCAGGAGAATGTGACGGGTCTCGATCTCGGCCTCTGGGGTCAGTCGACCTACTTTGAGGGCATTCAGGTGAACATTCTGCGCAACGATGTCATTGACGGCGGCGCGGGCTTCCAGATCGGCCTCTACAACTCGGTCGGCAGCGGTGAGCTTCTCGGCATTCAGGTCGGCCTCTGGAACGAGGCGATGAGTTTCGGCGGTCTTCAGGTTGGTCTCATCAACGTCGTCGGTGAGGGGCGCGGCTTTCAGGTTGGCCTCGTCAACCGTGCCGACACCTTGAGCGGCTATCAAGTCGGCCTCATCAACGTCATTCGCGACGCCGAGTTGCGCTTCTTCCCGCTCATCAACATCGGCTTTTAAAAAAGGCGGCCTTGGCGTGATTCTCCGTCCCTTTGCCGCCGTCCGTCCGAACGAACAGGACGCCGCGCGCGTGGCTTCCGTCGCGTATGATGTCGTCGACACGCAGGAGGCACGCCGCCTCGCCGCAGGCAACGCCAAGAGCTTTCTCCACGTCTCGCGCCCCGAGATCGACTTGGGCGCGGGGGCGGACCCAACCTCCGACGAGGCGTACCAGAAGGCACGCGAGACGCTCGACACGTTCCGTGCGGACGGCACGCTCGTCAAGGAAGATCGGCCGATGTTCTATGCCTATCGCCAGACGATGGGCTCTCACGTTCAGACGGGCATCGTCGCGACATTCGACACGCAGGAATATCTCTCGGGCGTCTTGAAGCAGCACGAGAAGACGCGCAAGGACAAGGAGGATGACCGCACGCGCCACATCGAGGTTCTTGCGGCGCAGACGGGCCCCGCGTTTCTCACCTACCGCGATGACAAGGCGATTGACGAAATCGTCTTTGAGGCATGCCGCGAGACACCGCTTTATGATTTCACGGCCGAAGACGGCATCCGCCACACGGTCTGGAAGATGGCTGAGGCCTCTTCGTGCCGCGCCGACGAACTTCAGGAACTTTTCGCGCGCGTTCCCGTGGCCTACATTGCGGACGGCCACCATCGTAGCGCGGCCGCGAGTCGCTATGCGCGCGCGCACGGCTTCGCGGGCGAGAGTCGCTATTTTCTCGCCGTCATTTTTCCTGCAAGCCAGCTGAAAATCCTTTCCTATAACCGCCTCGTCGCCGACTTGAACGGGCTCTCTGCTGAGGCGTTCATGTCTCGCGTTGCCGAAAAATTTGAGATTGGCGGCTTAGGCCCGCGCCATTGCCGTATGTATTTGGGTGGCGCGTGGGTTGACCTCGCGTGGAAAATCCCCGAAGGGGCGGATGCCGTCCATGCGCTTGATGTCTCCTATTTGCAGGACCATCTGCTTTCGCCCGTCCTCGGCATCGGCGACCCGCGCACGGACAAACGCATCTCGTTTATGGGCGGCATTCGTGGCGTTGATGCGCTTGCGGCGAAGGTCGATGCGCGCGAGGCGGCCGTCGCGTTCGCGATGGAGCCGGTCACGGTCGAGGAGATGATGGCGATTGCGGATGCGGGGGGCATCATGCCGCCCAAGTCGACGTGGTTTGAGCCGAAGCTTCGGAGCGGCCTTTTTATCCACGAGGTCTAAGGGTGCGGCGGTTATGAAGTCTCTGAAAGCCTATGGCCATGACCTCTACGAGAAGATGGTGAAAGACCCTCTTCCGCCAGAGGATGTCGCCGCAGGCTGGGCGCTCGGTATGTTCGTCGGCTGCGCCGTCCCGTTCGGCCTCCAGCTTCTCGTCTCGATTCCTTTAGCGCTCATTATGCGCGTCTCGAAGATTGGCGCGACGGTCGGTACGCTCGTGACGAACCCTGTCACGATTTTCTTCATCTATCCCGCGCAGACATGGGCCGTCAACAAAATCCTTTTCGGTGGCTCGCTCTCGTTTGAGCGACTGATGGCCGTCGAGTGGACCTGGGAGAAGGTGCGCCAGCTCGGCGCGGAGGCGATGGTCTCGTTCTTCCTAGGTGGGCTCTTCCTCGCGATTATCCTCACGCCGATCACCTATTTCGTCGTCAAACGCATCGTCGTCACGCATCGGCGGCGGCGCGACAAAAAAGCAACAATAACAGCAAACGAATAACACCATGAGAAAACTCATGATCGCTCTGGTGGCCCTGTCTTCGTTCGGCGCATTCGCCGAAGAGGAGGTTGAGGCCGAAAACGAAGGGGCTCCGATTTTCTGGGGCTTTGGAAATTACGGACTGTATTCGGGCTATCAGCTCTACGGTTCGCTCGTCAATGACAACCCGACGCTTCAGGGCTATGTCGAGGGCAACGCGAACATCGGCGATCTCGGCTATGTCGGCATGGGCCTCTGGTCGAACACGGACCTGACGCCCCGTCGCCGTAACAACCAGATCGGCCAGGCGTTCAACGAGTACGACTTCAACGTCCACTTCGGTCGTACGTTCTGGTTCGACGATGACAAGACCTGGGGCCTCGTCTGGCGTTCGTCTATCGTGTGGTACTACTATCCGCCGAAGAACTACAAGGGGCCGCGTCATGATCATGACAACAATCACACGGCGACGACGTGGGACTTCAATCACTCCTTTGAACTGGCGAACCCCTACGTGACGCCGTACATCACGGCCGTGCGCGAATACTCGAAGGGCGCGAACCTCATCGTCTTCGGCGCGAAGAAGGTTCTTGCCGCGACGGACGATCTCTCGCTCACGCCTTACATCGAGGGCGTCTGGCGCGAGGCGCAGTACAACTGGTGCTTCCCGACGGCGTTTGACAACGAGGTCGGCGGCGTCAAGCACGCGAACTCGGGCATCGCGACGATGAAGATCGGCCTTGACGCGAATTATCAGCTGGGCGACCACTTTGGCCTTTTCGCGAAAGTCGCCTACTGCTGCGTCGTCGATCCGGATCTTCGCGACAACTGCGATGCGATCCGCGCGATGCCCTACGACTGGTACAGCTACGGTTCTCGCAAGGACTTCGCGTGGGGCGCGATTGGCGTCTCGTTTAACTTCTGATGGCCACGCCAAAGAAGGGGAGTGAACCGCCGAGCCTGTTCGATCATCTCGACTTGTTCTCGGCGGAGGCCTCCGCGAAAGGGGGTCGGGGTGTGGGCGAGGGCGCGAAAGGTGCCCCCGCTCCCGCGCTTTCCGAGACGGAGCATCTGACGGGCAAGGGACCGCTCAAAGATCTCTACGACTTCAACTTCCGTCACTACTCCGCCTACGTCATCTGCTCGCGCGCGATCCCGGCCGTCGAGGACGGCTTAAAGCCCGTGCAGCGGCGCATTCTCCATTCGCTCTGGGAGAAGGACGACGGCCGCTACACGAAGGTCGCGAATATCGTCGGCCACGCGATGCAGTATCACCCGCACGGCGATGCGTCGATCGGCGACGCACTGTGCGTCTTGGCGAATAAACTTTGGGGCAAGGGCAAGGGTTATCTCATTGACGGTCAGGGCAACTACGGCTCGCTCTTCACGGGCATGCCGCACGCCGCGACGCGCTACATTGAGTGCCGCCTTACGGATCTCGCGCGCCAGGAGGTCTTCAACAAGAAGACAACGACATTTGTCCCCAACTATGATGGTCGTCGCGAAGAGCCGGTTTACTTGCCCGCCAAGATTCCGCTTCTTCTCATGCTCGGCGCGGACGGCATCGCGGTCGGGCTTTCAACGGCCATCTTGCCGCACAACTTCGGCGAGCTTCTTGAGGCCGAAATCGCGTGCCTCCAAAAGAAACCGTTCGCGCTTTATCCCGACTTCCAACTCGGCGGTGTCATGGACGTCTCGGACTATCAGGACGGCCTCGGCAAAGTCAAGGTGCGCGCCGTCATCAAGAGCGAAGAGAAGAACCGCCTCGTCATCACGGAACTGCCCTGGGGCGAGACGACCGATTCGATTGCCGAGTCCATTGAAGAGGCGATCAAGAAGAAGAAAGTCGCCGTTCGCCACCTGAACGACCTCACCTCTGACTCCGTTCGCATCGAACTTGAACTTCAGGCGGGTGCGAACGTTGAGAAGACGATTTCCGCACTCTACGCCTTCACGCACTGCGAACGCTCGATTTCCTCGCGCCCCGTCGTGCTCGATGCGGGCCGTCCGAAGCTCATGACGGTTTCGGAAATTTTGAAGCATAACGTTGAGCGGCTCATGGCGCTTACGAAGCGCGAGCAGGAGATCCGCCTCGGCGAGCTGGATGACCTTTTCCACGCGCGCACGCTTGACCGCATTTTCGTCGAGGAGCGCATCTACAAGCGCATTGAGACGGAGAAGACGCTTGAGGGCGTCTTGGCGACAGTCAAGAAGGGCTTTGAGCCGTTCCGCAAGGAGTTGCGGCGCGATCTCGTTGATGAGGATGTCGAGCGGCTCTTGAAGATTCCAATTCGGCGCATTTCGCAGTTCGACATCGACAAGAACCGCGACGAGATTAAAGCCATCGAGCAGGAGGAGGCGGAGGTTCGCGACCACCTCGAGCATTTGCGCGCGTTCGTGATCAAGTACCTCAAGGGACTTCACAAGGAATACGCGAAGCGCTTCCCGCGCATGACAAAGATTGAGAAGGGCGCGTTCCGTCAGGTGGACGTGCGCGCCATCACGGCGAGTGAGCTCACGATTCGCTGGGATCGCGAGAATAACTACGTGGGCGCGGGTCTGCGCGGCGGTGACGAACTTTTCAAGTGCTCTTCGCTGGACGAGTTGATCCTCGTCTGGAAGGACGGCCGCTATCGGAAGGTTCAGCCTGAGGACAAGATCTTTGTTGATAAGGACCTTCTCGCCGTCTTGCGCTACAATCAAGAGAAGGATCGCGAGACGCGCCACTTCACCTGCGTCTACGAAGACGGTGGCTACGGCTTTAGCTACATCAAGCGTTTCACGTTCGGCGGGCTCATTCGCAACAAGGACTACCGTCTCGCGCCGGAGAAGCCGAAGTCGAAGATTCTCCTCTTCGCGGAGGGCTGCGGCGAGACGCTCTACGTCAAGTTCAAGCCGATGAAGGCGCAGAAGATTCATCAGCAGTTCTTCCGCCCGCTCGACCTCGTCGATCGCGTCGACCGCGAGACGGGCAAGACCGCGAAGAAGCCCGTTGTTGAGGTGCGCGCGGCGGGCGTGAAGGGCAAGCAGCTGACGACGAAGCCCATCCAGCGCATCGCCTTCTCGAAGGGCGCGTGGTGGGATGAGAAAGAGCCGCCGTCCAAGGGCATCCTCGACTAACGGGGAGGCGAGATGAACGCGCATGTGATCATCGGCGAGGACGACTTTCTCGTGGAGGAGGCCGCGAAGAAGGCGATCGGTTCAACGGAGGGGCTTGAGGTCATCGACTCCGTCAACGCGACGAACGCCGACTTGCAGATGGCTGACTTGCGCCGCGCCGAGGAGAGCGTTCTCACGCCACCCTTCCTTGAGCCGCGCAAGGCGACGTGGTGGAAGAACGTCCACTTCCTCCCGTCGGGCGGCGCGGGCGGTGGCGAGGCGCGCCTTTCGCAGGAGGTGAAGGAGGCGCTCGAAGCGTTTGCGAAGCGCCTCGCGAGCCTCGATCTCCCCGACAATCAGGTCTTCGTCCTCTCAGGTCCGCGCCTTCTTAAGACGTCGCTCTTCGCGAAGGCGCTTCTCGGCAAGGTCACATTCGCCGTCTTTTCGCCCTGTAAGCCGTGGGAGGAGGCGGCCGAGGCCGCGCGCCGCGCCGAGGCGTACGCGCGCGAAGAGGGGCTTTCTTTCGCGCCGCAAGCGGCCGCGCGCTTCGTCGCCATCGTGGGGACGGATGCGCGCTCGCTTAAAAGCGAAATCCAAAAACTTCGTGACTATCTCGGCGCGGCGGGTGCGACGATTCGGGCGGAGGACATGGCCGCCGTCTCGAGCCCGGGCGCGAAGGTTGAGGCGGAGGTGTGGGATCTGACCGACGCGATTGGACGGCGCAATCTTGCTGAGGCGCTGAAGGCCCTTCGCGTCTTCGCGCTTGAGAAGGGGTTCGCCGTCTTCATGAGCGGCATCGTTGAGAAGTTCTTCCGCCAGCTCATCGATGTGAAGGAAGGTCGCACGGGGGCGATGTCGCCCTACGCCGTTCGCAAGAACGAGGCGTTCGCGGCGAACTGGTCGCTCGCCGAACTGCGAACGGCGCGCGATCGCTTCTTTGCGCTCCGCGAGGCGGTTGTCTCGGGGACCACGGCGGGCGAGGAGCTCATCGTCATTGAGCTTACGCGCGCCCTTCGCCGACCGTCGTCGCGATAAGCTTTTCGCCGTCGGCGCGCACAACGCGCGCGCGAACGAGCGACTTGCGCGGCGTCGCGCGCGCGTCCTGAAGCGAGCAGGGGAGATACGCGCCCGTCCAGCCGCTCCTTTTTTCCGCGTCCTCGATGACGAGCATCACGTCGCGATTGACGAAGCGCGAGGCGAAGACGGCGCGCTTTTCGGCGGCGAGGACGGCGAGCGCGTGTGCGCGGCGATGGCGGAGGTCGTGTGGGACGGCGTGCGGGAAGGCCACCGCCTTCGTCCCAGGTCGCTCGGAGTAGGGAAAGATATGGGCGTTCGAAAACGGCAGGCGCAGGAGGAGACTCTTCGTCTCGAGGAAGTCATTCTCACTCTCGCCTGGAAAGCCCGTCATCAGGTCGCACCCAAGCCCCATGAGCGGGTTTGTCTCGATGGCCTTCTCGACGAGAGATTCTACTTCACGGACGGGGTAGGGGCGGTTCATCGCGCGCAGGATGACATTTGAGCCAGACTGGACGGGGATGTGAAGAAAGGGCGCGATGGTCTGTGGGTGCGCCTTGAAAACGTCAAGGACGCGGAGGGCTGTCGCGCCTGGTTCTAGCGAGCCGAGGCGGATGCGGCAGTCGTCCGCGAGTGAGGCGAGTGCGTCAAGGAGGTCGTCGAGGCGCTTCCCCTCGGAGGCGTAGAGCGCAAGATTGCAGCCCGTGAGAACGATCTCGTGGTAGCCCGCGTCGATGAAGCGGCGCGCGCGGTCGAGAACGTCGCTGAAGGGCGTCGAGACGGAGGAGCCGCGAAAGGTCGGCACGATGCAAAATGTGCAACGACCGCTACAGCCGTCTTGGCACTTGAGGTAGGCGCGGGCGGTGCGCGTGGGGAGGGTATCGTGGGCGTGGTCTTCTCGCGTCGTCTTGACGGCATCCTTGAGGCAACCGACGATACGAAAACGCGCCTTCGGGTTCGTCGCGCGCAACTGGGCGATGCGCTTTTCCGAGTCACGCTCGGCGCGCCGCGTCACGCTACAGCCGCGCACAACGATGAGGTCGGCTTGGCGCGCGTCGTCTGTCCATTCCCAGCCGCGCGCGAGATAGTCCGCCTCGTCGTCGAGTGCCTCGGCGCGGTTGAGGCGGCAGCCGAATGTCTCAAAGAAGACCTTCATTCGACAGGGATGACGAAGAGAAGGACGAGATTCGTCAAATTGAAAAGCGCGTGCAGGAGCATCGGGCATCCGATGCGGTCTGTTTTTTCGTAGAGTCGGCACTGCGCGAGGCCGAAGAAGAAGAGCGCGAGAAACGCCGCATCGGGCCAGGGCTGCGTCAGATAGTGCGCGGCGGAAAAGAGCGTGGCGGAGACGAGCGCGGCGAGGACGGTCGCGACTGTGACGAGTCGGCAGGTCGCTCGGTGCGCGGCGATTTTTTTCGTCGCCCAGATGGGGAGTTTAAAGAGGAGACCGCGAAAGAGGAGTTCTTCGAGCGCGGGCGCGAGGATGATGATTTGTGCGACGAGAAATGCGGCACCGAGGAAGTGGCGAGGCGAGGCGAAAGCGTTCTCGAGGACGTGCGCGACGATGTGGACGTTCTGTTGGTCGGGGAGGTCGAACCCGAGCCACGCCGCGACAGTCTTCGTGAGGTAGCAGAGAGCAATTGTCGCGGCTGTGACGACGGGCCAAGCCTTGAGCGTCAAGAGAAGTGATTTCATGCCGTTTATTATATCACAGTCGCGCACCCCTCTTTTCGGGTCCTTTATGGTCTTTATGTTCTTTATGGTTAAAAGACGATAGATGCCTGTCAAGATGCCTTTACACGAACCCCTTAAAATTGATACAATATGCGTTAAAGGCGAAAGGAAGATGCTGAATTCGACAGTCAGAATTTGACAACTTGATCATGTGCAAATGACCTCCTGGCATATTTCCTTCATCGCGCTTCCTTTCCTCTTCGCGTTTGCGATCTACGGCGAGGTGCTGAAGCGGCGCATTCCAAATGTTTTGACGCTCGCCGCCATGGCGTTTGGCCTCGGTGCCGCGCTGATTGAGAATGGGCTTCCGGGCCTCAAGGAGTCTGCGCTCGGCCTTTTGATCGGCGGCGGTGTCTTTCTGCCGTTTTGTCTCTTCGGGCTCGTGGGTGGCGGCGACATGAAATTGATGGCCGCGACGGGCGCGATCATCGGCTATCCGCTCGTCTTGCGCGCACTCACCGATACGTGCATCGCAGGCGGGCTTCTCGCCGTCGGCATCGCCGCGTGGAACGGGACGCTCTTAAGCGCATTCGCGTCGGCCTTTCGTATCATCTTCGGCGCGAAGAGAAAACGCGACGAGAAGAAGACTGAGGCCTCGGCGGAGGATGCGGGCGACGCGCGGCATCCCCTGCCCGTCATGATTCCCTACGGCCTCGCCATCGCGGCGGGAACGCTCTACACCATCTTCACGGGGGCGTAAGACGATGTTCTTCTTTCGGCGCGAGAGCAGGCTCAAGAAGACGGCCGCACGGCGCATGGCTTCGCCGCGCGCTTCCGCCTACCTTGAGTTCGCGCTCGTTCTGCCGATTGTCGTCATGGTCATTTCCGCAATGATCGAGTTCACGTCGTTTTGGGACGCGAAAATTATGGCGAACCACGCGGCGTGGACGGTGGGGCGCATTGCGACGGTGCGTGCGGGTGCGCGCGAGGCGAAGAAGTCGTCGACATCTCTCATCGGCAAGAAGCCCGCGAACGTGAAGGAGCTCTTAAACCCCGACACGCAGATTGACGGCATGTATGTTTCGACGGCGCTTCTCATGTCCACGTGCTCAATGGGCTCGATGCACGGCAGTTCGGCGGATCTCGCGAAGGACTGGGTCGAGAAGTGGATCGGCCAGGGCATGGCCGCCTTAAGAAACCTCATTGAGAACCAGATTAAGACGAAACTGACGGAGCTCGCGAAAAGTCTCGCGAACCTCTTTCCGCTCGACCTTGGCGATAACACAATCGGGAAGTTCGTGACGGAGATCATGAACAAGATCATCGAGAATGTGACGAAGCCGATTGCGGAAAAGCTCGCGTCGTTTATCGAAAGTCTCATCCCCGCGGGGGCCTACACGGGCTTCGAGGATCTCCTCAACAACAGCCGCGTCCTGCGTCAGGTCGTCTACGCGGCGGATCGCGTCGCGACATACGACGTCATCACGGTGAAAGAGCGCGATGACAAGTCGATCCCCGCCTTCTCGCGTGCGTCGCTCTACGGCGGCTCGCCGCTCGATTTGCCTGCGACATATGACACGAAATCAACCTACGACGACTGGATGGTGAAGACCTACTCGGGCTGGCCGCCGAACAACCAGTCTCAGAAGATGATTGATGTCACAATCAAGTGGCCGTTTGAGCGCGCGTGGATGTTCCCCGTGCTCGCGTCAGCCGCCTCGTCGTCCGACCCAGGCGATGTGCCCGTTGCGGTCGGCCGCGCCCTCTTCTACCCGCAACCGAATATCAAGAATGCGAACCTCTACAGCGACGGCGCGGAGGCGTTTGATCCTGGCACAACGAACTCGTATGTGAAGGCGATCGAAGAGCTGAAGAAGTCTTATAACGGTTTCTTGAATATCGTCCTCCTTTCCTACAAGTACCGCCTTCTCGAAGAGACGGTTGGGCCTTATGACAGCGACACGGGCAGCTACTCTTACAAGGGCATCGGGCGCGGCATTTCGGGCGAGGCTGAGGAGTCCGCCTACTACGCGCTCGACGGGCTTGTCCTCTGGATGGAGCGCGCGCCGGATGACACGAGCCAGAAGTCGAACTGGCAGAGCAAGTCGCCGCCCGCCGACTACAAGAAGTGCTTCATGGAATTAACGGGCACGTCTGACGAGACCTGCAAGTTTTGGAACGGCGTCGTGTTTCATCCGTGGACAATTAAGACGGCCGCGCTCGAGAATCTCGAGAACCGTGCCTACAAGGATAAGGAGTGGTTCTTCTGGGGCGACGACACGCATCGCCACCTGCGCGTCAAGCATGCGACGCCGAGCGATCTCTTCGCGGCGTGGAAGGGCAGCTTCGGTGGTCAGCCGCCGTGGTATGCGTTTCTGAATGGTGGCACGATCGACGGCGCGTCGAGCGAAATCAACGGCTCGTTCACGGCGGGGAATCTCGTGATGAACGTCTCGGAGGACGACTTTAAGAGCGCCGTCTCGCGTTATGTCGGCGGTTCGGCGGCATCCTGTCAAGATTGGCGCACCTTCGTCGCCTCGGCAAATGTTTTCGCGCCGAATGCGAACGCGATGGTCGCGTTCTCCTCGTCGTCGGCATCGACCTTGAAGACGCGCGAAACGGCCGCGCTCAAGAATGTGTTTTCGGACGCGGCGACGACGCAGGAGAAGATTCGCCAACTCGAGCGCGCGAGCCGCGACGAGTTAGCCTCCGCAATTGGCGGGGGCAGCGAGGAGGCGGACTACAGCAGCATGGGCTTCTTCGACTACGGCGATGATGACGCGGACATCGCCAAGGATCCTGAGAAGGCTGTCGAGAAAATGAAGGAGAAACTCGAGACGCTCAAGAAGACGATTATCAATGACGTCATTGCCATCGACGAGGCGGAGCAGGCCGCACGCGATGCCTATTCGAAGCTTCAGGAACAGATCAAGACGACGACGAATGAACGCCGCGAGAAGATCCTCGAATGGGCCGCGAAGACGGCCGCCGCGTTGCAGCGCGCGGGTGTGGCGGACGCGACCGCCGTCGCGCAGATCTTGCGCACGGCGTTCCCCGTGAAGGATGACTTTGAGACGGGGGTTGCCGCCTTCGAGTCGGCGGCCACGGCCTACGCCTCTGCGCTTGAGACGCTCTACAAGGCGGAGCAGCAACTCGCGAAGGATCTCGGGCTCAAGTCATCGGGTAGCAAGGACAAGGAGAAGGGCGATGCTGATCCGAGCGGCGAGGGCGTGCCCGAGGACGACCCCTATCGTCCGTCGGAAAGCGGCTCAGACAGCGGCTCGGATGACGACGGGTGCGGGGATTTCTGGAAGCGGAAGGCGGGCGGCCACGGTTGGACGCAAGATCCGAGCGGGAAGGAGGATGTCTAATGACAAGTCGGCTCTTCGGCTTCCTTCGTTCGTCGCGTGCGCGCCTCGCGGACGATCGCGGCCACGTGGGTGTCTTGATGGCGCTCGTCATTTTCGTCGTCATCGGCTCGCTCACGATGACATGGAACACGGCGCAACTTTCGAAGGAGAAGATGCGCCTTCAGAACGCGGCTGACTCGGCGGCGCTCGGCTTCTGCGTCTGGCAGGCGCGCGGCATGAACACGGTGCAGAACCTGAACGACGAGATGTACGCCGCGCTCTCGATCGCGAAGAAGTTGCTCGTCGTCGCCGTGCCCGCCGAGACGGCCGCGCAGGTTCTCGAAAAGATGGGCTCTATACCTTACATCGGCATCGTCTGCAAAATTGCCGCGCAGGCGTTCCACATCATCGCGGCGATCTCGGGCGGCGTCTCGGGGCTTCTCGCAAACCGAATCTGCCCTTACTTCTTAAGACCGCTCGGCTATTTCTACGCCTACGGCGCGACGGTCTTCGCCTATTGGGGCGCGCAACAACTTGCGGCGAAAAATCGAGCCGATCCGCTCGGCAACGTGAGCATCAACTTAGGACCTTTCGGCAACCTCGGCGTTTACGCGCTCGGCATCGCCTTCCCCATCATCGACACGGTGAAGCTGCCCCTCGCGACGGAGTCCAAGAGCGAGGAGCCGTGGAAGAACGACACGGATTATTCGTCGCTCTTTCAGGAAAAAAGCGGCGGCATCTACAAGACGATTCACAAGATTTGCGGCACGGGCGGCAAATGGGAGGTGAAGCCCTGGGTTTCGAAGCGTGACAACAAGACGGGCAAGAATGCGCTGCCGGGCCCAAGCATTTGGATCGCGCACAAGTATTATACGCACATTGAGACGATGCCGCTGGAGGCGTGGTCGTCGAAGACATCGAAGACGATTGACCAGTGGCCGATGATGGCGATTGCCGCAGCGCAGTGCGTGACGGGTGATGTCGTCGCGCACTCCGTCACGCCGAAGAATGCGAAGAACAACCAGCGCCCCGCCGGCTTCGGCACGGGCGCGACCGCGAAGCTCATCCCCGTCACGACGGCCTTTGAGTCGCTGACGACGAACAGCGTGGCCAATGGAATTTTGAAGAGGATCATTTACCACTAATGAACACACGCGAAGCGAGATTGAAAACTCGTCTCATGCGTCGGCTTCAGTCAACGCGGGGGACGGCGTATCTTGAATTCGCCTTCGTGATGCCGCTCGTCGTCATGACGATGTGCTTCGCCGTTGACTTTACGCGCCACCTCTATGTCGAGCAACAGGTCGAGATTGCGTCGCGCGCGCTCTGCGACGTCGAAAGCCATCTCATTCCTGGCAAGCGGAAGGGATGCCCTGGGCGGCCTGCGAAGATCGTCGTTCGGAACTACCTCGCCGAGTCGCTGAAGAACGAGGGGCTTC
>CAYNVE010000003.1:0-30136 GCA_964400635.1 uncultured Lentisphaeraceae bacterium
TACATCCGTACACTCGATTTTGACACGGATTACGCCGATGCAGGCGCGTCGCCCGATAAGATTTGGCGCGAGGTTCAGAAGGGTACGGACGAGCCGTATTCCGTTGAGGCGATCATTGAGGGCGCGGTGACAGGAACGGTCGTCTACGTTTGGTCGGCAGATGACACGATTGTTCAGCCGACGGCGCGCGGCGATGCCGTTTACTACGATGACGGCACGGAGCGCAAGGTTCTTGCCGTCACGATTCGCGATGGCAAGGGGACGTTCGGTTTGAAGGGCACGGGCGATGTTGGAACGACGACGAAGATTTATATGAGCTCCACGACGTCTGAAGGCTATTCGCTCGTTGGCGATAAGCTTGAAGCCTCGGCTTGCTCGCGCACGGTCAAGGTGCGTGAGGCGCCCGCGCCGCACATCACCGTCTCGAACTACGGCGATGAGACGAAGTTCTCTGTCGTCGCGACGACGAACTACGAGGCCGCGACGGTTATGAAAGTGGCCGTTTCTGAGCGTTTTGATGAGAATCCGATCACTTTCAAACTGAGCGCAAAGTTTATGCGCGGGGCGACGGATGTTCCGACATCCGAGCTTGATCCCATTGGCGGCAACTACATCCGCATCCTGACGGAAGACAACGATCCGACGATTACGGAGGGAACGACAGAAGTGACGATTCCTGCTGGAGCGAAGGAAGCGACATTCTACCTCTACGGGCTCGGTTCGCCGTCGGACCGCACGGTCAATAAGCTCGTCATTTCGGCTGAGATTACAGATGCCGATATGTGGGCAAAGTATTCGGGTGGCAACAACCGCTTCTCAACGATTTCGCTTTCGAACCAGGCGCCGGTCATCCTGATTCCGACCGAGAGTGCCATCTTCACGGGTTTTGACGGTGACGAGATTCAGGACTTCAATGTGACAATCGCCGACAACTGGCGCGATCTTCAGGAAACCGAGAACACGGAGGGCTACACCGTGACGGTGACCTTCCCGAACGGCGGCTCGTCGTCGACCGAGACGGGTGTTCACTTCACGGACGGCGTTCCGTCGTCAATCAAGGTGACCGCGCCTGCCGAGGGTACGTATCCGGCAATCATCACGGTTCGCGACCCCTCGGGCAACACGGGGACGCGCGAGGTGACGATCAAGGCGGCGGCCGCGCTCGATGCGAAGATCAAGGCCTATAAGGACGCGACACTGCAGGAGCCGTATCCAGATGGTTACGTCTTCCACGAAGGCGAGACGCCCTATGTGCGCGTCGAGTTGAGCTCGCCTGCGTCGGCTCCGATGTATGCGTTCTTGCGCCCCGTGAACGAGGCGGCGACGGATCTCGTCTCTTGCGCGGCGGTTGACAAGGGTCTTGCGATTGCGCAGAGCGACACGGCATCGGCGGCTGTCCAGATTCAGTTCCTCGACGGCTACAAGGCGCTTGACCCGATGCGCGCCACCTTTACGGTCGGCCTTCTCGCGACAGAGGACTGGAACGAGACGCCCGACATCGACTACACGAAGACTTATGCGCCTCGGACGCGCGAGTTCACAGTCGTCAACATCTCGCCGTCGATTCGCGCGGGGACGATGCGCATGAGCGCGACCTATGTCGCGAATGGCGAAATGCTCACGGCGAAGGCTCCGGCGGGTAGCCCCGTCACCTTTACGGCGAACCTCGAAGATCCTTCGTCCATTGATTTGACGGCGACGGACAAGGATGCCATCTGGGCGCGCTGGATTTACACGGACGGCATTGAAGGCTCGAAGAGCGACTATGTTCTCTTCTCGGAAGCGGCGAAGCGTCGCATCAGCTGCCCGATTACGTTCAACGAAGAAGGCCAGACGCAGACGGTAAAGGTCTACTTGCTCGACAAGGATGACCGCGCCGAGCAGAACACGGCGGGCACGATGCAGAAAGAAGATTACGAGTGGGGCGAGCCCGTTTACACGTTTAGCGTCAACGTGAGCCAGACCGCGACGGTCAACATCCTGAGCGCGGACGGCGAGCAGGTCGAGACGATGTATTACAACGAGACCGCCAACAAGAAGGACGGCTACTTCTACTTGCAGCTCTCGACGGCACCGGCTGACGCAGGCACGTATACATACACGGATCCCGATACAGGCGCACCCAAGTCGGACGAGCGCATCTCGGCGACGAATCCGATTGTCGTTGAGTTGACGCTTGAGGAGTGGGGCTCTGACGGCAAGGTCGAGCTTGAGACGCAGACCGTTGAAATTTCCGATGGCAATCGCAAGAAAGTTTACTTCAACGCACTGACGCTGAATGGCGGCGTTGACACCTACTACAACATCACGGCGAAGGTGACAACGGACGACTGCCGCAATAGCTATGGGCAGAAGTGGAGCGAGTTCTATCAGCCGAGCGCGACGGAGCTTATCGTCTACAATGTTGAGCCGACGATCTCGTCGGTGAAGCGCGTGGACGGCGGCGGCTCCCTGTCGGAGGTCGGGACGAACACGTGGAGCGCGGGCGCGACAATCCGCCTCGACTGGCAGGTTCGCGACATTATCCCCGACATCACGAGCGGTAACTTCACGATTACATGGTCCATCGACTCGGCCGATGCGACGACCTATCCGAACCCGCTCGTCCTTCCGACAGACCAGACCTACACCATTTCGAGCACGAAGTTCGCGAATGTGAAGGGCACATACGAGTTCCAGGTGCCCGACATCCAGAACCAGATTCTCCGCCTTGAGATTGACGACGGCGACGGCGGGCATGCCTCGAAGGAGTGGATCATCTATGTCGCGCAGACGAAGAAACTCGCCGTGAGCCCCGCGGGTCCGATGGAGCCGAGCGAGACGAAGTATCGTCGCGCTGCGGGCCTTGGTTGCGGCAGCGTCTATGTGGACGACTCGACGGGTGTCGCGGCCGTTCAGGTTCGTGACTTCGTCCAGACGTGGGCGTTCGACGAGACGCGGGCGCAGGCGGGCGTGACGGCCGAGGGCTATCCCGCCGTCGCGGGCGATGCCTTTGATGACGGCACGCGCGGCGCGGCCGAGGGCTACACGGGCGTTCCGCTCTCGCCCGAGGGTCGTCGCGGCACGGTTGGCAACTACTACAACTACGGCAATTCGGCGTATGACAACTACTTCTACTGCTGGGCGACGATTGACAGCGAGAACGGCATTGAGATTCTGATGCCCGTCCCGTCGGAGCGCTCGAAGACGAAACTCTTCGCCCTCGACACCGAGAAGAAGGACAACGCCAGCTACAAGACGATGCAGGTTGAGGCGATCTTCTCGCGCGAATTCCTGCCAAGCGACAACATGGGCGACATCAACGCCGACGCGGTGCCAGATGCCTATGCGTTCCAGTACGAGGGTCTCGGCGTCTTCTCGGAGGACGCGAACGGCGGCGTCTCAATGTCGGGTAATGACCTCACGAACATCGGCGGGCAGAACGTCGATGCCGACTACTTCCCGAACACGATGAGCGCGGCGTATTCGTCGTTCATCCCGGGCTCGACCAACTCGTGGGTTATGCAGGGTCGCGCCTTCACGACGCGCCAGGAGATCCGCGGCGTCGATGACCACTTCAACAACGGTCCCGCGCAGTCGGGCATCACATCGTTCACGAGCGACATCAAGTATACCGACCCCGAGACGGACGCCGACTCAACGCTGAGCGCGCTTGAATACCGCGCCTTCGTCGAATGGTGCAATCGTCAGGACCCCGCTCTTGATCCGACTGAAGAGGCGACCTGGTCGCGCTGGTCGCCCGAGCGTCCGACCGACCCGACGAATGCCGACACGGACTCGGACGGCATTCCGGACGGCTGCGAATATTACTACTGGTATAAGGCGCACGTTGGCTACTTCAAGACAACGACGGATGACGAGGGCAACGAGACGACGACTTACGAGCGTATGACGGGTCGCAAATATAACCCGCTTTGCCCCGCCGAGCCGTTCACGATTTCGAGCGACACGATCGAGCAGACATTTGACCCGCTCGTCGCGCATGCGAACGCCTCGACGATGGACTCCGATAACGACGGCCTCACCGACCTCATCGAACTTGAGCTCGGCACGAACCCGTTTGACTACGACACCGACAACGACGGTCTGCCCGACGGCTGGGAGGTCCTCTTTGAGATGGATCCGCTCGTCTACGATGCCTCGGCGAACAGCGATGGCGACCAGATGGCGGTTGCGACGCTCACGATGTATCCCGTCACGATTACTTATGGCGAGGGCGGGACGACGACCGAGACTTGCTACGCGACCGAAGAGGACGCCGAGATTCTTAAGAGCCTCGCCCAGCCGTCCGATCTCACGAAGGAGTCGGAGGTGAAGCTCTTCAAGACTTGGACGTACAAGTCGGGCACGACGGCGCTCGGCGCGGTGGCCTATGATGTGGCCAACGAAGATCAACTCGGTCTCTTGACGGGCAGCGAGTCGATTACGGTCGATGAGACGGCGACCGTGACGGTCAACGCTTATCACTATCAGGTCTACGCGCTCAACGGTTTCGATCCGCGCGTCGCGTGGAACACGAGCGAGGCACCGATCCACCACCGCATTGATACGGCGGCGTTCTCGGCCTATGACGAGTTCATGCTTCTCGCGTTCTTCCGACAGGTGGGCGGCGTTACCGAGACCGACATCGCGAATCGCAAGATGCAGGAGGTCTGGAAGGACTACACGACTGATCCCAAGAACGCCGACACGGATGCGGACGGCGTGCCGGACGGTTGGGAAATGTATGTGATGGGTGGTGGCGCGTTCGGCGGCCGCTCCCCGGCGACGGCGTCGATCTCGCCGCTCTCAACGAGCTGGCCGACTTCGGCGAACGCGAACGATGCGTCGAACGACCTTGATGTGGATGGCCTTACGGGCGTTAAGGAATGGTGTGGCCTTGAGAACTGCCTGCGCTACGAGGGGTGCGAGACGATCACGAATCTGACACCTGAGTGGAAGAACAAGATTTGGCCGACCGACCCGTGGGCGAACGACACCGATGGCGACGGTGTTCTCGATGGCGACGAGTTCACGTGGATCTACGGCTCGAATGAGCACAAAACGCCCTCGATTTACTTCTGGGAAGACTGCGTGGAAGGCGGCGGTCTCAACCCGCTGTCGTGGGATACAGATCTGGACGGTCTGCCTGATCCGTGGGAACTTGAGTTCGCGGCGGAGCTGGGGCAGATTTATGTTGCCTCGACCGACGGCACGAATGCGACCGAGACGGTGACGGCTTACCATGACGGCAAGGGCATGAACCCGACCTTGAGCGATGCGTTCCTCGACTACGACCATGATGGTCTCCTGAACTGGCAGGAATACATGGTCGGCGCGATGCGTTGCTGGCGCTACGACGATACGACTTCGCCGTGGACATCGCACGCGATCACAGCCAATGAACTCGAGGCGCATGCGACCGACGACGACTGGTTTGGTCATATGCTCGTCGACTACTGGCCGGGCGACGACGGCACGGCCAGCTTCAACCCGGGCCTTCAGAACGGTCACTTTGACCTCGGCACCTACTTCTCGTGCTGCGACCTCGCGTGGGATGACCTCACGTGGAGGAAACGCCTCGGTAAGCTCTACATGTTTAAGGACGGCATCGACCACGACCTGCGTGACGATACTGAGCCGGTCACGATTACGACGGCGGCAGGCGGCACGATTGAGTCGTCTCTCAACCGGTGGACGACCAAGCTTGCGAAGGAAATCGCGACATGGACGGAGACCCCCTCGTTTGAGATTGTTGACTACCCGTCGCTCTACATCACGTGCGACCCGCGCAAGGCCGACACGGATGGTGACGGCATGGATGACTACTACGAGCTCTTCCACGGCCTCAACCCGCTTCTCGGTCTTGCGGGTTCCGCGTCGGTGGACGGTCCGTGCGATGTCGTTTACCGCGCGTGGCTCGAGACAGACAAGAATGCAACGCCGCCTTCCGCGCTTGCGAACTACTACGTGGACGGCGAGACGATTCACAACGGCTCGTTCGCGGCAGGCCCCGACGGCGTGCGCGTCAAATACACGGACGAGGAGGCCGACAACCACTCGGTCATGGACTTCTACAACTTCCCGTGGCTCGCGGGTCTGCCGAATGTCGACCCCGACGGCGACAACATCCGCAACCAGCAGGAGTCAATCATGCCGAACGTTCAGGCGGCGGCGACCTATCAGCACACGGACCCGACGCCGCTGTGGATGACGGACACCTCCTTCGAGAACTCGCTCACCCACCGCTTCTACCAGGGCGACACGCCGGCGTGGGCGGAGCACGTGACCACGTTCAGCCACCCGACGGGACACTTCACCTACAAGGGCAAGACGTATCGCTTCAATGACTTCCCGTGGATGTCATACGATCCGCAGACGCAGACGGTCACGGTTGATTACAGCATCAACCTGTGGGACGCGAACGGCGCGCTCTTCAGCTACGAGGAGAATGAGGGCTTTGACTCGGACCACGACTACCTGAGCGACTATGAGGAGTCGCAGGGCAAGACGAAGGCCTCGTCCGACCCGCAGCAGCACGACGACCCGATCCGCCACCAGGCGATGTGGTTCAACGGCACGGACGCCTTCTTGCAGACGCCGCTCGCCGAGGACTACGTGGCCCCCTACGCGGAGGCGAACGCCGAGACGCGCCAGAACTTCCTCTACTTCACGGCCGAGGCGTGGGTGAAGCCCGATGCCGACATCGTGGGCGCGGACGGCCTCTATACGGTTGTTGAGCGTGCGATTTGGACGGGCGAGTCCAATGCGGCCGACGAAAACTTCTTGAGGAAGAACTTCCTCGTCGGTCTCCGGAACGGCCGCTGGTACGCGCGCTTCGACTCGGCCGGCACGGACGCGAAGCAGCCCATTGAGATTACGGACGGCCCCGTCGCGACGACCAACTGGACGCATGTCGCGATCACCTACGGCCCGATCGATGACGATGAGACCTCGGCGACCTCGTCGATGGCGCTCAAGCTCTACGTGAACGGCACGCTCGCGCGCACGATGCGCACGGCGGTCCAGCCTGAGCATGGTCTTTCGGCGATCACGATCAACTCGTTTGGCGCGATCTCGACGAACCTCGTTGAGTGGGCGCGCTTCAACAACAAGCCGCTCATCTCGATTCTCGTCGGCGCGTCGGCCGACACGGCGCGTGGCATCGCCCTTGAGTTCGGTTGGGAGACCCGCCACCAGTGGACGGGCGGCACGTATCCGTTCGTCTCTGAAGACGACCAGACCTCGCTCGAAGACTATGACGCCTTCTTCAAGGGCTATGTCGATGAAGTGCGCATCTGGGATGGCGCGCGCACGGCCGCCGACATCCAGAGCGATGTGAAGAACAAGGTGCGCTACACTTCGGCGCTCGCTCAGGCGAACCGCGCGAAAGTCTACAGCGCGTGGAAGACGGGCGCGCGTCGTTCGCCCGCGAGCACGGGTGCGCTGCCGGCCGAGCTTATGTACCACTGGTCGTTTGACCATCTGCCGGGCGCAGCGCGCGCGGAGGATGTCCTTCAGGCACCGGCGGGCTTCCTGACCGATGGGAGGATCACGGACGCGAAGGCGAAGTGGTCGCGGCCTGAGAACTGGATTTGCGAACGCTGGAACGCGATCGCCCTGCGCTCGAGTGTTTACAAGGACGCGGCGTGGGTGCCGTGGATCAACAACACAATCTCGCATCTGCCGAACATCGACTTGACGACGCTCGACTCCGTCTACTGGAGCGAGGACTACGCGGGCACGAACGCGGCATCGTCGGTCGGCTACGCGGCGTTCGCCTTCCCGCGCACGGCCGAGATCTACTCGTCGATTGTCCAGTCGACGCGCACGGCCGAGCCTTACTCGACCCCGACGCGCTGGCTGCTTGCCGGCACGAACGAGGACGCCATCGCGGTCTATCGCTTCAACCTGCGCAATCGCACGACAACGGGCAAGGATCTGTTGCCGCTCGGCGGCGCGTTCCCGAAGCGCATCTCGCTCACCGAAGGCGGCATGTGGGATGACGGCTGCGCGGCCGACGCTTGGGCCGAGACGGGTTCTGACGCCGATAACAATGGACTGCCGGACGAATGGGAGCGTTATGCTCGGAGCAACTATGTGACGATCGACCCGCGTGAGTCGCTCAGTTGGGACACGACGGTTAATTACCGCGGCACGGGCGTGATGATGCCCGCCTGGCAGGCCTACCTGCGCGACCTCGCCTATGGGTGGTTGCCTGACGGCGAATACCACGCCGAATACATGGATACGCGCGACGAGGACTCGGACGGCATCCCCGACTGGTGGGAAGCGATCTACGGCATCGATACGAAGAGTGCCGACGATGCACTCGCCGATGCCGATGGCGATGGCCTTTCGAACCGCGCCGAATACCTCATCTCGGAGATCTTTAACTTCGCCTGGTGCGACCCGACGCGGTATGCGACGACGGACGGCGTGTGCGACTACTTCCGCAAGGTGGGCGACCTCTACCTGGGCGAGATCTTCACCGATCACGACCAGATGGACGACCAGTGGGAAGAGTCGTATGATGTCAATTACGTCAACCACTACATCTACGACCCGCTCGGCGATGTGGATGGCGACGGCTGGTCGAACTACGCGGAGTTCCGCGCCCAGACCGACCCGACGGCCACGACGGCGATGAGCATCGACGGCTATGGCACAGTCGAGTATCCGGTTCCGACAATCATGGCGAACGTCATCTACCACGGCGCTTCGACGCTCAACGGCGCGCTCGTCTTCAAGGCGTGGAACGAGGATCTCGACTTCGACATGGTGAAGGCTCCCGATGCCGTCTGGACGCTCGGCTCGAGCGACTCGTCGTCCGACGATACATCCACCTCGTCGTCGTCGAGCACGTCGGAGTCGACGGCTGAGGAGCTCGTCTCGCACGAGAAGTTCATCGGCCGCAAGCCGACGTCAGAGCGCACGTTCTATCTCTCGGGCGGCCATGTGGGCGAGGGCTCGGTGAAGTTGCTCTTCCTCGACAAGGGCTTTGCGGTCGCGACGTATGACGAGACAACGGGTACGTTCTCTGTCACGGGCGCGGGCAAGCCGGACGAGGCGCTCTGGTACTACAACATCTACGACAACGATGGCAAGCTTATGCGCCTCGGCTCGTCGGCCACGGGCGACGAGGAGGATGTCGTCGTCGGCTCGATCGACTACAAGTCGGGCCGCGTGACGATTGACTTCGCGAATGCGGCGCTCTCGGGCAAGAAGTTCGCGGATCCGAGCTCGGCCGAGTCGACCTCGTCTTCGTCGTCGAGCTCGTCCTCGACAACGACGACCTACCACTACCTCGATTTCGACAACGCCTATGTGCGCGTGACGTGGAAGTCGTCGGCCGTCTCGACGGCCTCGGTCGGCCTCCACTACTTGAGCGATGCCGACACGACGGGCGACGTCGCGCACCACCTGCGCGAGGGCAAGAACACGTTCGTCTGCTTCGTCGATGAGGACGGCGACGGCGAGTACACGGCGGGCGAGCTCTTCGGCATCGTGCGCGGCGTGGACGTCGGCTGGTCGGGCGCGACCTTCGACGTGGAGCTCACCGAGACACATCCGATCTTCGGTCGCTTCGACCTGACGGGCGGCAACGACCGCGCCTACTGGTACGGCACCGACAGCGGGAATGTGAGCCTCATTGACGGCACGTATGCGTCGCCGACGAACGGCTCGACGTCCGCGCCGAGCGGTGGCATGAAGCAGCACGTGCGTGTCACGCGCTACGCCGTGAACGGTGTTAAGATTGGCATTGGCACGAACGAGGTCTTTGTCTCGAGCCTCATCCTGCTCGACAAGTGGTTCACCTACGGCTCGCGCTTCTACATCAACGAGGGCGACTTCATTGGTAACGGCTCCTTCGATATTGACTGGGACACGCTCACGAGCCTCGAGTCGGAGGCGGCGTTCAAGCAGAAGTTCCCCGACGGCGACATCAAGACGGTGAGCTACCGCGTCGTTGTCGACAACATGACGGCCGTCAACCCGACCGTCTCGAACCGCGTCCTCGACGTCGCCTTCACGCGCGCCTTCGACTCGAAGAGCATGCGCACGGTGCCGACGGATCTTGGCGCGGTCATCGCCTACGGCGCGCATCCGACCTTCACTTGGACGATGAACGGCTTCGACACTTACACGGCGTTCAAGCTGCGCATCCTCGACGAGGGCAACAATGTTGTCTACGAGAGCGACATGACGCGCGCGCCGGCGGTGGACGCGAAGGGCTACTACACCTGGAAGGCGCCATTCTCGATCGGCGACCAGACGCCGATGGGCAAGATCCTCGAGAAGGTCGGCAACTACAAGTGGAGCGTGTCGATGTACAACGCGAAGTTCCGCGAAGATAAGTGGAGCGAGACGGCGCTTCTCACGGCGAACGTGACGCGCCATAAGGTCGTGGATCGCGATGTTTATGGCGCCATCGACGCGGTCATCAAGTATGTGGGTCCCGAACTCGTCCTCAAGGACTGCGAGACGCTCACGTCGCCGAAGGGCATCGTGCGTGTTCAGGCGTTCGAGAGCCCTGACTTCACGGGTCTCCCGGCGGCGCAGACGTTCGTCGCCGACAAGGCCTCGCTCGTCAATCCGTCGAACGAGACGGCGAATGTCACGCTCTGTGGTCTCAGCGTGGGCACATACTACCTGAGGGCCTACATCGACTCGGACGGTGACTTCGAGAAGGACGACTGGGAGTCGTATGGCATCTCGGCGGGCGCGGTCACGCTTGAGGTGGGCAAGACGCCTGAGACGGCGATCGTCTGGATTGAAGACGCTGACACCGACGGCGACGGCCTGCCGGATGCCTGGGAGTACGCGCGCTTCGGTGCCCTCGACAAGGCCACGGCGACGGTTGACTCGGATGGCGAGATTGTCCTCAAGGAGACGACTTACGCCGTCCTCGCGAACGGCAAAGAGTGGGCGAGCGAGCAGCTTTCGGGCACGACGCTCACGTTCTTCCGCAACCTTGATGCGGCGACGCTCCTCCTCGGCCTCGGCTCGACAAAGACCGCGAGCACGCTCGCGACTGTCCGCGCGGCCGTCCAGCGCGAGGTTGAGCCAGATACGCTCTGCATCACGTCGCTTGAGATTGACAACTCGGACGCGACGAACCCGCAGGTTGTCATGACGGTGAGCGCGGAAGTCTCCGACTCGGCGGCGGGTCGCCTCCTCTCGGCGGTCTACACGCTGCCGATGACAACCGAGGTCACGCTGAGCGTCTACAAGAAGGCCTCGCTCGTCGATGCGAACTGGGTCTGGGTGAAGGACGTCAAGGTCGCCGTCTCGACGGAGATCGACGAGACGATTCGTGTCGATCTCGACGAGGATCTCTCGAGCGGCTTCTACAAGGTCGTGGTCACGCAGTAAGGCTTGTCACAGCAACGAAATTCAAGGTCGGTTCATGAAAAAGGAAATTCGCAAAGTTCTCGTCATCAACTCGGGCTCGAGCTCGCTCAAGTACCAGCTCTTCGACATGAAGACCGAGACGCGCCTCGCCAAGGGGCTCGTCGAGCGCATCGGCTGCGGCGGCCCGAAGGATCACGCCGAGGCCCTCAAGAACGTCGTCGCCCAGCTCGGCGACCTCGCGAAGGACATCGACGCCATCGGCCACCGCGTCCTCCACGGCGCGGAGGTCTTTAAAGACTCCGTCCTCTTCACGAAGGGCGTCATGGCGAAGGCGAAGAAGCTCGTCAAGTTTGGGCCTCTTCATATGCCGGCGAACCTCGGCGGCATTGAGGCGTGCGAGCGAATCTTCAAGGGTGTTCCGAATGTCGGTGTCTTCGACACGGCTTTCCACGTCGCCTCAATGCCAGACTGCGCGAGCCTGTACGCGATTGACCCGAAGTACTACAAGAAGATGGGCATTCGCAAGTACGGTTTCCACGGCACCTCGCACAAGTTCATCACGGCCGCGGCGGCGAAGTTCCTCAAGAAGCCGCTCGCGAAGGTGAACCTCGTCACGTGCCACATGGGCAACGGCAGCTCGCTCGCGGCGATTCGCCACGGCGAGGTCGTGGATACGACGATGGGTCTCACCCCGCTCGCGGGTCTCGTCATGGGCACGCGCTGCGGCGACATCGACGCGGCGGCCGTCCTCTCGATCATGGAAGCCGAGAAGAAGACGCCTGCCGAGATGGACACGATCCTCAACAAGAAGTCGGGGCTTCTCGCGCTCACGGGTTCGAGCGACTGCCGTGACATCGTCTCGAAGGCGGAGAAGGGCGACACGATGGCCGAGCTTGCGCTTGAGATGCTCGCCTACCGCACGGCGCTTTACATCGGCGCGTACAACACGATTGTCGGCGGCGCGGACGCAATCATCATGACGGGCGGCATCGGCGAGAATTCGTCGGAGGTGCGTGAGCGCATCGTGAATCGTCTCGGCGCGCTCGGCATCAAGCTCGACAAGAAGGCGAACAAGGAGCGCGGCAAGACGCTCGTCATCTCGACGAAGGACTCTAAGATCCCCGTCGTCATCATTCCGACGAACGAAGAACTCATGATCGCCCGCGACACGGTCAAGGTTCTGGCCGCCCGGTAACCGCAACTTTTTTCACTGTTTCACTTTTCTAAAATGAACGCCATCAAGAATATCATTGCACAGGCCTCGAAACTGAACGGCACGATCGTTCTGCCAGAAGGCCATGACCCGCGCGTCATCACGGCCGCTTGCGCCGTCGTTGACCGCAAGATTTGTACGCCCATCGTCCTCGGCACGCCCGAGGAGATCGCGGCGGCCGAGGCGAAGGCGGGGCTCGGCCTCAAGCTCGCCGACCACGGCATCAAGACGATTGATTACACGAAGGGCGACGCCGAGCTCGAGAAGGCCTATCTCGAGGCGTGGAACGCGAAGGAGGCGAAGAAGCCCGCCGAGAAGCAGAAGATTATCGATCTCGCGGCGGCCGAGAAGACGCTCCGCACGAAGCGCATCTACTTCGGCGGCATGATGGTGAAGCTCGGCCGCGTCAATGGACTCGTCGCGGGCTCCATCGCCTCGACGGGCGACATGCTCCGCGCGGCGTTCCACACGCTCGGCACGCAGAAGGGCGTGAAGACGGCCTCGTCGTGCTTCATCCTCGACCTCAAGAAGCCGACGGCCTCGGGCGACAGTGTGCTCGCGTTCGGCGACTGCGCGGTTATCCCCAACCCGACGGCGGAGCAGCTCGTCGACATTGGTCTTGCGACGGCGCAGACGTATCGGGATTTGACGGGCAACGAGCCGAAGGTCGCCTACCTCTCGTTCTCGACGAAGGGTTCGGCGGGCGGTGAGCTCGTCGAGAAGGTGCAGAAGGCCGTCGCGCTCGCGAAGCCGCTCTTCGCCGAGAAGGGCATCCGTATGGACGGCGAGCTCCAGTTCGATGCGGCGATTATGCCGGGCGTTGGCCGCCAGAAGAATCCGGGCGGCGAGATTCAGGGCGATGCGAATGTCTTCATCTTCCCCGATCTTCAGGCGGGCAACATCGGCTACAAGATCGCCCAGCGCCTCGGTGAGGCGGACGCGATTGGTCCAAACTTGCAGGGTCTCGCGAAGGCGATGAACGACTTGTCGCGCGGCTGCTCGGCGGAGGATATCGTCGGCACAATCTGCGTCACGCTTCTGCAGTCGACGACGAAGGGTTAAGCAACATAGGCTACACGCGAAAGAGAAACAAGAATGACCACACCCGAAATGATCGCCCGCGCGAAGCAGGTCTTCGACGTTGAGATCGAGGGTCTCAAGAAGACCCGCGACTCGGTGGGCGAGTCGTTTGTTGCGGCGGTCCGCCTCATGCTCGACTGCGTCTCGAATGACGGCATCGTCGTCGTCTCGGGCGTCGGCAAGAATCTCCACATCGCCGAGAAGATGAGTGCGATCTTTGCCTCGACGGGGACGCGCTCAATCGTCCTCAATCCTGTTCAGGCGATGCACGGCGATCTCGGCATGGTTTCTTCGCGCGATGTTTTGATCGCGCTCTCGTTCTCGGGCGAGTCGGCCGAGGTCAACAACTTGATCCCCGCGATTCGCCGTCACGGCCTCAAGGTAATCTCTATGACGGGCAAGGCCGACTCGACGCTCGCGACGCTCTCGGACGTCCACATCGAGATTCCCTGTGGCAAAGAGGCGTGTCCGTTCGGGATGGCGCCCACGAATTCAACGACGGCGACGATGGCGATGGGCGACGCGCTCGCAATGGTCATGATTGACGCGCAGAAGTTCGACCTTGCCTCCTACGCGATGAACCACCCGGCGGGCGCGATTGGGCGCGCGCTCGTGATGCGTGTTTCGGACATTATGCGCACGGGCGAGAAGTGTGCGCGCGTGAAGCCGACGGCCTCTGTGATGGAGACGGTCATGGCGATGACGAAGGCGAAGGGCGGCGCGGCGGTCGTTGTGGGCGAGAAGGGTGAGCTTCTCGGCATTTTCACCGATGGTGACTTTCGCCGCGTCATGTCGGCCTCGTCGGCGGACGGGACGGCGGCGCTTCTTGCGGATGCGATTGAGCGGCACATGACGGCAACGCCGATGTTTGTCTATGATGATGCCTATGCGGCGGAACTCTTAAAGGTCTTTGAGCGCCGGCACATTGACGATTTGCCCGTGTGCGCGCGCTCGGGCGAGGTCGTCGGTCTCGTTGACTTACAGGATCTGCCCAAGATGAAGGTCATTTAACGAAAGGAGCACGGGAAAAATGAACAAGACGATCAAGATTGCGACGCTGGCCGTTCTCGCGGCCTTCACCCTTGAGGCGGGCCCGAAGAAGAAGGCGGTCGCCCCCGTGGCGGCGGACGTGGAGACGACGGGTCGCGCGGCGAAGGTCCTCATTGAGCAGGAGCCGAAACTCGGCCAGCCGGCGTGCCTTTCCGCGCCGACGATGAGCGGTGCCTCGCTCATTGGCCAGTGCTACAAGAAGCCGCGCCAGTGGATTGTCCTCGAGACGAAGTACGCGACATTCGGGACGGACAAGTCGAAGTTCCTCGACCAGCTCACCTTCACGTGGCATGTCCTCCTTGACTCGAAGACGGCGCGCGAGAACAAGGGCAACAAGGAGAAACTTTTGCCGTATAGCTACTTCACAACGTCAACGACCTACTACAACATCCCCGCGGGCTCGCACGCGGCGTGCGTCGTTCTGCCGCCGAGTTACCTCGAGCGCTTCGGCGAGCCCAAGGCCGTCGGCCTTGAGATTACGAACGAGAACGGCGACCTGCTCGCGGGCGACTGCTGGAGCGAGGTCAAGGGCATTGACGCGCACAAGAAGTTCTGGGAGAACGGCGACATCATGAACGCGAAGCAGTCGGATGGCCGTCCGATGATTGAGCGTCGTCAGGGTCTCCTCGACCGCTCGAAGACGATTTGGGCCCTCGTCAACCCGAACGACTACGAGACGACGATTCAGTAACCTCCCTTCGATTTCACGCGCAGGTTTCAATCCATGGCCAAGAAAATCCAGACTCTCAACATCGGCACGATGACGGTCGAGCTCGCGGAGTACGCGCTCGTCGGCAAGGACCGCCTTGAGCTCCTTCGCTACGGTGTCTCGCGCCTTGACGTGCCGCTCGACTTTGAGACAGCCGAGACGATTCTCGCGCCCGCGCTTCTCTCGCTCGTGCGCGAGACGGGCATCCGCCCTGGGCCGGTCGCGATGACGATTCCCGGTCAGAGTGTCTTTACGAAGTTTGCCGCCGTCGCGCGCGCGGGGGGTAATGACAAGTTTGAGCAGATGGTCCGCTATGAGATTGAGCAGGGCATCCCCCTGCCGATTGACGAGATGATCTGCGACCGCCAGATTCTCGGCGAGACCGAGAATGGTGACACGTCCGTCATGATCGTCGCGGCCAAGACCGATCAGGTTGAGGCTCTGACGCGCGCCGTTCTCTCGGTTGGCTTCAAGCCGACGCTCGTTGATTCGGCGCCCGATGCGCTTGCGAACGCGGTGCGCTTCATCCACCCCGAGACGGCCGAGTCGTGCACGATTACGCTGTGGCTCGCCTCGCGCGCGACCTCGCTCATCATCACCGAGGGCGACAAGGTCTATACGCGGCTTATTCCCATCGGTGCGAACGCGCTCGCGAAGGAGATTGCGACGGCGTGCGGTTGCTCGATTGAGGAGGCGGAGGCGTTGCGTGAGGAGAAGGGCTACGTCGCGCTTGGCGGCGTGACGGAAGACGAGGACGAGGTGGCGGACCGCGTCTCGAAGGCGTGCCGCGCCGTGATGGCGCGCCTCAACGCCGAGATTTCGCGCTCTGTGAATTTCTACCGCAGCCAGCAGCAGGGCGGCACGCCGTCGAAGGTTTACCTGACGGGCATGATGTCGCTTTTGCCGCAGGTGGATGCGTTCTTCGCGGACGCGCTCGGTATTGAGGTCGAGTTTCTCAACCCGTTTGACGCGGTGGGCGTTGCGGCGACATGCGATGCGTCGGCCCTTGAGACGGAGGCGGCGTATCTCGCCGCGACTGTCGGCCTCGCCGCGCAGGTCGCCTCGCTCTCGCGCTACACGATCAACCTTTTGCCGCCGGCACTCGTCGCCGAGCGCGCCGAGAGGGCGAAGATTCCGTTTGTCGTCGCGGGCGGCCTCGGCCTCGCGTTCGCGCTCTTCCTTTTCGGGATGGGTGTCGGTCGCGAGACAGATGCCATCGAAGCGGCGCGCGATGCCGTCCAGACGAAGGCGTTGGGCCTCGAGTCGTTCGACAAGAAAGTCGCGAAGGCTCAGGCGGAGCTTGCCGCTGAGAAGGCGAAGGCCGAGGAGCTCGGCGCGCTTCTCGTCTCGCGGCAGGCTGCCTTGAGGGCGTTCAATGCTGTGCGCGATTCGCTTCTGCCAGGCATGTGGATCTATGCTTGGGGCGATGGTCAGGTCACCGTCCGCTACTGGAAGGACCGCGTCAAGACGGCGAACGGCAAGACGGCGGGCGAGTCGTTCGCCGAGAAGTTGCGCGCGAAGGCCGTCGTTGATCCCGCTTCCGTGAAGATCTCTGACATGTCCAGCGTGGGCGTGGGCGGAGCATGTGAACAGTTCACCGTGAAAGTGACATTCAAATGAGCAAGACTAAGATCAAGTTGATGATCGTCGGTGGCACCGCGATTCTTCTCGTGGGCGCGATGGGCTTCTTCGCCTGGAACCAGATCGGCGATCGGACGGACGCACTCGAGGGCGACGAGGAGGGGATGAGCCTTGGCCTCAATGGCGAGATGGAGAAGGCCCAGCGTCTCTCGAGCAAGAAGGTCTACCCCTGCAAGGAGAGCGTAGCGACGATTGAAGAGTCGCTCGCACGCGTCCACGATTGGCACGAAGAGGCGCTCACCTTCGCATCGCGCGGAGATCGGCCCGCGGGGCATCACACGGCGGCGCAGTTTAAGGAGATGCTCGGCCACGAGGCGGCGCGGCTTCATGCGCTTCCGGCAGGCGCGGATGTGAAGACGCTGCCTGCGGACTTCGCCTTCGGCCCGTTTAAGCCCTACATCACGGAAGGCAAGATGCCCGAGCAGGCAAACCTCGGGATGCTTCAGCGTCAGTGGGAGGATCTCGCGACGCTCATCGAGGTGCTTTCTGACGCTGGCGTCGCTTCGATCACGGCGGTCGATGTCAAAATCGAGGCGGCCAAGAAAGAGGAAACGCCGAAGAACGCGAAGAACAAGCGTCGTCCACAGAAGAAGACCGAGAAGCGTCCGCCACCCGAGGGCGCGGTTGGTCCCGTCGCGTTCACGTATGTCGTCACGTGCCAGACGCGCCCAGCCGCGTTTGTCCGCGTCCTCAACACGCTCGCCTCGTTGCCGCGCTTCATGGTCGTGACGGATTTCTCGTTCGGACATGAGAAGGATGAGATTCTCGCGAATCTGGGTGGTGAGAAGAAGGAGGAGGCGAAGCCGAGTCGCTTAAGCCGCCGTCGCGGGTCGCAGAAGGCCGCCGCGAAGGAGGAGAAGGCGGATGAAACGCCTGCGCTTTTTACCGTCGTCGCAGATCCCGCGACCGAGGCGCCCCTTCAGGCCTCGCTCACGGTGAAGGTCTATGACTTCGGTTCGGCATCGCGTATTCGGGAAGGAGGAGCGAAATGAACGGCGAGACGAATTTCTTCAAGCGATACTATGACCGCATCCTCGCAGGCATCGCGGCGCTTGCGCTTGTGGGGGCGGGTGTCTACTATTTCGCCGGGACGGGTGCCGACGGCGAAGCGGCTTCGGCCGCGGCCCTCGCGCGCATTGACCGCTTGAAAGCGGCCGCCGCGCCGGTCGCGCAGGAGGATCTCGGCGCGCTCGCCGCGAACTTGCGCCAAGCGAAGTCGCCTGTCCTCGTGACCGTTCCCGACGAGAAGGGGGCGAGTTTTCTCGCGAGTGAGCGACGCATTCGGTGCCGCTGTGGGCAGGTGCTCGTCGCGGGTCTGGAATCGTGTCCCAAGTGCCACGCCTCGCTCGTCGTCATCAACAAGGAGGACGAGGCCGCGAAGCGTCAGGCGCGCTGGGCGACACGTTTCGGCGTCAAGGTCGATGATCTGGATGCAGACGGCGACGGTTTCACAAACCGCGAGGAGTTTGAGGCGCAGACCGACCCGACGGATGCGAAGGATCATCCGAATTACGTCGATTCGCTCAAGCTCGCCCTGCCGCTTAAGGAGACGTTTGTTCCGTTCGCGCTCATGAAGGCGACGCAGATTCCGAGCGGCTGGCGTTGCGAGTTCCTTGACCCGAAGCGTCGCGACGACTACGGCCGATTGGGCCGCGCGTTCACGGCGGTCATCGGCGAGGAGATTGTGATCCCCCTCGGGCAGGTGAAGGGCCAGACGAAGAGCGAGAAGACGGGTTACGTCCTCAAGAGTTTCACGCAGAAGGAAGAGAAGCGCGCCATCACGGTCGGTTCAACGATGAAGAAGGCGGTGGATGTCTCGGTCGCGACACTCAAGCGCGTCTCGGATGGCAAGCCCGTTGAACTTGTCATTCAACCGAGCCGCGCGGCTCTGCGCCTGACACCCGTCGATGTGCAGGCGACGCTCATTTACGAGCGCAACGGCACGAAGACCTTCAATGTCGTCGCGGGCGATGACATCAACCTGAACGGCACGATCTATCGCGTCAAGGGCGTCAAGGCGGTCGGAAAGGGCGCGGAGGTGACCCTTGAAAACGTGGCGACGCACAAGACGGATGTTGTGAAGACTCTTGAATGAGACGGTGATATTTAGTATAATTTTTAATTGAAACTCGACAGTAGAGGCTCTTACCTATGACACAAATCCAGAAATTCTTCGCTCTTGGCGCGACGGTTGTCGGCACGGCTCTCGCTCCTTCCGTCTTTGCGCAGGACGATCTTGATAGCCTTCTTCAGGCGCTTGACTCGGAGGCGGCTGTCGCGTCTGAGGAGAAGGCCGAAGAGCCTGCGCCTCAGGCGGCTGAACCAGTCGCTGAGGAGCCTGCTACGGCTGAAGAGCCTGTCGCAGAGGAACCTGCTGCGGCCGAGGAGCCTGCTGCTGCTGAAGAGCCTATCGCGGCTGAAGAGCCCGCGCCCGTGAAGGCCGAGACGGCGGTCGCGACGACGGCCGAAGAGCCGAAGGCGGCGACACCCGTTCCGCCGGCGGTGAAGGAACCCGAGACGGACGACTCTTACGATGACGCGAGTCTCTGGAAGGATCTTGACGCAGAGGCGTCCGTGGAACCGAAGGCGCGTGCCGCGAGCCCCGACGAGGAACTTCTCGACAACCTCGCGACAATGGAGCGCCTCCGCCGTCGCGCGCTGGATGAACAGGCCAAGCGCCAGATTCGCGAGGCGCGTCAGGCGATGAAGGACGAGAAGTATGACGAGGCGATTGGCTACTTCACGAGCGCGGTCAAGCTTTTGGGCGATCGTGAGACGACGAAGGCTCTTCGTAATAACTGCCAGGAGGGCATTGCTTCCGCGTATTATCGCGCGGCCATTCAGAAGTGGAATCGCGGCCTCGGCTCGGCGGCGCTTGAGGACATGACGAAGGCGAATCAAGAGGGGCACCCGAAGGCGCAGCGCATGCTTGAGAAGTGGAAGGCGAGCACCGCGCCTGCGCGCGAGGACGAGGTGAAGGAGGCTCGTCAGGTGAAGAGCGATGCGGGCTACAAGACGATGCGCGACCAGATTCGTCGCCACCTCCGCCGCGCGCGCCAGTATCTCGCGCTTCGCGACATGGAGAAGGCCGTTGCCGAGTGTGATGTCGTGCTCGTCTCGGATCCTTACAACGAAGAGGCTCTCCGCATTCGTAGCGCCATCGGCAAGAAGCGCCAGTTCATCCGCGAGAAGGAGCGTGCGTCGGCGCGCGAGATGATGATTGCCGATGTCGATCAGGCATGGCGCCCCGCCTACACGGCGAATGCGGCGCAACTTTCGGTGACGTCATCTGAGACCGTGAAGGCGCAGACGGGCGATGACCCCGAGCGCACGCAGGAGCAGACGATTCTCCGCCGCATGAAGGAGATGAGGCTGCCGAGCATCTCGTTCAAGCCACCGGCAACGATCATTGATGCGGTTGAGTTCTTCCGTCAGGCCTCGCGTGACTACGATCGCCCCGACATCCCGGCGGAGAAGCGCGGCTTCAACTTCGTTCTCCGCACGCCGCCGGGTGCCATCAAGACGCAGGTCGCAGAGACGCACGAGGAAGACGATTTCACGGCGAGTGCCTCGAACGAGGAGGAGCAGACCCAGCCGACGAACGGCCTTGAGCCGATTCAGACGATTATGGCCAGCGACCTCACCTTCTACGAGGCGATGAAGCTCGTGTGCGATTCGGTCGGCTATAAGTTCATCGTGAGCGGTCAGGTCGTGATGGTCATGCCGCAGGACATGTCGACGGCCGAACTCATTGCGCGCAAGTACAACGTCCCCGAGGCGTTCGTTGAGCGCGTGAGCACCGCGTCCGAGGAACTGAAGTCGATGGGTGGCCCAGGCTTCGGTTCGGGCAATCATTCCTCCGACAGCGATGAGGAGGGCAGCGAAGGGCAGGACTGGAAGGCCTTCTTCACGGAGATGGGCGTTCAGTGGCCCGAGGGTTCCTCGATTAAGCATATCAAGGCGCTTGGCAAGCTTTACGTTCGCAACACGCGCGAGAACCTCGCTGAGTTTGAGAAGGTCTTGGACGAGCTCGGCGGTCAGCCGCAGCTCATCGAAATTGAGACGCGCTTCGTTGAAGTCTCGCAGGAGGATCTGAACTCCCTCGGCTTCGAGTGGATTCTCAATAGCGACTACAACTTGCGCTTCGACAAGAAGATCGCGCAGGCGCTCCACTTGAACGGCGAGAACTATTACAACAAGTATGTCGGCAGTTCTTCGTCGAGTTCGACCTCGGGGACGAAGGGTTATAACACGGACGGTAGCGGCACGGTCAATCAGGGCTCGTCGTCCTCGTCGACGAGCACGGGTCGCTATCCGAACTTCGGCGTCAACGCCATCGGCGGTGTCTCCGACTTCGCGCAGACGTCTGACGGCGATGGCAACCGCACGTATTCGATGGGTAACCGCTATCTCTCGACCTCGGGCAACCACATCTCGGGCGACAGTGCGGCGTATAACGACCAGTTCATGCGCGTCAATGCGTTCCTCGGTCAGGCGGATCTTTCGATGATTCTCCACATGCTCGCGCAGCGTAGCGACACGGACCTCCTTTCGGCTCCGAAGGTCGTCACGAAGTCGGGCGAGAACGCAGTCATCAAGATCGTGACGGAGTACATCTATCCGCAGGATTACGATGTCCAGCTTCAGTCGAGCTCCTCGTCGAGCTCTTACTCGGGCGGTAGCCAGTCGGCCGTCCTTGCAATCGTCGAGCCGCAGAACTTCACGATGCGCGAGGTGGGCGTCATCCTCGACGTCACGCCGACCTATTCTGAGGCGAACGGCGGCACGATCGACCTTGAGCTGAAGCCGCAGGTCGTTGACGAGCCGACGTGGAAGAACTACGGTATGCGCATTCCGTTCTCGGGCAACTCGAGTGTTGGCGACCTGAACTTGGGTGAACTCACCGCGCCGTTTAATAACGCGGAGCCGGCTGACCAGACGCTCAAGGAGAGCATCATCGCGAGTTACTGGAACGCAGTCGCGCAGATGTACTCGAGCCTCCTTGGTGGCAACAAGAGCAACAACATCACCTACTACGAAGCCCCGATGGAGCAGCCGTTCTTCCACGTGCGCTCGATTGACTCGAAGGTCTCGATCACGCCTGGCGCGACGGTCGTCATGGGCGGCCTCATCACTGAGCAGCGCAAGGCGATGGATGACAAGGTGCCGTTCCTCGGCGACCTGCCGTTCATCGGTCGTCTCTTCCGTAGCCACGCGGAGCAGACAATCAAGCGCAACCTCCTGATCTTCGTGACGGGCCGCCTCATTACGCCGTCTGGCCGCGAGCTTAAGGTGAACGAGACGGCCGTTGGCAACCAGAGCGTGAAGGCCGCGCCCTCGGCGAACTGACACCCTTAAAAATGAGAATCGCGCTTACGGGCGGCATTGCTTGCGGCAAGTCGGCCGTGGCGCGGTTTCTTCGTGCGGGCGGCGTTGAGACGCTCGATGCGGACGATGTCGTCCACGAACTTCTGCCCGACCCCGCTGAGCGACGGCGTCTTGCCGCCGAAGTCTTCTCGGATCCCGAGAAGCGCCGCGCCCTCGAAGCAAGACTCCACCCGATCGTTAAGGCGCGGATCGAGGCGTTTTTGGACGCGCCTTCAGATGGCGCTTCTCGTCCTCTTCGCATCGCCATCGTCCCCCTGCTCTTCGAGGTGCATTGGGACGGAAATTTTGATATAATAGGCTCTGTTGTCTCGTCGCGCGAGAATCAGATTGCGCGCATGATGACGACGCGCGGCTATTCGCGCGAGGAGGCGCTCGCTCGCCTCGCGTCGCAACTTCCCGTTGAGGAAAAGGCCGCTCGCTCCGACTACGTGATTCAGAACGATGGCTCGCTCGACGAGCTTCAGGCAAAGACAGACTCATTCATCACTTGGCTTAGACATGGCAGACGAAACGAATGTCCCGGCGGAGGCTTCGGCACCCCGCGCGAATGAAGGCCCTCAGAACCGTCGGCGCTTCCAGAAGCCCTTCGGCAAGAAGTTTATGCGCGGCAAAATGGGTCAGAAGAACAACTCACCCTTGCGTGGCGCGAACGGTGAGGAGTCGGTGAACCCGCTTCTCAACGCACCGCTTCCGACGGAGGCGCGTGCGGAGGAGGCGACAAGCCCCATCAATCCGAACCGCAACCCGGAGATGCCAGAGTATCGCCTCTCGGACATTCAGACGTGGCCCGCGCCGCAGATCGTCGAGCGCATGATGCCAGGCGCGGCCGCCGAAGAACTTGGTTCCTACCGTAAGCATGAGCTCATCTTCGCCGCGATTCGCCAATATCTTCAGCACGGCGGCGGCGTTCTCGCCTCGGGGTGTCTCGAGATCGTCCGCGAGGGGCACGGCTTCTTGCGTTCAGCGAAGAATAACTTTCTCGCCTACCCTGAGGATGTCTTCGTCACGCAACAGCAAATCCGCCGCCACGCGCTCAGGACGGGCGACCTCATTGAGGGGCCGATTCGCGACCCGCGCGACAAGGATCGCTTCTTCTGCCTCGGGAACGTCCAGACGGTGAACGGCAAGGAGCCGTCGGTTGCCGCGCGCGTCATCCACTTTGAGAACTTGACGGCGACCTTCCCAACGCGGCGCATTATTCTTGAGACGGAGGCAAAGGAATTCTCAACGCGCGTTATTGACCTATTTGCGCCGATTGGCTTTGGCCAGCGCGGTCTCATCATCGCGCCGCCGCGCGTCGGCAAGACGGTTCTTCTCCAGAAGATGGCGAACGCCATCTCGAAAAACTACCCCGAGGCGATTCTCATCATCCTGCTCATCGATGAGCGTCCCGAGGAGGTGACGGACATGCAGCGCAACACGAAGGCGATGGTTCTTTCTTCGACCTTCGACGAAGAGCCTCAGCATCATGTCAATGTGACGGAGATGGTGCTCGAATTTTCGAAGCGTCAGGTTGAGAACGGCAAGGATGTCATCATCCTCATGGACTCCATCACGCGCATGGCGCGCGCCTACAACACCGTCCAGCCGCACTCTGGCAAGATTCTGACGGGTGGCGTGGACGCGCTCGCCATGCATCGCCCGAAGCGCTTTTTTGGCGCGGCGCGCAACATCGAAGGCGGCGGGTCGCTGACGATTATTGCGACGGGTCTCGTCGACACGGGCTCGCGCATGGACGAGGTCATCTTCGAGGAGTTCAAGGGTACGGGCAACATGGAGATTGTCCTCGACCGTTCGCTCGCCGACAAGCGCATTTATCCCGCGATGGACATTGAGAAGTCGGGGACGCGCAAGGAGAATCTCCTCCTTGACCCCATCGAGCTTGAGAAGTCGTGGTGCTTGCGCCGTGCCCTCGCGGCGACGGGCCCCGAGAGTGCGATGAAGTCGGTTCTCAATTCTCTCAAGAAGACGCAGTCGAACCCGGAGTTCCTCCTCGCGCTCGACGTCTCAAAACTCGGATGAAGACGGTCCTCTCGCTCGTCGGGCGGCTCCCGAAATCGTTCAAGATGACACGCGCGACCTTGAAGGCGGCCGCGCAGTCGTTCGCCGCGCGTTCTTCCGCGCGCATCGGCGTGCCGTTCCGCGAGGTGGCGGTTGTTCTGCAAGACGACGACGCGAGCGATGCCGTCCATCGCGCGATCATGGGCATCGAAGGCGCGACCGATGTCATCACGCAGGGCTACGAGGCCATCCCGCCTGAACCAGAGGGTGTCTACGGGGAACTCTACGTCAACGCCCGCCGCGCGCTCGATTATGCCGCCGCGCATGGGACGTGCGCCGACGACGAACTTCTCCTCTATGTCGCGCACGGCATGGATCACCTTTCGGGTGCGGACGACCACGAGAGGGGCGAACGTCAGGCGATGCGGCGGCGCGAGCGGGCGTGGATTCGCTCGTTCAAGAAGGAGCGGCCCGATGTCTGATATTGTCATTCACGACGCGCGTGTGCACAACCTTAAGAGGATTGATGTCACGATTCCCCGCAACTCGCTAACCGTCATCACGGGGCTTTCGGGGAGCGGCAAGTCTTCTCTCGCCTTTGATACGCTCTACGCCGAGGGGCAGCGTCGCTATGTCGAGTCGCTCTCGGCCTACGCGCGGCAGTTCCTCGACCGTCTCGCGAAGCCCGATGTCGGCAAGATCGAGGGGCTTTCGCCCGCGATTTCGATCGAACAGCACACGACGAGCGGCAACCCACGCTCGATCGTCGCGACCGTGACCGAGATTCACGACTACTTGCGCATTCTCTTCGGCTCCATTGCAACGCCGCACTGCCCGCATTGTGGCAAACCTGTCACGCGCCAGTCGGCGGAACAGATTGTCGACACGCTTCTGGGGTCTGCCTCGCGGGGCGATAACAACGAAAGCAACACAAAAAAGAAGATCATCCTCTATGCTCCGCTGGTTCGTGGCAAGAAGGGGCGGCATGAAGATGTCTTTGCGACGCTGAAGCGCAACGGTTTTGCGCGCGTGAGAGTCGATGGTCAGATCGGCCTTCTCGAAGACGTGCCCGACCTTGACAAGAAGAAGGCGCACACCATCGAAGTTGTCATCGACCGACTCGTTCTCCCGTGCGATCGCACGCGCCTCACTGACTCGGTTGAGCTCGCGCTCAAGACGGGCCACGGCGTGATGATGGTGGAAGGGCTCGAAAATTCGCTCGTCACCTTTTCCGAATTGAATGCTTGCCCCGACTGCGGCGTCAGCTTCGACGAGTTGAAGCCGCGCTCGTTCTCGTTTAACTCGCCATTCGGCGCGTGCCCGACATGTAGCGGCCTCGGCCAACTCTACTACTTTGACGAAGACTTGATTGTTCCCGATAAGTCGCTCGCCCTGCGCGAATGCATCCACCCGTGGCGGCGCGCGGGGCACAACGCAATCATGTATTACAACGCGCTCTTGGAGGAAATCGCGAAGCAGAATAAGGTGAAGCTCGAGACGCCCTACGAAAAACTGCCAGCGGCGTTTCGCCACGGCCTCATGCATGGCTTTAAGGAAGACCTCGTCTTACCGTGGCGCTCCGTGGATCGTCCGTTTGAGGGTGTCCTTGCCGTCTTGCAGAAGCGGCTTGACGAGGCGGAGGATGACGAGACGCGCGCGAAGTACGAGGCGTATCAGAGTTTCAAGGTTTGCCCGACGTGCCACGGCGCACGATTGAACGCATTCTCCCGCGCCGCGACGATTGCGGGCAAGACGATTACCGAGGTGATGGCGATGCCCGTCGGCGACGCGAAGGCGTTCTTTGAGTCGATTTCCTCGCAACAGCCTGCGGCGCTTAACAGCGAAAGCAACAACAAGGTCTCTGCGCTTCGCGACATCTTTGCAGAGATCATTCGCCGACTTCAGTTCCTGCTCGACGTGGGGCTCGATTACCTGACGCTCGACCGCGCCGCATCAACGCTCTCGGGCGGCGAGATGCAGCGCATTCGCCTCGCGACGCAGATCGGCTCGGGCCTCACCGGCGTTCTCTACGTCCTTGACGAGCCGACAATTGGGCTTCACCCGCGCGACAATGAGCGGCTCATCGCGACCTTGAAAGGGCTTCGCGACCGCGGCAACACGGTCGTCATCGTTGAGCACGATGCGGAGATGATGCGCGCGGCGGACTACATCATTGACCTCGGCCCCGGCGCGGGGCGTGAGGGCGGCGAGGTCATGTACCAGGGCGACTTCAAGGGGCTCTTGAAGACAAAATCATTGACCGCCGACTACTTGACGGGTCGAAAAAGTGTCGGCACTACTTGTCTAATAGGGTCTGACCCTATTAGACAAGTAAGCCATTCAGACTTTCTGACCCTCTCTGGCGCGAGCGAACATAATCTGAGAAATATTACGGTTCACATCCCGATCGGTTCGTTCACGGTCGTGACGGGCGTCTCTGGCTCGGGCAAGTCAACACTCATCGACGAGACTTTGAAGCGCGCGCTGATGGAGCACTTCTACGGCGCGAAGGAGAAGCCCGGCAAGTATCGCAAATTGACGGGCCTCGAGCACTTCGACAAAGTGATTGAGATTGACCAGTCGCCGATTGGGCGCACCCCACGCTCAAACCCCGCGACCTACGTCGGCTTTTTCTCCGAGATCCGCGAGCTCTTTGCGCAGACCGAATCCGCCAAGGCGCGCGGCTACACGGCGGGTCGCTTCTCGTTCAATGTGAAGGGCGGACGCTGCGAGGTCTGCGGCGGCGACGGCGTGCAGAAGCTGGAGATGAGCTTCCTCCCCGACGTCTACGTGACGTGCGAGCAGTGCGGCGGCAAGCGCTTCAACGCCGAGACGCTCGAGGTGACCTACGGCGGCAAGACAATCGCAGATGTCCTCGAAATGACCGTTCAAGAGGCCTACGCATTCTTTGCGAAGGTGCCGCCCTTGGCGCGCAAGATGAAGACACTCGTCGATGTTGGCCTTGGCTACGTGCAACTCGGGCAGTCCGCGACAACGCTTTCGGGTGGCGAGGCGCAGCGCATCAAACTCGCGACGGAACTCTCTCGCCGCTCGACGGGCAAGACGCTCTATCTTCTGGATGAGCCGACGACGGGGCTTCACTTCGACGACGTTGCGAAATTGATGAAGATTTTGCTCGCTCTGCGCGACCAAGGCAACACCATCGTCGTCATTGAGCATAATGTGGATGTCATGCGGTGTGCGGACTGGATCATCGACCTGGGCCCGGGCGGAGGCGACAAGGGTGGCCATCTTGTCTGCGAAGGTCCAATCGAGAAGATCCGCGCCTGCAAGGCGTCTCTCACGGGCGCGTTCCTTTAGGCAAACCGTCGCCGGCCCATTTATAATTTGCGGTGAAGGGAAGATTCTAGGAGGCTTAAAAAATGGAAAATGGTCCTCGAGGGGAATACGACTTTAGGGTGCGCACGTACGAGTGCGGGCCCGATGGCGTTGCCACGTTGCCGACCATCTGCAACTATCTGCAAGAGGCCGCCAGCATGAACGCGGAGGCATTGGCCTTTTCGCGCACGAACTTTATGGCGGAGGGGGAAAATATCTCGTGGGTGCTGACGCGACTGCGCGTTAGGATGACACGCTACCCGAAATGGGAGGAGACGGCGCATGTCGTCACGTGGCCGAGCGGTGGACGGCGCGTGGCCGCCACGCGCGAGTTTGTGATGTGCGATGGCGCGGGCGCACAAATCGGCGTGGCCACGAGCGAGTGGATGCTCATTGATCTCGTCACGCGGCGCATCATGCCAATCCCTGAGACGGTTCTCGCCCTGGCGCAGGGGCCGTCGCGCGTCTTAGGAGACGCGCCCTTCGCGAAGTTGCGTTGGGACTGTGCAAAGACGGCGTCTGACGCGCAGATGTTTTGCGCGCGTCGGAGCGACATCGACCTCAACGGCCACGTCAATAACGTCCACTACATCTCATGGCTTCTCGAGACAGTGCCCGCCGGCGTTTGCACGGACTTTGAAATCGTGTATCGTTCCGAGACGCGAGTCGGCGAGATCGTGCGTGCGGAAAGCGTGGAGGTCGAGCCTCATGTCTTCGTGCATCGCCTTTCCGATTCTGCGGGTCGCGACCACGTTCTCGCGCGCACGCGCTTCAACAGCGAGCCGATGCTCTCTCGCGGCACCGTTGCCTCGTGATCGGCTTTTTGACAGAAGGGGTTGATGACGAATGACACTTAGACGCGAGATGCTCATAATGTCTGTTCTCGGCGCGGTCGCGATGTTCGTCGTCGGTTGCGCGCGCGAGGAGCGAGAGCGGCTCGAATGGACCTCGATGGGGACGGTCGCGGCCGTCCAGACGCGCGGCGCAGACGCGCGGGTGAGGGCCTCGCGCGCCTGCCGCGAGACGCAGGCGCTCTTTCGCGAGATCGAGTCGCTCCTCAACGCGCACGACGAAAAGTCGGAACTTTCTCGCCTCGCGCCTCTCGACGATGCGGCCGTCCTTTCGAACAGTTCGCCGCGCGTGAAGGCGTGCTACGAGGCCGCCTTCCGCTTCGCACGCCTCACGGACGGCGCGTTCAGCCCGCGTTGGCGCGGCGCGGGGACACTGGACCTAGGGGCGATCGCGAAGGGCTTCGCGGTGGACGAGGCCGCGCGCGCGTTGGGCGACGAGGCGGGCGACCTTCTTCTCGACCTTGGGGGAAACCTGAAGGCCGTGCGTGGCGCATGGCGCGTCGGCATCGCGGGAACGGACGAGGAAATTCTTCTCACGAACGGCATGGCCTGCGCCACATCGGCGACATACTTTCGCGGTGCGCACATTTGCGATGCGCGGACGGGCGCGGCCGTCTCAAACGCGGTCTTCTCGGTGACGGTTGTTCACCCGACGAGCGCGATGGTATCCGACGCGCTCTCGACGACGCTCTTCATTCTCGGCCGCGCGCGCGGCGAGGCGTTCTTAAAAGCCCACTTTCCCGACGCGCGCGCGTACTGGACGTCACGCACGAGATGAGCGCCCCGAGGCCCTAGTTGACTTCATACGGCGGAAAATGGTAAAATAAAAGGATATTTGTTTAAAACAAGGCAAAAGCAGATACATGGCGAAAGAAGAAGATCAGGCGATTGAGGTGACCGGAACGGTCACCAAGGTTCTGCCGGCGACGATGTACAAAGTTCAGCTTGAGAACGGGCACGAGGTGCTCGCGCACATCTCTGGCAAAATGCGCAAGTTCTTCATCAAGATCGCGATCGGCGACAAGGTGACGGTTGAGATTTCGCCGTACGACCTCGGCAAGGGGCGCATTACTTTCCGCCACAAGGTCTAACGTCAATCAAGCAACCGACTTTCTACTTTTCTACTCAAACACAAGGAGACATTCATGTCAGGTCACAGCCACTGGGCGACAATCAAGCGCGCGAAAGGCGCGGCGGATGCGAAGAAGGGCAAAATCTTCTCGAAACTCGGCAAGGAAATCACCATCGTCGTGAAGGCGAAGGGCGGCAACCCCGACAACAACCCGACGCTCCGCACGCTCATTGCGAAGGCGAAGGCGGCGCAGATGCCGAACGACAACATCGACCGCGCGATCAAGAAGGGCACCGGCGAGCTCGAGTCCGCCGAAATGGTCGACGCCCAGTACGAGGGCATCAAGAACGGCACGGCGATCGTCGTGCGCGTCCTCACGGACAACAAGAACCGCGCCGCGGCCGAGGTCTCGAATGTCTTCAAGAAGAACGGCATCGAGCTCGCCAAGCCCGGTAGCG
>CAYNVE010000004.1:0-27892 GCA_964400635.1 uncultured Lentisphaeraceae bacterium
CGAAATAAGCCTGAACGCGAACGGCAGAACTCGCCCACGCGCGTCTACTTGCGCGGCGCAAACCATTTTTTGCCTCTCGCAGGACCTCCAAATATAGTATAATAGACGGCTATGAATCGTATTCTCAAGAAGCGTATGCTTTCCGAAACGGTGTGCCAGATGGAAATCGACGCGCCGCTCATCGCCCGAAACCGCAAGGCGGGGCAGTTTGTCATCCTCATGGTCGATGCCGAACACGGCGAGCGCATCCCCCTCACGATCGCCGATGCCGACCCTAAGCGCGGCTCCATCACGATCATCTTCCAAACGGTCGGCGCGACGACGACAAAACTCGCGCACCTCGGGATCGGCGACACCCTTCCCGCCGTCCTCGGGCCACTCGGCCGACCGACGCACCTGCCCGAGAAGCCCGCGCGCGTTGTCTGCGTCGGCGGCGGCATCGGCGTCGCGCCCATGCACCCAATCGCCCAGGCACTCAAAGCGGCAGGGCACGATGTCACAATCATCATGGGCGCGCGCACGGCCTCGCTCTTCGTCATGGAGGACGAGATGCGCCAGATCGCGGGCGACAAACTCGTCCTCGTCACCGATGATGGCTCGAAGGGAACGAAGGGTGTCGTCACCGCGCCGCTCAAGGAACTGTGCGAACGCGGCGCGGTTGACGAGGTCATCGCGATTGGCCCGCCGATCATGATGAAGTTCTGCGCGCTCACGACAAAGCCCTTCGGCGTGAAGACGACGGTCTCGCTCAACACCATTATGATCGACGGCACGGGCATGTGCGGCGGGTGCCGCGTCTCGGTCGGCGGCAAGACGCGCTTCGTCTGCGTGGACGGGCCCGAGTTTGATGGCCACGAGGTCGACTGGGATCAAATGCTCAGCCGCATGGGCGCGTTCAAACCCGAGGAACAAAAGGCGCGCGAGAAGACGTGCAACCTCTTCAAGATGGCGGACGCGAAAGAAGCCTGATGACACCAACCCTTCCACCTTTTAACTTCTTTTATCATGACTGCTAAAGAGAAAATGGCGATTCCGCCGCAGGCGATGCCGGAGCAAGATCCGCACGTGCGCGCGAAGAATATGAACGAAGTCGCGCTCGGCTACACGGCCGAGCAGGCAAAATGCGAGGCGAGCCGTTGCCTCCAGTGCCCGACGAAGCCGTGCATGCAAGGCTGCCCCGTCGCAATTGACATCCCCGCGTTCCTCGCAAAGGCCGCCGAGGGCGACTTCACGGGCGCGCTCGCAATCATCAAGAAGACGTCCCTTCTCCCCGCCGTGTGCGGTCGCGTCTGCCCGCAGGAGAAGCAGTGCCAGAAGTTCTGCACGATGGGCAAGATGCTCAAGGATGTCGAAAAGTCCGTCGCGATTGGCCGCGTCGAGCGCTTCTGCGCTGACTTTGAGCGCACCACCTCCGAAAAGCCCGCGCCCGTTGAGGTTGCATCCGCGACGGGCAAGCGCGTCGCCGTCATTGGCTCGGGTCCTGCGTCCATCACGTGCGCGGCCGACTGCGCAAAGGCGGGGCACGATGTCACGATGTTCGAGGCGTTTCACAAGTGCGGCGGCGTCCTCGTCTACGGCATCCCCGAATTCCGTCTCCCCAAGGCGATCGTCCAGCGCGAGATCGACAGCCTAAAATCGCTCGGCGTCAAGATTGAGACGAACGTCTGCGTCGGCCGCACCGAGAGCCTCCAAGATCTCATGAAGAACTTCGATGCCGCGTTCATCGGCACGGGCGCGGGGCTGCCAAAGTTCATGAACATCGAAGGCGAAAACTTAAACGGCGTTTTTAGCGCGAACGAATACCTGACGCGCGCGAACCTCATGAAGGCCTACGACGAAGAGCATGCCGACACGCCCTACTGGCACGGCACGCGCGTCGCCGTCCTCGGTGGTGGCAATGTCGCAATGGACGCGAGCCGCATGGCTCTTCGCCTCGGCGCGGAAAAGGTCTACCTCATCTACCGCCGCTCGCTCGACGAGATGCCCGCCCGCCGCGAGGAAATTCACCACGCGCAGGAAGAGGGCGTTGAGTTCCGTATGCTTCAGAACGCGAAGCGCGTCCTCGGCGAAAATGGGCGCGTGACGGGGCTTGAGTGCCTTCAATACGAACTCGGCGAACCAGATGCCTCGGGTCGCCGTAGCCCCGTCGCGATCAAAGGCAGCGAATTCGTCCTCGATGTCGACACCGTCATCGTCGCCGTCGGCAACGCCTCAAACCCGCTCATCCCCGCGACGACCGAGGGGCTTGAAGTCAACACGCGCGGCAATATCGTTGTCAAGGCCGAAACGAACATGACATCGATCCCCGGCGTCTTCGCAGGCGGCGACATCGTCCTCGGCGCGGCGACCGTCATTCTCGCGATGGGCGAGGGGCGTCGCGCGGCAAAGGGCATCAACGACTACCTGAAGAAATGAAAATACTCGAAACGCTCGAAGTCGGTCCCTATCAGGTCAACTGCACCCTCGTGGACGCGCTCGGCAAGACGCTCGTCATCGACCCGGGCGCGGAGGCGGAGGCGATTCTCGCCGCGCTTCAGAAGAGCGCGCGCACGCTCGACGCGATTCTCCTCACGCACGCGCACTTCGATCACATCGGCGCCGTCAATCACCTTGAGAAGGCGTTTCCAGGCGTCGCCGTCTACGTGGGCGAAAAAGATAGGGATGTCCTCACGCATCCGCTCAACCAGTGCCCGCCCGACTACCCCGCCATCGCGCGACCGAAGAACCTCCGCGTCGCCGAGAAAGAGGCGGGCGCGTTTGGATGCGAGGTCCTTCCGACACCTGGGCATACGCCCGGCGGCGTTTCCTACCTCTTCAAGGACGAAAAGATTCTCTTCTCGGGCGACACGCTCTTCGCCGGCTCCGTTGGACGGACGGACTTCTCGGGCGGCGACATGGCGACACTGCGCGAAAGCCTCCGCCGCCTCGCCGCGCTCGACGAGGCAACACGCGTCATCCCGGGCCACGGACCCGAGACGACGATTGGTGACGAAAAAGAGTCCAACCCCTTTCTCCAGTTTTAGACGAGATGAAAAAAATTGCAGTTCTCATGGGCGGCACATCGAGCGAGCGCGAAGTCTCGCTCGTTTCTGGAACGAACATCGCAAACGCCCTTCTCGGCCTCGGCAAATACGAGGTCACGCCCATTGACTTGAAGCGCGAGAGCCTCGACGCGCTCCCCGAGGACGTGGATGCCGTCTACATCGCGCTCCACGGCGGCTGGGGTGAGAACGGCGGCGTGCAGGCCGCCCTCAACGCGCGCCAGATTCCCTACACGGGCCCGGGCGTCGTCGCCTCGCGTATCGCGATGGACAAGATCGAGACGAAGAAGGCTCTTGAGAAAGCGGGCGTTCCGACCGCGCCGTGGGCCCTCGCCGACCGCAACACGGCTGAATCTCCCCTGCCGCTTCCCGTCGTCGTGAAACCCCCGTGCGACGGAAGCTCCGTCGGCATCTCAAAAGTGACGACGGCGGACGAATGGGCGACCAAGCGCGACGCCGCGCTTGAAGAAGTCGAAAAGCACACAAGCGAGACTGGCGTCATCCTCGTTGAGGCGTTCGTCCCAGGGCGCGAGTTTACCGTCGGCATCATTGACGGCGAATGTCTGCCCGCCATTGAGATTATCGCCAAGGGTGGCTGGTACGGCTACGACGAGAAATACCGCTCTAACGAGACGCGCTACGAGTTCCTGCCGCCGACGGCCGCATCCCTTGAGGAGAAACTTAAATTCCTCGCCAAGCGCGCCTACGATGCGATCGGCTGCCGCGGCGTGACGCGCGTCGACTTCCGCGTCTCGGGCGAAGACGATGCCTTCGTCCTTGAGCTCAACACCTCGCCAGGCTTTACGCCGCACTCGCTCGTCCCCAAGGCGGGCATGAAGACGGGTCTCACGTTCGCGCAGGTCTGCGACCGCATTCTCTCAACGGCCGCCTTTGACACATGAAGGTCAATCGCATCCATCGGCCTCGGCGCGGGCTCATCAAGGCGATCTTCCTCGCCCTTCTCCTCGTCGCCGTCGCGACGGCGCTTATCCTCGCCTTCACGCATCTTCGTGCGCGCTACCTCGCGCTCTGCGCCATCACGGATGCCGAAAAGCAAGTCTCCATTGAGGCGGGCAAGATGGTCAAGAAAGATGTCCTCGCGCACTGTCTGGGGCTCACGAACGGCGCGAACCTCGCGACAATCGACTTCGAGGAGAAACGCGAGGAGACGCTCCGCAAAATTCCAAACTTGCGCGAGATCGTCATCCGCCGCCACCTCCCCGACCGCGTCTCGGTGACGATTGAAGAGCGCACGCCGATCGCGCGCCTCGCGCTGAAGGGAAAGAAGAAAAGCGCGAACACGGGGCGCGTCGCCGACGAAGAGGGTGTCGTCTTCGAGTTTATGCGCGGGACGGAACTTCTACCCGTCATCCTCGAAAAGACCGCGCCCCTCACGGCGCGGGGCCAACGTCTCACTGGACGCGCGCGCGCCGCGATCCACCTCATCGCCGCGTGCCACGACCCCGCGTTGCAGGAAATCGGGCTTCTCGACATTGACCTCTCGCGCCGCGACTATCTGCTCGCGACGATTTCAACGGGGACGCGCTACGCGCAGCTCAAAATCGCGTGGGAGGGCATGGATGAAGAAGAGACGCCTGCCTCGCGCGCGAGCCTCGTCCGCCAACTCACGCACGTGCGAGACGCCATCCGCGCACGTGTCGCGGACGACGCCGTCATCTGGAACGCGACGGACTTTTCCACGCCTGGACGCATCTACGCCGACACGAAAGGATCTTTAAGATGAACCCCATCTACGCCGCCCTTGAAATCGGCACGACGCGCACGCTCCTCGCCGTTGCGCAGACCGAGGCGAGCGGTCGCCTGCGCATTCTCTGCCACGCCGAGATTCCCTCGTCCAACGTCCGCAAGAGCGAAATCTGCAACATCGACCAAGCGCGCGACTCGATTCGCTCCGTCCTCCGCAAAACCGCCGAGGCCATGGACGCGAGCGGCGCGGGCATCGAGATTGGTAACGCCTACCTCGTTGTCTCGGGCGCGCATGTTCAGGCGACGCATGCCGAGGGGAACGTCCCCGTCTGCGGCAAGGCCGTTGACCCCGATCTCATGGAGGAGGTCGCACGCGCGGCCGACATCGTTCCCCTCGCGGACGATCGCGAGCTCCTCGACTTCGTCAAGCAAGACTACGTCCTCGACGGGCGCAAGGGTCTCACCAACCCCGAAGGCATGTCGGGCAACAATCTGAAACTCAACGTCCTGCGCGTGCACGCCGACCGTCACAAATTCATGGACGCGCGCAATGCGGCCGATGCCGCACACCTTGAAATTTGCGAGGGTGTCTTCGCCGCGACGTGCGCGGCCGATGCTGTTTTGGAGGATCACGAAAAGCGCAACGGTGTTCTCGTCCTGGACCTCGGCGGTGGCACGACGGGCTACGCCGCCTATTCCGACGGCTACCTCGCCGCCGCGGGCGTCATCGGCGTCGGCGGTGACCACGTCACGAACGACATCGCGCGCGCATTCCAGATGACGAACGCACAGGCCGAGGAAATCAAGCGTCACGAGGCCTCAGCCGATCTCGCCGCCCGATCGGGCGAAGAGCCGCGCGTCAAGGTCGCGGGCGCGTCGGCCCTCATGCGCGACTACACAATCTCGCGCCACGCCCTGAAGACCGTTGTCAACGCGCGCGTCACCGAACTTTTCGATATCATCCGCGAGAAGTTAGAAGCGGCGGGGCTCCTCGGGCTCTTGCACGCGGGCTGCGTCCTCACGGGCGGCGGTGCCGCGCTCAACGGCATCGATGCCATCGCCGAGCGCGTCTTCGGCTGCGCCGTTCGCATCGGCCGCCCCCTCCACATAGACGGCCTTGAAGATGTGGAGAACCCCGCCTCGTTCGCCGCCATCTCAGGCGCGCTTCTTCAGGCGCAGACGAGCGAACCCCAAAGTGCGCCGATTCTCAGCGGCCTTTTCAAGAAATTCTTCTCATGAGCAACCAGACACCCCTCGTCCTCATCGGCGTCGGCACGGCCGGCGCGCGCATGGCCTACGGCGTCCGCCGCGCCTTTGGTGAAGGCCTGCGCTTCGTCGTCTGCGACACCGACGCCCACACGGCCCAAGAAGACGACGACGCGTTCGTCCTTCTGGGCGGCGACCGCCTCTCGGGTCTCGGCGCGGGCGGCGATGTTGTCAACGCCCAGCTGGCCGCGCGCGACTCCATCACGGCTCTTGACGAGCGCCTGACGGGCGTCCGACTCGCGATCGTCCTCACGTGCCTCGGTGGCGGCACGGGCGGCGGCGCGACGGTCGAAATCGCCAAACGACTCGCCGAGAACGGCATCCCCTCGCTCGTCTTCGCGACGCTCCCCTTCTCCTTTGAGGGCGAAGATCGTCGGCGCAACGCAAACCGCGTGACGGCCTCACTCGAAGAGGCCGCCTCGTCCACGTTCCTTTTGCCGCTCGACACGCTCGTCGGCGGCATCGACAACATGGAGGAGGCTCTTCGGCGCGCGACGGACACACTCGCGAGCGGCATCGCCCTCTTCTGGCGCCTCATCGAAAAGCCGGGCTACATTCGCCTCGATGTGGAGCGCCTTCGCCTCATCGCCCAACAAGCGGGGCGCGGACGCTTCGCCGTCACGACGTGCCAGGGTCCCACCCGCGCGGAGGAGGCGGTTGACCAACTCCTACGCTCCGAACTTCTCGCGACCGCCAACACGCCCGTCCGCGCCGCGATTTGCGGCGTTCTCGCAGGTGAAGATCTCCGTCTCGCCGAGCTCGACACCATCGCGAACGGCCTTCAGCAGGCATTCGGCTCACGCATTACCTTCGATCTCGGCACGGTCAACGACGAGGAGACTTTCTCGGGGCGTCTCTCGGTCGTCGTGCTCCTCTTCGAGACACCGCGCGCAACCTCGCCACACGACAAGAACACAACGGGACGCGCGCGCGCACGCGCAAAGGCCGATCCGCTCGCTCTCAACGCGCCAGGTCTCGGTCGCTTCGACAAGACGGCGCATGCGGAATGGCACGGTCAAAACCTCGACGAGCCGACGTACTTGCGCAAGGGCATCACGCTCGAGAAGTAGGCCGAGAAAGATGGTCAACGACGGCACGATCCGCGTTCTTCCCCTCCACGTCGCAAACAAAATTGCGGCAGGCGAGGTTGTGGAGCGGCCCGCGAGCGTCGTCAAGGAACTCGTTGAGAACGCCATCGACGCGGGCGCGACAAATATCCGCATCACCATCGAAAAAGGCGGCGCGAAACTCGTCTCGGTTCAGGACGATGGCTCGGGCATGACGCGCGAGAACGCGCTTCTCTCGTTGGAACGGCAGGCGACTTCAAAAATTCGCGATGTCGACGACATTGAACACATCGCCACGCTCGGCTTCCGAGGTGAGGCCATCCCTTCCATCGCCTCGGTCTCACGCTTCTCAATCACAACGCGGCGGCACGATGCCGACGAGGGCACATTCATCCAAGTCGATGCGGGCACGCTCTCCGATGTCCGCGCGGCGGGCTGCCCCCCAGGAACCCGCATCGACGTTCAAGACCTCTTCTGCAATGTTCCCGCGCGGCGCAAGTTTCTTCGCGCCCAGGCAACCGAAGAGCGGCACGTAAAGCACGTCTTCACCGTCCACGCGCTCGCACACCCCGAGATCGCCTTCACGCTCATCGTCGATGGCCGCGAGACCTACCGCCTCGCGCGCGCGAACGACCTGACATCGCGCGTCCGCGACCTCTTCGGCGAAGCATTCATGGAGGCCGTCTCGCCCCTTCCCACGCCCGTCGCAAACGCGATTGTGCGCGTCACGGGCTACGTCGAGAAGCCCAACCTCTCAACGCCGACGCGCCGCGAGCCCTTCGTCTTCGTGAACCGCCGCCCCGCGAGCGCCGCCGCCGTTGCCTACGCCCTGCGCGAGGCGTATCCGCGCCGTGAGGCCGATGTTCGGCCATCGGTTCTTCTCTTCCTCGACATGGATCCGTCGCTTGTCGACGTCAATGTGCATCCGACGAAACGCGAAGTGCGCTTCCGCAACAACGCGGCGGTCAAAGACGCGCTCGTCACGGCAATCCGCGCCACCTTTTGCCCCGTCCCGACGATCGAACGGCGCGATGACGCAGCGACGGCCACGCCCCTTGCGACGACCGATCGCGACGACACGCGCGCGCGCGAAGATGTGCCGCGCGATCGCGCCTTCGAGTCGCCGTCTCTCGCGCGCACGTTCGAGCCTCTTCCTTCTCCGAGCCCCGTCCAGACGGAGATTTCATTCTCGTCGGACGGTGTCCGCGCGAAACCGTGGAAGTCGTTCAAGACTCTCGCCATGACGGCGAGTGGCTATTTGATCGTCGAGACAGACTCAGGTCTCGTCACCATCAACCCCGTCGCCGCGTGCGAACGCATCGCCTACGAGAAGTTGATGGACGGCGCGGTGGAGACACTCTCGCAGCCGCTCCTCATCCCAGAAGTCGCGCAGCTTCCGCCCGCCGACTTTGCGCGCCTCGTGGGCGCGCTCGATGTCCTCCAGAAGATGGGCTTCCAACTGGAAGCCTTCGGCACCGACACGTTCAAGGTCGATGCCGTCCCCGCGCTCATCGGCGAGATGAAGGCCGCGACCATTCTCGCGACAATCGCCCACGACCTCGGCGAAGGCGGCGCGCGTGCGCAAGGCACTCGATGGCGCGAGGAGCTCGTCGCGAAATCCGTCGCACGCGAAGTCGCGGGCACCAAGCGGACGCTGACGGATGAGGGCGCGAAGAGGCTCGTCGAGTCGCTCGCCACAACGCGCATGCCCTACGTGACGCCGCGCGGCAAGCCCGTCATGATTTTCACATCAACGCGCGAACTCGACCGCCGCTTCGACCGCACGTAACGACATTCTTTTTCCCCTCCTCCATACCGACGCATACGCATGAGGAGATCGAGCCCGTCATCAATCCAAATACGGCGTCATGTCGGCGGGGATGGGAGCGGTGAACGAAAGCGGCGCACGCGTGACGGGATGGAGGAGTTTCAACTTCCACGCGTGTAGCATCTGGCGCGCCGGAACGGGCTTAAGCCGCTTGTCGAGTGCCGACTTGCCGTAGACGGCATCTCCAATCACCGGGCAACCGAGTGAGGCCATGTGGACGCGAATCTGGTGCGTCCGCCCCGTTTCGATTTGGCATTGGATAACTGAAATTTCCGTGTTCCCACACAGGTGCGCGCCCAAGGTCTTCCAGTTCGTCACGGCGCGCTTGCCGTTCTTCTCAAGAATCGCCATCCTCTTGCGGTCAACGGGATGTCGCCCAATCAGATTCTCAAGGCGCCCCGCGTCAAGGCGCGGACGGTGGTGGCAGACGGCGAGATAGGTTTTCTCAATCGCCGCGTGCGACGAGAACGCCTTCGTGAGCGCGTCCATCGCCTTCTGCGTCTTGGCGACAACGAGAAGCCCGGATGTATCCTGATCAAGCCGATGGACGATGCCCGGGCGCGCGACGCCGCCGATTCCCGAAAGGCTCGGACAGTGGTGAAGAAGCGCATTCACAAGCGTCCCCGTGAAGTGGCCAGGCGCGGGATGAACGACCATCCCCGCGCGCTTGTTGATGACAACGAGATCGTCATCCTCAAAGACGATATCAAGCGGGATGTCCTCGGGCTCAGGCACGGCAGGAACGGGCGGCGGCACAAAGACCTCAATCTCGTCCGTCTCCGAGACCTTCAGGCCCGCCTTCTCGGCCGTCACGCCGTTAACACGCACATGCCCCGCCTTCACGAGACCTTCGAGGCGCGAGCGCGAGAAGTCGGGGTAGCGCGCAAGAAGAATCTTGTCGAGGCGTGTCATGGCCGCACCTCGCGTTCTGTGAAAAAAGTCCGCGCCGTGCGCGTCTTGAGGAACTCCGCAAACGGCTTGTTCTTGGGCGAGGGAATAAAGTCCATTCGAAGCGTGCGCCCCAGCGTCCTCTCGGCGTAGGCGAGCGCGAAATGTTCAAGCGTCCGCCCCATCGCGCGACAACTCATCACGAAGTCAAGGATCGCGCCCGCCTTGAGATCGATGACGAGATAGAGGACGAGCCCTTGCTCGCCAAAGCGATCGCCCGCGCGGAAGACGAAAACGCGAAAGTTTGGCGAGGCGAGAAGCGCAGCAAAATCTTCGCGCGTCCGCCGGCGCGTTGTCGCGTTGAACTGGTTCGTCTTCGCGGCCATCTGCGCGAGACGGTCGAGGTCACGCGTTGTCGCGAGAGACGGCTCAACCCAAAGACCCAGCGAAAGAAGGTAATCCTCGTGCGAGGCAAACGTCTGCCGCATATCAAGACGCCTTGCGTTCGCCTGAAGATCCTGTGTCCGAAGGCGGTCTTCCGCCGTCGCACCAACCGACGAGAAATAGTATTCGTCGAGGCGGCGGAGGAGTTGCCGCTCACGCCACGCGCCATCCGCCCAGCCCAACCACGGCGCGACGGCGACGGTCGGCAGGTGCGCCGAGAGTTGCACGCGCTCGAACGGATTATCATCCAGAAAGACGATGCTTGAAAGATCCACGTTGAGCGCGTTGGCCACCTCGAGGAGATTCCCCGCCTTAGGCGCCCAATTCACCTTGCGAAAAACGAAATCGTCTTTCGTGAGAAGCGTGGGATCTTTCGCGGCGAGCGCGTCAAGGCAGGCGTCCATCTCGTCCGCATTGTTCTTCGAAAGAAGGATGAGCGCAACACCGCGCCGCGAAAGAGCCTTGAGCCCCGCCTGAAAGATCGCATAGGGGCGAAGCGCCTCGACGCCGTCCTCGGTGAGAATGCCCTTCCAGAGCGTATTGTCCGCATCAACGGCGAGCACCTTCGCTCCTCGCGCGCGCGAAGCCCACGACAGTTCCGACACGATCGCGCGAATGCCGTCAAGCGAATAGGGCACGCCCGCGAGACGTTCAAGGCGCGAGTCGTAGAAGTTGGGAACCTCCTTCTCAAGAACCGCGTCGTGCGACGTCACATCAAAAACAAAGTCGGGGCGGAAAGCCGCGAGCGAAACATCCTGCGGCATCACATCAAAGCCCGCCTTCTGCGCGTACGCGGCGATGAGTTCGAGGGCGACGGGACCTGTCAGCGCGACCTTCATGCCGCCTCCTCCGAGGGCAAACCGCGATGGAGCGAGACCGACTGGACGAGGCCGAGCGCGCACATGACCGTCACGAGGAAGGTGCGCCCCGATGAGATAAACGGCAAGGGAAGCCCCGTAATCGGTAGAAGCCCGATCGACATGGCGATATTGATGTAGACGTGCGCGAAGATAAGCGCGGCAACGCCGAGCGCGAGAAGCCTTCCGCGCAGGTCGCGTGCGAGGAGCGCGACCCAGAGACAGGGAAAGACGACGAGCGCGAAAAGAACGAGGAGCGCGAGCGTTCCGAGGTAGCCCGTCTCCTCGGCGTAGACGCAGAAAATAAAGTCGTTCATCGAAACGGCGGGCGGCAGATACTTGAGGTGGTTCGTCTCGCCCCGACCGAAGCCCTTCCCCGAAAGCCCCCCCGAGCCGATGGCAATTTTGGCCTGCCGCAGATTGTAGCCCGAGCCGAGTTGATCCTCGTCGGGGAAAAGGAATACCTTAACGCGCTTCACCTGATGGTCGCGAAGGGGTAGAAGTTTAAGAATCGCCGCGCGCCGCGCCGGCGGAACGCCCGGTCGCTCCGCCTCATAGACCGCGCCGAGGACGGCAAGCGACAGAATCGCCCCCACGGCGAGCAGAACGAGAAGTCCCTTGCGCCAGACACCCGAGGCGAGCATCATGAGGACGATGGCGGGAACGAGCGTAAGCGCCGTGCCGAGATCGGGCTCGGCGAGAATGAGGAGAATGGGAATTCCCATCAGCGCGGCCGCAACGAGAAAACGGCGGAACGAGAGATCGCGCGCCGACGCGCCGAGGAACGAGGCGAGAAGAGAAAGAATACAGATTTTTGAAATCTCGCTCGGCTGAAAGAACCAGAGCCAGCGGCGGCCGCCGTAGACCGTGGAACCTAAGAAGAGGACGGCGACGAGCATCGCGAGCGCGGCGAAGAAGAGGGGCCACGCGCAAAGATCGAGGAGCCGCCGATAGTCAATCTTGGCGAGAATGAAGTAGAAAACGAGACCGACGAGCGCGGCCGAGAGGTTGTTCTTCCACATGCCGTGAAAGATCGCCTCGCGCGCGTGCCCCGCCGACCAAATCGTCATCGTGCCGAGCGCGACGAGCGCGAGCATCGCGAAGAAGAGAATCCAGTTGAACTGTCGCAAGAACTTCATGGTTTTTCAAAGACCGCCTTGAGGACTTCCGCCGCCTTGGGCGCGGCCGTACCGCCACCCGACTCGCCGTTCTCAATGACGAGCGCGAGCGCGACCGTCGGGTTCTCGCTCGGCGCGTAGGCGATGAACCAGACATTCTTGCGGCGCGACGCGCCATGACCGACCTCGGCCGTCCCCGTCTTGCCGCTCACAGGAACAGGAACGCCCTGCCCCGCGCGAAAGCCCGTCCCACGGCTCTCGCCGTCACCCGCCACGACGAGGCGCATTCCCTCGCGCACAATGGCGAGATCTTTCTCGGGGATCGCGAGGGGGCATCGCTCAACGGGGAGATCGGCCTTGAGGCGCGGCGTCACGAGAAAGCCTGTTGCAATCGCCCCCGCGACGCGCGCCATCTGGAGCGGCGAGACGAGCAGCATCCCCTGACCAATGGCCATCTGCGCGAGGTCACCCGCGTACCACCGCTCGCCGTACGTGCGTTTCTTCCACGCCGCGTCGGGGACGACGCCCGCCCTGTCGACGCCAAAATCGATACCCGTCTTCGCGCCGAGGCCAAAAAGGCGCGCCGTCCGAATGAGGTCGTTCGTCCCAATGTCCATGGCGACATTGCAAAAATACGGGTTGCAACTCTTCATGAGCGCGTGGCGCATATCGACGGGGCCGTGCCCCCAGCGCGTGGAGCAGCGCAGATGCAGGGAGCCAAAGTCAAAGACACCCGTGCAGTCGTATGTCTCGTCTGGCGGAAAGCCGACCGAAAGCCCCGCGAGGGCCGTGATGGGCTTGAACGTCGACCCCGGCGCATACGCGCCGCCACTCGCGCGATTGAGAAGTGGCTTCTTCGGGTCGTTCGCTTCGCGCGCGTACGTCTCGTGCGTGAGGATGGGAACAAAGTCATTCGGGTCGAAAGTGGGCGCGCTCGCAAGCGCCAGCACCTCGCCCGTGCGCGGGTCGAGGACGACGCACGCGCCCTTCTCGCCCGTGAGGACACGCTCGGCGGCGGCCTGCACGCGCGCATCAATCGCGAGCGTTAAGTCGGGGCCCTTCTGCGCCTCAACGACGTTCCACTCGCGAATCGCGAAGCCGCGCGCATCGACGAGCACCTTCTTCTCACCTGGCACGCCGCGCAGAAAACTGTTGTAGTAAAGTTCAAGCCCCGCGCGCCCGCTCATCTCGGGTTGGAAGAAACTAAATTTCTCATCGCCTGCCTCCGCCTCGCCACGCGCGCGCCCGACATAGCCCAAGAGGTGCGCGGCGAGCGACCCCTTCGGATAGGCGCGGACGAGTCGCTCCTCGATCTTGAAGCCCGGGTGATCCGCCTCGTTTTCCGCGAAAACCGCCATCTCGCGCGCGTTCAGGTCGCTCCAGACGAGGAGCGGCAAGGCGAGCGAACGAGACACGTGACGGCGAATCGCCTGATCCGTGAGCGGATTCTTTCGGCCGAGCGCGTGCGCGAGCGACTCGACCGCGTTCGAGATGGCGCGCGCCGCTCCATCCCAACTCTTCTGCTGAAACGACTCGGGCAGGCAGACGAGGACGCGCTGAAGGCGGTTCTCGGCGAGCACCTCGCCGTGACGGTCAAGGATGCGCCCGCGCGCGCCGTCGGTCTGAACGCGGCGGATCGACTGCCGCGCCGAGGCGTAGCCGTAGGAGGCCGAGCGTGAGACCTGGACATGGTGGAGGGCGAAGGCGAGAACAAGGAAGCCGACGAAAAAAAGCGCGGCCGAGACGAGGCACAGGACGGCGGAGCCGACCTCTGTCTTAATCGCCCTATTCAACCTCATCCAGAGCCGCCTTTCGTTCGACCCACGCGAGGAGAAAGTGCATCGCGCCGAACGTCACCGCCCCGACAGGAAGCGCGACGGCGAGGCGCATAAAAAGCGGCGTTGAGAAGGACGAACACCAGAGGGAGAGGTAGGCGTGATAGAGCGCAAAGGCGAGGAAGGCGACAGACTTCGGAAGGCGCGTCCAACGCATGAGCGAGACAAAGGCGAGGAAGAAGCCCGCGCTCGCGAGAGCCGGCAAAGCCGAGAGCGCGTCCTCCGTCGCGCCGGCGGCGAGCGCATAGGCGAGCGGCAGAAGAATCGGGCGGCGACGCGCGACAAACGGGACAACCGCGAGGAGAAATGGAAAGCCCACGCCCGAGATTTTCGGGAGAAGTTCCTCGGCCGCCGCGCCCAAGACGAGCGCGAAAAGAGCCAAGACGAAGAAGAGACTACTTCTTTTCACGGCGAACGAAGACATCCTCGAGCGTAGCGGGATCGACGGCCGGCAGAACGCGCTCGCCCGAGAGGAATGTGCCGACCGAAAGACCGCGCGGAAAGACGCCGCCCAAACCCGACGTCACGACGCGCGCGCGCGGCGGAATGTCACCGAGCGTGACGACGTGCTTGAGGAGAAGCGCGTCACGTGTGCCACCCGAGAGGATGCCGCTCGGCATCTGAGCCTCGCCCGTCTCAATCTCGCACGAAACCTTGACCGATGGGTCTGTCAGAAGCCGCACCTCGGCCGTGTGCGGCGAAAGCGCGGCGACGCGCCCAACAAGCCCCTCGGGAACAACAACGGCCGCGCCCTCGACGAGGCCATCGAGCGAACCCTTGCCGATGCGCAAGATGTTATGCGCGGGGGCCGCGCCACCGCCTTGCGAGAGGACGGGCGCGGCAATCCACTCGCCGCCCGTGCGCCGCGCGTACGAAAGCACTTTGCGAAGACGTTCGTTCTCGGCGTCGAGCCGATCCACCTCGCCCCCAAGAAGCGAGAGCGCGGCAATCTCGCGGCGGAGACGGATGTTCTCGGCCTCGGCCTCAGCCCCGCGAAAGAGCCCGACGGCGCGCGAGAAAACATGGCGCATAAAGAGGCTCTTCGCGCGCTCGACAGGATAGACCGCCTCGCACGCGGCCGAACGCGAGAGCAGAAGACCGAGCGCGATGAGGACGCCCAGCGCGAGAAGAAGAAAGGCGCCGGTCGAACGAGCCTTCACGACGCGCGCTTGTTCTTGGCGAGGAAGTCGAGCTCGTTCATGACGACGCCCGTCCCCTCCGCGACGGCCGAGAACGGATCGTCCGCAACGACGACTGGAAGGCCCGTCTCTTGTGCCAGAAGCTTGTCAAGGCCGCGCAACTGGGAACTGCCGCCCGACAGAACGATGCCGCGGTCGACGAGATCGGCGGCGAGTTCTGGCTCACAGCGGTCGAGGGTCGAGCGCACGGCATCGACAATCAGCGCGACCGTGTCCTTCAGCGCCGAGCGAATCTCCTCAGACGAAATCGTGAGCGTCTTCGGCAAGCCCGCGACGATGTCGCGACCCTTGATCTCCATCGTTGTTTCCTCGCCCGTCGGGAAGGCACTGCCGATCTTGATCTTGATCGACTCGGCTGTGCGCTCGCCGATCATGAGGTTATAGACGCGCTTGATGTAGGCCATGATCGCCTCGTCCATCGCGTCGCCGCCAGCCTGACGCGCCGAGTAACTGTGGACGATGCCCGCGAGCGAGATAATCGCGACCTCGCACGTGCCGCCACCGATATCGACAATCATGGAGCCCGCTGGCTCCGAGACGGGCAACCCCACGCCAATCGCGGCCGCCATCGGCTCCTCGACGAGAAAGACCGACCCGACGCCCGCATCATGCGCGGCCTCCTCGACGGCGCGCTTCTCGACCTCGGTGATGCCCGAGGGGACGGCGACGACGAGACGCGGCTTGATCTTGAGATAGCGCGTCAGAATTGTCTGCGGGCAGACCTTCGAGATGAAGTACTTGAGCATCGCCTCGGTGATGTCGAAGTCGGCGATCACGCCCGACTTCATCGGACGAATCGCGACGATGTTCCCCGGCGTGCAGCCGAGCATCCGCCGCGCCTCCTCGCCGACCGCGAGAACGCGCTTCGACCCAGCCTGAATCGCGACGACCGACGGCTCGCGAATGACGATGCCGCGGTTCTTCGCGTAGACGAGCGTATTGGCGGTACCGAGGTCGATGCCGATGTCGGTCGAAAAGAGCTGCTTGAGTCGTTCGAACATGGTGTTTACCTTCTCTCTAATGGACTACCTTTAAAATTTTACCCTTTTTCGCGGTCGAGGTCAACGCGACGCGCCCGCTAAAGCGAGCGCGGCAACTCCTCGAGCGAGTAGCACTCAATCGTGTCGCCGACCTGGAAGAGCTCGTAGTTTGCGAAGCACACGCCGCACTCCTGCTGGCCTGTCACTTCCTTGACTTCGTCCTTGAAGTGGCGCAGGGTCTGGACCTTGCCGTCCCACACCTTCTCGCCGCCGCGCAAAATGCGGAACTTCTCCTTCGCGACGAGTTTGCCGTCGAGCATCTGCGAGCCCGCGATCTTGCCGAGTTTGCCGATGTCGTAGATCGCCTTGATTTCGGCGTGGCCGAGGACGACCTCCTTGTATTCGGGCGGCAGCAGGTCAAGCATGCAATTCTTGACATGGTCAAGAAGCTCGTAGATGATACGGAACGAGTTAATGCGAACGCCGTCGTGGCGCGCCTGGTTCTGGACGCCTGCGTCGTTGCCGATGTCAAAGCCGACGATAATCGACTTGCCTGCGGCGGCCGACTTAACATCGGTGAGCGAGACGTTGCCCGTCCCCGTACCGATGACGTTGAGGCCGACCTTCTCAGACTTGATGTCGTTGAGCGCCTGGACAATCGCCTCCAAAGAGCCTTGCGTATCGGACTTCACGATGACATTGAGCTCGCGCTTGCCCTCCGCCGCCATCGCGCTCATGAGCGCGTCAAGCGTCGCGGCCTTCGATGTGGAGAGAGCCTCTTCCTTCTTCTCCTGCGCGGTCTGCTCAGCAAGCGTGCGCGCGCGCTTCTCGTCCAGCATGACGCGAAACTCGCTACCCGCCTCCGGAACGCCCGAAAGGCCCGTGCACTTGACGGGCGTCGCGGGCGGGGCCTCCTTGATGCGGCGACCGTGGTCGTCGATAAGGGCGCGCACCTTACCGAAGTGCTCACCAATCAAAATCGCGTCGCCGACTTTAAGCGTGCCACCCGTGACGAGCAAGGTCGCGCACGGGCCAAGGCCCTGCTGAAGCTCGGACTCGATGACGAAGCCGTTCGCGCGGCGGTTCGGGTTTGCCTGAAGTTCGAGAACCTCCGCCTGAACGAGGATGTTTTCCAAAAGCGCATCGACGCCAAGACCCGTCACGCCCGAAACGGGGCAGCAGATGATGTCGCCGCCCCAGTCCTCGGGGGTCAGCCCCATCTTCTGGAGTTGCTGCTTGACGCGGTCGACATTCGCCGTCGGCTTATCGGCCTTCGTAATCGCGACCATAATCTGAACGCCCGTCTGGCGGCAGACCTTGATGCACTCTTCGGTCTGCGGCATAATGCCGTCATCGGCCGCCACGATGAGGACGGCGATGTCGGTAATCTGGGCACCGCGCGCGCGCATCGCGCTGAACGCGGCGTGCCCCGGCGTATCGAGGAAGGTAATCTTCTTGCCCGCGACATCGACCTGGTAGGCCGAAATCTGCTGGGTGATGCCACCGGCCTCGCCCGCCGCGACGTGCTCCTTGCGGATGTAGTCCATGAGCGTCGTCTTGCCGTGGTCGACGTGGCCGAGGAATGTGATGACCGGGGCGCGCGGCTTCAAGGTCTCGGGCGGATCCTCGGGGATCAAATCGTCCGCGTCAATCGCCTTCAAAACGGGCTTCGCGGCGGTCTTGTCGCGCGCGTGCTCGATCGTCACCTTAAAGCCATACTTCTCGGCGACCTTCGTCGCGACATCTGGCTCAACGCGCTGGTTGATGGACGCGAGAATCTTAAGCCCCATCAAGTCCGCGATCAGGCGGTTCGGCTTCAAGTTCAGTTTCGCGGCGAGATCCTTGACGATCACCGCGCCGCGAATCGAGATTTCCTTATTCGTCTCATCGACGGAGATGCGGCTACCTTGCGCCGGCACGGCGGGCGCGACGCGGCCGACCGCGCGCTGCTTCTCAAAACTCTTCTGCCCTTCGCGACCCTTCTTGCCCTTACGGCTCGGATCATCGTCGTAGTCAACCGCCTTCGGGGCCTTCGGCTTCGGCGGCGCGGCGACGGAAATCGAAATCGACGGCGCGGGGCGCGCGGACTGTAGCGGCTTGAAACCCGTGTGCGAAAGCCCCGTCGCGCCGAACGTGTGCGCGGGCGACGGCGCGGGCGTCTTCGGCTTCCACCCCGGCGCCATACGGATCGTCGGCTTCTCGGCGGCGGTCTTCGGCGCATCGATCTTCGGCGCGTGGACCTTCGGCGACGGCGCGGCGACGGGCGCAGGAGCGACCGTCATCTTCGCGTGTGCGGCGGGCTTTGCCGTCAGGGGCGAAGGCGTCTTGCTCTCGGCCGCCTCCTTCGCGAGACGGAGGTGCTCGTCAAGGCGCGCGCGCTGCTCGGCGAAGAACGCCGCATTGAGCGCGGCGGCTCGCGCGCGCTTCTCGGCGCGTTTCTTCAGGATTTCGTCGGTCATATTCTTGTCGCTTCCCTCACTCGTTCGCATTCGTCAGCTCGGCAACCGCCTTGGCCGCCGCGTAGATGCCCCTCGCCTGAACCTCGTCGAGGCCCGTCGCGGCGATGAAGCTCGGCTCGTCCTCCTCGGCGATGCCGTCCACCGTGAGATAACCCGCATCGGCCATCTGCGTCGCAACGGCGGTCGAGACGGAGAACATCTCGGCGAGGTTCTTGATCGCCTCAGCCTTCTGATCTTCGAAGCTCGCGGTCGCGAGGGACTTCTTGATGTCGATGTGCCAGCCCGTGAGCTTCGTCGTGAGGCGCACGTTCTGCCCGCGCTTGCCGATGGCGAGCGAATACTGGTCAGCCGCCGCGATGACATGAACCGTGTTGGGCTGGACAGGGTCGACCTCAATGGACTCCAACTTCGCCGGCGCGAGTGCCGCCGCGACGTAGAGGCGGATATCCTCGTTCCAGCGCACGATATCGATCTTCTCGCCCGAAAGCTCATTGACGATCGAGCGCACGCGGCTACCGCGCTGGCCGACGCACGCGCCGACGGGGTCGACGTTCTCGTTCGCCGTGCGGACAGCGAGCTTCGCGCGGTAGCCGGGGTCGCGGCTCACGCCCATGATCTCGACGACGCCGTCGGCAATCTCGCTCACCTCCAGGCGGAAGAGAGCCTCAACGAACTTGCCGCTCGAGCGCGAGAGAATGACCGACGGGCCCTTCGCCTCAGGATCCACGCGCAGGATGATCGCGCGGATGGGGTCGCCGACTTGGTAGTCTTCAGAGGGAATGCGCTCCTTGGCGGGGAGGATCATCTCAGTCTTGCCGACGGTCACATACGTGTCGCGGCGCGAGATCGCGCTCACCGTGCCCGAGACGATGTCGCCAACGCGGTCGCGGTATTCGCTAAAGGTGTTCGTGCGCTCGGCCTCGCGAATCTTCTGCATGATCATTTGGCGCGAGGTCTGCGCGGCGATGCGCCCGAGGAAAGAGGCGGGCAATTCAACCTCAATCGTCTCGCCCTCGGCCACGGGGTTGCCGTGATTGAAGCGCTGGGCGCGCGCGAGGGAGATGAAGCCCGGGCCCACGTCGTCGTTCGAGGCAACGAGCGTATCGTAAACGTGGAGGGAGAGATCTTTGCGGTTGATGACAACGCGCAGGTCGTTCGTGACGTTCTGGTTCTTGCGCGAGGCCTGCTGAATCGCCTGCTCGATCGCCGTCAGCACAATCTCACGGCTCACGCCGCGCTCGTTCTCAATCTGCTGGACGACCGCCAGCAACTGGTTGTTCATCGCCATACCCGTTTGTCTCCCTTAAAGGTTCGATACCCTGTTAAAAATATCAAAAAGCCCATCGTCGAGCGAATCCGCCCGCCGAAAAACTCTTCTATAATACCCTTTTTCGCAAAAAAAGTCAATGCCGAAAAGTATTCGGGCCGCTCCATGTAATTTTCTTTCGCCTCGCCATGTCCACCTTTGGGAAAACGACATGTTCTTTATGTTCTCTAAGGCTATTCAAGGACTATTCACCAAAATGGCGAAAGAAAAAACGGCTCCGAGGGGGGAGCCGTTTTTGGGTTGGATGACGGGCAAAATTACTCGGCCGTGATCATGAACGGTGTCGGGCAGTATTTCTTGCGGAGCGCGTTGACCTCGTCCGCCGTGAGCGCAAGATCGTAAATCGCCCAGTCGTCAAGATAATAGCCCGTCGAGTCAACGGCCTGATAGCCGTCATTCGGAAGACCACGGAACGTACTACCGAACTGACCGCACTGTCCAAGGTCCGTGGCGATGTTCGTGCCAGTCTGAGGCGCCAACTTGTCGACATACAACGTCGCCAACGCGCCATCAATCACGATGGCAAAGAAATGGAATTCCGTCGTCAGGTTCTTGATACCCGTAACGCGACAGATTTCTTGGACAACGCGAGCCGTGCTCGTTCCTTCGACGAGCGCGACCGTATTCGTATCAACAGCGACAAGGAAGAGACTCGTCGCACCAGAATCGACCTGCGGCTGCATCGAACCAATCCCCCACAGAATAACCTTATTTCCAGATGTAGGCGCACACATGACGCGAGCAACCGTTGTGACGGAAAGAGCCTTCGAGTAGAGGAACTGCTTGCCAGCCGAAATCCCACTATAATACGGGGTGGAGCCACTAACGATCTTCGCCGATGTACCCGTCTTGCCGCGTTTGCTTAATGTCAGCGTTGCTCCATTCCCATCATTGAAGGAAGTAATATAGGATTCAGAATCACTCGCGAGATTTTGCGCAGCACCCGATGACTGACTGTTGAAGTCGTAGTGCATAAACTTCTTCTTCGGGTCCGCCAACTTGCTGACAACAAGTTCACTCCCCGCTTCGTTATAGGAAAGCGAATACCAGTCATCGCCGCTCACTTGCGTCATAAGGCTGCTCGTGATCGTCCCGGCCGTTCCCGTCACAATCTTGAAGGTCGAGCCATACGTCATATTCGTGCGGTCGAGCGTCGAGAGGTCAAGGGCCACGCTGCTCCGCGTGAGACTCGTGATGTTCGTAAGACCAATCGTGCTCGTGTTCGTCGGCTTTAGGACAAGCCCCGCGAGCGTTCCCGCATTTGAGAAATCGACCGTCGCGCCGCCTTCAATCGTCATCGTGCCGCTCTGCGCGCCGAAGCCGCACGAGCACGATGTCGAAAGAGAGGCCCCAGGCTTCACCGTGATGCCGCCCGTGAAGGATGATATTTTTGTCAGCTTAACGGTGCCATACACGTCAACCTTGCCATCGCCCGTAATCGTGTTCTTGTATTCAGCCTCAGTCGTTCCGCCATCAATGGCGAGCGCCGCGTTCGCGTCATGGAACTGAATCGAGCACCCAGTCGTTGAGAGCGTTGCGTTTTCCGAGAATTTGAAGCGCACCTTGCCTCGCACATAGACCATCGTATACGTGCACGCCTCTGGAACGGTGATTGTCGTCTCCGCGCCCGATGTATTGTTGATGATAATCACGCCCGTCTTCACGAACTCAGAACCCGACCAGTTCGCAGTCGTCGAGAGATCGGCCTCCGCCGTCGAGACCGTGAACATCGGAGTCGCCGTGACCGAGACAAGATCGCCCTCGATCTTGACCTGAACATCCGAGATCTTCTGATTGTTTGTATCGTAAAGTTCAAATTTTGTTTTATCCGTAAAGCCCTTCAGCGTGAATGTCAGAATCTCGTCGTCAGCCGTGGGTTTCGCCTTGAAGACGGTATTAGCCGAGACCTCGAAAGGCGTCGTCGTGCGCGTCGTCCCAAAGTCAACCGTCGTGATGCCCTCCTCAATCTTGACCGTGCCCGCGCCCGAAATCGCACCCGAGAGCGTCGCCGTCACGTCACCTTCAAGCGTCGTCGCCTTCTTGATCGTGAGCGTCTTGCCGTCAGCGATCGTCATCGCCTGCGAAATCGGGAGCGTCGCGGCCGTTGCCTCGATTGCCGCGTCACCGCCAACCGCAATGGCCATCGTGCGAGACGTTGAATAACTTGTAATGCCGACTTCGCCCAGCGCAAGCGTGCCGCCATTGAGGTTCAACTTGTTCGTTCCAGAGGCATTGCCCGCAAGCTTAATGCCCTTCGCCGTGAACATGCCGCCATTCACATTGATCGTCTGATTGTAGCCCGTCTTACCAACGAGAACCTGCGCGTTCGAGGCCGTGAACGTCGATGTGCCATTCATCGTGAATGTCGAAGGCCCCTTCCAGTGGCCGAACATGATGGAACTTGTGTTTTTGTCTTCATTCGTATTGCCAGTCACCGTCACAGACGACGAACCGTTCATTGTAAAGGTAGCCGTGCGACCATCGTCGCCCTGCGAAAGAACGAAAGAATCCGCCTTAACCGTCGCGTTGCTCAAAATGTAGTCGGCCTGACCAACGCCCAGTTGGTTATTGCCATACTCAATCGTCGCGCCGTCAAAGACAACCGTCGTCTTTGTTCCCGAAAAGCCACCGTTCACGTAGTAGGTCTTGCCCACACCCGAAAGCGTAATCGAGCCGCCCTGCGCATTGATGGTCTTAGAGGAACCCGACTCGCCCGCGCCCTGCGTATAGATATTGCCGTACGCGCGCGAGATAAGGGTTGACGGCGTCTCATAATCGTTGATCAGCGCGCTATAAAACGCCGCGTTGTTAATGACATTCGTCAACGCTTCGTCCGCAATCGCGAGCGTCGCGCCGTCCTTCAAGCCGATGAAATCAATCGAGACCGCCTTCGCCGGGTCCGCGTTCTTAAGCGTCAACGTGTGAGCGTTTCTCACCGTCAGCTGGTCAAGGTTCAAATCAGTATCAAGCGTGACCGTCGCGTCCCCCTGAAGATCGACTTCAACGAGATCGTTCGTCGCAGCGGTATTATCTTGCCAAATGCTCGTCTCTGACCAGTTCTTCGTGGTCTTATCCGCGCCCCCAACCGTCATCGTCTCGGGCGAGGCAAGAATCTGAATCGCGGCAATGCAACCACGGGCATCTGTGCCAGCGGTTGATTTAATCGTCAGATTCCCTTCAAGATCCCGGACACGCAAGACATTCGTGCCATACGCGCAAGAATCATGAACATTCGAATCGCCAAAATTGTCTTCCCCCAACTTCGCCTTCGCCGGATTTGCGGAGTCATACGTATACTGCTTTTCGTTGACCGTCGGCGCGGTGAATTTCTTATTCGACGCATCTGTCGCCATGTAGATGACGACGTCATACTTGGCGAAGGGAATATTCGTGCACGCAATCGAGATGCCAGTGCCATCGTCCAGATAGCCATGAATAAAGGTTGCGTCCGTTGCCGAGTCTCGATCGGAGTCCGTCGAATAGACATTGTTACACCTCCACGTCGCCGAGACGGAAGAAGTCTTTGAGACGAAATTCGTCGAACTATTTGGTGCGTCGAAGCAATGAACCCAGTTTGCGCAGGGGATCAGTTCGCCAACCGTAGATGCCGCAAATGTCGCCGTTCCGTTAGTTGATTGCTTCGCCCGCGAATTGAAGTCAAAGCCGAAGATGCCGTGATTCGACTTCACAATCTGAATCGCAGCAATCGAGCCGCGATAGCCAGTCTTATGATCACCCGAAGAGGCGATAGACAGGTCGCCCGAAAGGCCGACAAGGCGAAGGACATTCGCGCCATATGTGCATGCGCCATTGTTGAAAGCAGACGAGCCCCAGTTATCCGAGCCCTTCTTCGCAACGGACGGGCAACTTGTGTCAGCCGTCCACCGCGCACCATTGACCGTCGGCGCGGTAAACTGGGACGTGTCACCATCAGACGCATAGTAGATAACGACATCATAGAAATCAAACGGAATATTCGTGCACGAAATCTCAATACCACTTGTATGTTGATTATTTGTGCCATCGTCCAGATAGCCGTTCAAGAAGGAACTCGATTCGCTATCGGAACTACTCTGTTTTGTATGCGTCCACGTATTCTTGCACGAAAAGGACAACGTTGTGCTTCCATCAAAAAGGCCTATCGTGCCCGAGACCGTGGAGGAACCATCATATGCCGTATTATTCGTCCACGCGCTCACAAAGAGAGCTTTCGTCGTGTCTGCGCCCTTCGTGCTACAGAAGTTCACACCGATGGCGGTAATCGTCTCGGTTGTCTCGGCCTGCGTCTCGGTGCCGGTCGCGCCGTCCGTATTGGTGCCGTCCGTCTCGGTAGTGCCCGTCGCCTCAGCGAAGCCAATCGTCGCGGTCAGCGCCGCACAAATAAAACCAAGAATCTTCTTCATGGGTTTTGTTCCTTTATTTGCGTCAAGACAAAATGAGTAAAAACCAAAAACAGTTTTACTCTATTCTACCATCCCCCCCCCCCCGCGTCAAGGGGGTGGACGCGGCCGGCTTCCGTCGGTTATGTCTTGAGATACTTCTCGCGGAGTTCTTTGAGAAACTCGTCTGTCCGCCGACGGAGGTCATTGCGGCGCACGAAGGGAAGCCACTCCGTGACAGGGATGAATTGCTTGCCAATCGGCTCAAAGTCGATGAGACGAAGCTTCACCGAGCCGTCCGCTTGTATCTGCGCTTGGATGTTCGCCGGCTCAAAGAACGGCGCGGAGATCTCGATGAGATCGTTCAAAAGCGACTCAAGCTTCGGGTAAACCATCGCCGCAAAGGCGGGATCCTTCCGACGCGCCATCTCGTTGTCGGCACGAATCATGCGTGAGCCGTCCGCATTCGTAAGAAGGTTCATTAAGATGCCGTAGCCGCGCTTCTCGTCGAAGACAATCTCGATTACCTCGGGGAACGCCGCCGCAACGTCCGCGCCCGCGCAAAGGCGTGCGCGCACCATCGCCTCGGCCTCTTGGCAGTTGAGGTTCAGCTCTCGGTCAAAGCGCCCTGTGAGGAGCATGAGACGGAAGCGGAGCCCGATTTTGCGCCCCCACGTCTTGTCATTCGGGTCGCGCAAAAACTTGACGCAGTAACCCGTCTCGCCGATGCGGTAGCAGACACGCCGCGCACCCTGCCCGATTTCGACAAGCTCATTCTCGTGCAAGAGATGCTCATGTGGCGAGGGGCGGTGGACGAGGCGATGCCACTCGTCCATGAAGAAGAGAGCGGCCCAGTTGAGAAGAAGAAAGTGGCCAAAGAGCTTCGTCATCTCCATGGCGAACTTGCGAACCCACCAGCTATCCGTCATCTCTGGTGCGAGAACGGCCCAGAGGTGCTTGCTCCGGATACCATTCGCGAAGAGCGAGACGAAGAGAAGCCCCCAGACGAGCAGAAAGAAGCGTCGGTTGCGCCAGACCTCGAAGAGGGCCGTCCGCGTTGAGCCGCGCCAGAGGGCGACGCAGAGCGCGGCGCAGACAAGCGACGTGATGATCGGGACGACCTCCGGCTCGTCGAACCACGGCGACGACATTCGGTCAAAGAGAAAATCGAACTCGTTGATTGCGACACCGAGGAAGACGAACGCCATCGCGGCGAGTCCGCCGCGCCATTCACGCCGCCGTCCCGCGACGAGCGCGAGCGCGACGGAGACAGCGAACATAAGCACAAACTGCAGAATATGAAAAAACCCAATCATTCCTTCTTCGCCTCCCGCGCCGCAAGCACCTCAAGATCCGCCGCCTTGACAGGCTCGCGGAAGTAGTTATAATTGAGCACCCACTTCGACGGGTGGCGACGGATGACCTTTTCAAGCATCGTCGCGCACCGCTGCGTCGTCCGCCACACGTCGCGCGCCTCATCGGGCGAGATGACGCCGAGAACCTCGCAGCGATAGCGTCCGTCGGCGAGAGGCCGCGACCACGCGACGACGATTGGAGATTTCGCCTTCGCGGCGAAGAACGCTGGCGCGGCCGAGACGGGCAGGGGGCGGCCGAGGAAGCGGATCCAAACACCTCCCTTGTCGGGCGAAACCATCTGATCGACAAGAAGCCCAAGCGACTTGCCCGCCTTGATGCCCGCCATAAGCGGCTTAAACGCGCCCTCCGCCGAGACGATTTCCTGACCAATTGAACGGCGCGCCTTCATGAGGAGGCGCGTCATGCCGCGCGTTCCGATGTCCTTGGCGACAGACATCATGGGGTGACCTTCCAAGAACGCGAGTTGTGAGAGGATCTCCCAACAGCCGAGATGCGCCGAGACCGTGACGGCGGGGCGGTTCGTCTTGAGAAATGTCTTGCCCGCATCGCACATCTCGCCAACCGCCTTCACCTTCTTGACCGCGCCACGGCACGTCCAAAAAGCGTGGCCGACCGTCCGCGCCATGTTGCGGTAAGATCCACGGATAATTTTCTCCTCGCGCGGCGTCGGGTCGTAGGGCGCGTGCTCAACATCGAAGTCGGCCGTCCCCTCCGCGCCGCGGCACGTCCCCTCGATAACATGGAGCGTCTCGAGCGACCGACGGCGGCCGACGCGGTCGAACGTGTACATGACCCATGCGGCAAAGTCGCAAACGGCGAGAAGCGCACGATGCGGTAGCGATGTCAGGACAAGGTAGCCAAGGCCGATCCCAACCCACTCGAACGGAGCCTCGAGCGCGTGCTTGAGGCGTTTGCGGCGACAACGCCGCTCCCAGCGCACCTTCCAGTCGATGTTCTTATTTTCGGGCAACATATACCTCAATTATACCAAAAAGCATTTTTTATGGGTTCTCCTCGGGTGCCCCATTATGTGAATGCGGCGAGGAGGCGGGCAAGGACGAAATTCCCGCGCCGTGTCGCACGCCAGAGGAGTAACTGGATTGGATTGAGGCCCGTCGGACGAAAGCCGTCATCGCGCTCGAGCCGCGAAAGGAACGCGCCTGCCTCGCAGAAGAGCTGTCCCTTGAGCGCCGCGTCGCGGTTCTTCTTGAGGTTCTTTCGGATGCACATCCGATAGGTGTCTTTCGAAAGTTCCTTCAGCCACTCCCCTTCCAGCGCCTTCGGGACGCGCCCCGCCTTCAAAAACACGTCGAGCGAAAGCCGCACGCGATGCGACGTTGAGTCGAAATACTTGCGCAGATTGAGCGTGCTCGTCGCGGACGTCGGGTTGCTGCGATATGTGTAGAAGCGTCCTGGCACAAGCACCTTGCGCGTGATCGCCGCGTTGACCTCGCTATTGAAAAAGAAGTCCTCCTCGAACGCGAGCCCCGTGCGGAAGCGGATCGCGCCGACCGCCGAACGACGGTAGATCTTGTTGATGACATTAATCCATTTCCCAGGCGCGGTCCGCCTGAGGCAGTAGACCGACATGTCGTCGATGACGCGCTCTTCGCCGTCCCACTCGCCCTCCGCGACATCCGCGCCCGTGCGCTCCATCGCCTCGGCGAGGCGGGCGTACATCTCGGGCTTGATGAAGTCATCCGAATCCATGAACGCGAAGGCATCGTAGTCACTCGGCAATTCGTCCATCAGCCGATTGCGCGTCGCGACGACGCCCGCATTCGCCTGCGTCGTCACGCGGAAGTCCGCGAAGGGACTTGCCACATCGCGCAACTTCGCCACGTAGTCCTGCAGAAACGCGAGCGAGCCGTCCTTTGAGCCGTCGTCGCAGCAGAAGACGCCGAAAGCGCACGGCGCGCCGTCGCGCGTCGGCGCGCGCAGGAACGCCTCGCCCGCCGCGCGGACACTCGCGAGGCATTCGCCAAGATACTTCTCGGCGTTGTAGACAGGAATCAAGATCGCAAGTTTCATGTATTCTTCTCCGAGATCGCACTTTTCAAATCAACTGGCGCAGGAGCGCGGCAAAGACGGTCTGCTCTCATATCAGATTCGAGCCAGCG
>CAYNVE010000005.1:0-26784 GCA_964400635.1 uncultured Lentisphaeraceae bacterium
GATCTTGACCGTGTTCTCGCCGTTCGTGACGACCTCGAAGTCCGTCTTCGTCAGGTCTCCGGGCTTGATCGTCACGGTCGCGAAGCCTATGTATTGGTTCACATAGGCTTTGCTGTTGCCAATCGTGTAGTAGACGGCCTGAACGCAGGCGTTCGTCAGCGTAGGAGTCTTCTTCAGGCTCGTCCACCTCGAGCTATCCTCCGAAAACGCATATCTGACCGAGACTTCCTCGACGCTCGTATTATCGCCGTTCGTGATCACCCGCGAAAGTCCGTTCGTGTTCACCGTGATGAAATGTCCCTCGCCGTCGTAGGTGAGTTCGACATCGGGCGTCTTGCCCACGACGGCCAGGTAGTTTTCGAACTTGGAGAGCGTCGCCTTCGGCGTCGTCAGAAGAGGTGCCGTCGCGTCGTTCGTCGCGCGCAGCTCGACTTCATACGAGAGCTTGATCGACTGTCCGTCCGCGACAGTGTCTTTCAGGCTCATCGTGACGGCGTTTTCGGGCGTCGTCGCGCCGGCAGAAATCTTCACGCCATTCGTGAACGCCACGCATTCGACAAAATTGCTCGCGTCTGCCGACGTCGGCTTCAGAAAGGCGTAGACGTCCGAATAGGTCGCCGCACTGAGCGCGATCACGGGGGACATCGTCCAGTCCCTGCCCACCAGCATTTCGCGAATGCTCGACCCCGATTCTTTCACCGTCACCAGCGACTCGGCGGACGGCGTCCGCGCGATGAAGGCCTCCGCGAAGTCGAGGGAAAGGAAATACCTCACGGAGCCCCCGTCGTAGGTGACGCTATACGAGGGGGAGTGCATCCCGTAGTTCTGATTGGTCACGGGCCCCGTCACGCCGTTCAGGTCGAGGATCGCCTCGCCGCAGATGGAGCCGTTGTGCTGCATACACCAGACGCGATACTTCTTGTCGCTCGGAAGCGTGACGGAGTATGCCGCATCATTGTAAGAATCCGACGTGGTCTTGATGATCGTCTCCCCGTCGTATGAAGCGAACTCGATCGTGCATGTTGCCCCTAACACCGCACTATTATTGCCGTCATTGATTCGGCCCGAGACCGTAACAGAGCCCGCGTGACTCGTCCACGCCATGAGCCCCAGCACCGCCGCCATCATCATTTCAAGGGTTCTTTTCATGTCGGTTTCCTTTCTTACGTTATCACGAGGCAACGGCCTCGCGCACAGGAGCAAAACTGCGGCGATGTTCGGGGCAAGGGCCGAGGCGCGCAAGCGCGGCGAGGTGATCCTTCGTCGGATAGCCCTTGTGCTTGAGAAAGCCGTAACCTGGATAGAGTTGCTCTAAGCGCACGCAGTCGGCATCGCGCGCCGTCTTGGCGAGGATCGAGGCGGCCGCAATCAGAAGAGACTTCGCATCCCCCTTGATGATGTTCGTTGCCGTCGGCAGAGTCGTAACGGGAAGGCCGTCGACGAGAATCTTCACCGGTGCAGAACATACCGAGTTGAGCGCGGCCGAGACCTTGTCCACGGCGCGGCGCATCGCAAGGTGCGTCGCGCGGAGAATGTTCATCTCGTCAATCTCGGCGGGGCTTGCCGAGGCGACCGCCCAGACACAATCTTTCGTCGCCTTGATGATTTCGGCGAGGTGTTCGCGCTTCTTAGGAGAAAGTTTCTTTGAGTCGTTGACCGCCGACCAGTCGCCCGTCAAGAGAGCCTCAGCGCGCACGAGCGGCACGCTCACGCACGCGGCGTAGACCCCACCCGCGAGCGGTCCGCGCCCCGCCTCGTCCACGCCCGCGACGGGATCCCCGAGCGCGCGTTCTAAGTCCAGTGAGACGGCCACGCTTATTCGTCTTCCATCTCGTCCGCGTCGCTCGGCAGTTTATAGCCCGCGCCGTCGTCGTAAGCGATGTCGTAGCCCTGACAGAGAACCGCCGTCAGATCTTCCAAACTCAATCCCTTCTCGTTGTATTTGAGCGTCTCCGTGTGGCCATCCGCGAAGACAACGTGGCCGCAGTAGTCGCGCTTGCCGAGCTTGTGCGGGAAGCCAATCGCCTCAACCTCGCCGTCCCAGTCGCCCATCTGGATGCCGTTCACCGTCGCGCGATACTGCAATGTGCAGTCAGCGGCATACGACGACGGGTCGCTCGTCGTCTGGCGCGTCTCGGGGTCAACCGTCGGCAGTTCGGCGAAGAGGAGGACGCGATCGGCGCGCGAGAGCGAATTATAGGCAACGCCGCACGCGCCGTCCGTCGCCGCCGAACCCGAGCCGCGCGTTGTGTCGTAGCCAAAGCGCGCGCTCATCACATAACTCCAAAGCGGTGTCTTCAATTTCTTCTCGCCGCGATAGCGCACATGCTCGGGGCAGGTGTAGAGTTTGCGGTTATAGGCCGTCGCCTTCCAGAGCGTGCCGTTCGTGATGGCATAGATGTCGCTCTCGTCATCGCCCGTCCCGTAGAACGGGCAAATCTCGACACCGACATGCGCCGTGCGAACCTTGTTGCCGTTGCCATCGTCATACTTATCTTTGTCGAGCCAGCTGATCCAACCCGTCTGTGGCGAATAGGTCGTCGTCGTCGAGCCCATGCTCACCGACTCGCGCGAACCCGCGAGTGGATAGTAACCCGACTGCATCGCGTAGGTGTTCGCCGCCTGCGCGAGGTTCTTCATATTCGTGATGCACAAGGCCGCGCGCGCCGACGATGTCGCACCGCCGAAGGAGACCATCATCACGCCGGCCAGAATGGCAATGATGGCGATGACGACCATCAGCTCAATGAGCGTGAAGCCGCCTCTAAGTCTTTCCGTCATGTCGTTCCTCCTTATTTTGAGTTGTGCATTCGCCTGATGGCGATAGAAAACGTCAGAGCCCGACCGCGCGGCGGACTTTCTCCATCTGAACCGCCGCCGCTTCGCGCGCGCGACGCGCGCCGTCGCACAGAATGTCCTCCAGCGTGTCGGGGCTTTTTGCAAGTTCCTCGCGCCGCGCCTTGAACGGGTCAAAGAGGCGGTGGTAGGCCGCGAGAAGTTCCTTCTTCGCCGTACCATAGCCGTAGCCGCCCGCGCGGAACTTCGCCGCCATCTCGGCGACCTCCTCGCGCGTCGCGAAGAGTTTATAAAGCTCGTAGACGGAATTGCCCTCCGGCTCCTTGGGAGATTCCATCGGCGTTGAGTCGGTCTGAATGCCCATCACCTTCTTTTTGACGGACGGGTCAAAAAGTTCAATCGCGTTGTGGTAACTCTTCGACATCTTCTGCCCATCGGTGCCCGGGATCGTTGCGACCGTCTCGGGGATGTAGGCATCGGGCAACTTGAAAATCTCACCGTAGGCATTATTGAACTTCTGCGCGAGGTCGCGCGTCACCTCGAGATGCTGCTTCTGATCTTTGCCGACGGGGACGAGGTCAGCGTTCATGATGAGGATGTCGGCCGCCATCAGAACGGGGTAGGCAAAAAGCCCGTGCGTCGCCTCGAAGCCATGCGCCATCTTGTCCTTGTAACTGTGGCAACGCTCCAGAAGCCCCATCGGTGTGAGGCACGAGAGATACCACGCGAGTTCCTGAACCTCAGGGACATCGCTCTGGCGGTAGATGAGAGTCTTCTTCGGATCCATGCCACAGGCAAGGTAGTCGAGCGCGACATCGCGCGTCGCCTCGCGCAGGGCCGCGCCGTCACGAACCGTCGTCATCGCATGGAAGTTCGCGATGAACATGAAGATCTCCTCGCCGCGCTCCTGAAGATCCGACATCGACTTCATCGCGCCGAAGTAATTGCCCCAGTGGAGTTTGCCCGAAGGTTGGATGCCTGTGAGAATGCGCTTCATCGTCTCTCTTTCCCTTTCGTCAGATCTTCCACCCGAAGAACCCGAGCGTGCGGCAGACCTCCGAAACGAGGATCGCGATGACGAGCGCGGGCGCGAAATACTTCACCATGACGACGTAGAGCCCCTTCGCCTTGAAGGCGTTGCCCTCGGCCTCAACCTCGTCAATAATCGCTTTCGGCTTCAGGATCCAACCGACGAAGATGCACGTCGCCGCCGCCGTGATCGGCATGAGCACCGAGTTCGTGATGAAATCAAAGAAGTCGAGGAACTGCATGCCGAAGACTGTGATCTCCTTCCACGGGCCGTAGCCGATCGCCGAGAACGTCGCGAGGAACAAGACAAGCGCCGTCGTGAAGAACGTCGAACTGCGGCGCGAGATGTGGAGGACATCGCAGACGGACGCGACGCACGCCTCGAGGAGCGAGATCGCCGATGTCGCCGCCGCAAACGTCACGAGCAGGAAGAACGCAAGACCCATCCACGCGCCCGCCGCGCCGAACATCGCGAACACCTTGGGGAGCGTAACGAACATGAGGCCCGGGCCCGCGTTCATCGCGGACTTCACCGCCGTCTCGGCCGCAAGCGCCTCGTCACCGCCGCACGATGCGATGAGCTCGCTCGTCACGCCCGTCTTCACGGCGAACATGTAGACGACCGGGATGATCATGAGACCTGCGATCACCGCGATCAGCGTATCGAACACCTCAATGCGGCGGACGCTCTTCTCGATCGAGTCCTGCTTTTTCATGTAGGAGCCATAGGTCACCATGATGCCCATCGCGAGAGAAAGCGAGTAGAACATCTGCCCCATCGCGCCAAGAATCATCTTGCCGAGCATCGCGATCGAGAACGTGCCGTCTGGGCCATTCAGGCTCTCCATGTCGGGAACGAAGTAGTACTTAAGCCCCGCGCCCGAGCCCGGCAGGAAGATGACGTAGAGCGCGATGCCAATCGCCATCAAGAAGAGAAGCGGCATCATCACGAGGTTCGACTTCTCAATGCCGTTCTTAACGCCCAAGAGGATGATGCCCGCGCACGCCAGAACGAAGATCATGCCATAGCCAAATGGCGCAAACGGAGCCGAGATGAAATCGTTGAAGAAGCCACCCGCGTTCGCCGCCTCGACGCCCATCGGTGCCGCACCCGTAAACGCCATAAGCGCGTAGGCCTTTAAGTAGTAGAGCACCCAGCCGCCGATGACGCAGTAGTAGGGCGTGATGAGGACGGGAATAATCGTTGCGACAACGCCAAGAAGTTTTAGCGCGCCGTGCCCCTTAAGTTGCGTGTAGGCCGTCAATTGCGACTGCTGCGTCTTGCGCCCAATCGCGATTTCGGTGAGCATAATCGTAAAGCCGAGCGTGACAACGAGCACGAGATAGACGACGATAAACATGCCGCCACCGTACTGCGCCGCGAGATATGGGAAGCGCCACAGGTTGCCAAGGCCAATAGCCGACGCCGCGGCAGCGAGAATGAAGGCCAACTGGCCCGACCACGATGCTCTTTTCTTTTCCATAGAATCCTTAGAAGTCGTAGAACGCGCTGAACTGGACGCGGTCGGCGTCGTAGTCGGCCGCGCGCGGCGTGCCGTTGACGCGCTCATCGTAGCGCGTCATCAGGCGCGCGTACTCGAGCCCGAGCCTGAAGTTCGACGTGATGCGGTAGAACGCGGCAATGTAGGCGCGGTCATTGAAGAGGATGCCGCTCGCCTTGACGCCGCCCTTCACATCGCGATCAATGGGGTTATCGAAGCCGTAGCCGATGGCGAACGACCACGTGTCGTTGAGACGGTAGGCGAGGTCGGCGAAGCCGCCAACCGTGCGCACGCCGCGCCCCTTCACATAGGCGTCACCCTGCGGATGGTAGACGACCGTCTGGCCGCAACCCGCCTGCACGCCACCAAGGTTCTGCCCGCCGAAGATCTGACCGGTGAACGTCAAATCGCCGAGCGGAAGAGAGAGCGCGAAGAGAGCCATCATGCTGTCGTAGTCATCCGAGCACGCGCCGTAGCCGCGACCGTTGTAACGCTGCGAGCGATCGCGCCCGTACATGCCGCCCACGCCGACAGTCCAACGGCGCGCGTCCGACTGCCACACGGCCTCGCGGTCGTAGACGAGCGCGCCCTCAAAGAGCGCCCACGCCGAGTCGGTGTTGTCCTCAACGCCATTGCTGTCGCGGTCGCCGCCCATGCCTGGGCCGCCTTTCACGATACCGACGCGCGCCTCGAGCGAACTGTCCTCCCAGCCCCACTTCTTCGTGACGCGAAGCTGCGGGCTGCGGCGGTAGGGGTGACCCGCGTTCTCAAGCCACGCGCCGTCAATCTCGGAAGGCGAGACGATCTTCCAAAGATGCCACGTCTGGCCAAAGAGGATCGACCAGCCGCTCTCGTGCGCCGCATCCACGTAAAGGTGACGCCAATGGAAGTCATAGTTATTCTGGTTGCTGCCCGCGAGGTCAAATTCGGCGCGACCCGAGAACGTCCAGCCGTGGTCGGCTTCGGGCGTCTCGAATTTGACGCCCATGATGGAGTCTTGCACCGACAAGGTCGTGTTATTAGCGCGCCCCTTCGCCTTCACGAAGTCGGCCGACCAGTCGTTCGCGAGCGGACGCGACGAATAGACGCCCTCAAAGACAATGTAGCCGTAGGGCGTGAGACGAAGACCCGCCTGCGAGAGCGGCTCAAAAATGTTCGCCGTCGCGTCGGCGAGGTAGTACTTGCGACCCGACTTCGTCTCATAGAGGCGGCCCGAGTCGGAGACCTGCGTTCCCTCGTCCGTCGCCCGCGCGGCAGGTGTTGCCTCGCTCTGCGTCCCCTCGTGCTCGGATTCACCCTTCGACGGCGCGGCTGACGCCCCCCCCAGAAGCGCGCGGTTTTGGCTTTCGAGATCCGCGATGCGCTGGGCCTGCGCCTTATTCTCGGCCTCCAAGCGGTTGAGCCGCTCCACGATCGCCTTTAAGTCCGCCTGCGTGACGGTGGCCGCCTGCTCGGCGTTTGACATTGAAACAAAACCGCATACAAGAGATGCGGCCAGAAGAATCTTTCTCATGAAATTCGTCTCGCCCTATTTTTGTATAATTCTTACTATTATACCGATTCTCATCGCGTTCTGCAACCGGCTCGGCGCAAAATTCACGCTGCGGACGGCTCAAGAAAGCGGCCCGGGCGGACGGATGTAAAGACGCCGTCACGGTAGGGAATGCCGCCATTGACCATCACGAGGCGGACGCCCGTCGAAAACTGGTGCGGCGCGGCGTAGGTCGCCCGAGCCTTGAATGTCGCCTCGTCAAAGACAACGAGATCGGCAAACGCACCCTTCTCGATCGCGCCACGACCGCGCAAGCCGAAGCGACGCGCGGGCACGGAGGTCATGCGCGCGATCGCGTCCTCACGCGAAACCCCGAGCGCGCGCACGCGGCGGTAGAACTCGGGCATCGTCCCGTAGGCGCGCGGGTGCGGGAAGTCCTGCGCGAGGGGGCCAAATGGCGCGCGAATGGAGGCGTCGCTCCCGGGGACGATCCACGGCCGCGAATAAATTTTATCGAGATTCTCTTCGCTCATCCCGAAGAAGAAGGCCCCCGTCTTGCAGCCGTCGCGCTCAAGAACGGAGCAGATAAGCTCGCCCGCCGTCACATCCTGCCTCTCCAGAATCTCCGAGACGCGCTGGCCGCTCAGTGCCTTCGTCTCGTCCGACCATGTGCCGCCGATCCTGACGGACGACCAGTCGCGCTCTGACGCATTGATCTCATCGACGATTCGCGCACGGAGCGCGGGGTCCGCAAGGCGACGGCACTCGGCGAGAGCCGCGCCCTCCTGCGCCCAGTCTGGGAGGACAACATCGAGATCCGTCCCCGCCGCGCAGTAGGGGTAGCGGTCGCTTCCGAGAAGGACGCCTTCTTCGATCCCCGCCTCGACCTTCTCAAGAACATCATCAATCTTGTGCCAGTTTTTGGGGCCGCTCGTCTTCAAGTGCGAAATCTCGGCGCGAATTCCCGTCCGCCGCGCAAGGCCGATGACCTCGTCAATCGCCTCGAGAATCTGGTCGCCCTCCGAGCGCATGTGCGTTGCGTAAAGACCACCCCACTTCGCCGCGACGGCGACGAGTTCCTCGACTTCGTCCGCGCCCGCGTACTTGCCTGGCTGGTAGATAAGCCCCGTCGTGAGCCCCCACGCGCCCGCGTCAAGCGACTCCTCTAAAAGCCGCACCATCCGCCGCCGCTCATCCGCCGTCGCCACGCGCCCCGCATAGCCAACAACGGACGAGCGCAGCGTGTTGTGCCCGACGAACGACACGGTATTGAGCGCAATCTTCGTCGCCTCGATTGTCGCGCGATACTCGGCCATTGAGCGCCACGTGAGCCGTTCGCCGAGAAGCGCCGCCCAGTCGGAACTCAGCCGCGCCTCGCCAAAACGCGGAGCGGCCGAGCCACCGCACTGACCGTTCACCTCCGTCGTCACGCCTTGCGAGACTTTTGAGGGCGCGTCTGGCTCAAGAATGAGATAGGCATCGGAATGCGCGTGCGCGTCAATGAAGCCCGGCGCGACGACAAGCCCCGTCGCGTCGAAGACCTCGCCCGCCGCCGCCAGCGCGGCAGAGCGGCCATCCGTCTCCACGACATCGACGATCCGCTCGCCCTCCACGACGACATCGCCTTGAAACGCGCGATGCCCAAGGCCATCAACAACCGTGCCGTTTCGGATGACCATCAGTTCGCCTCAGCGCCGTCGTGACCCGAAGACTTCGACTCCTGCGTCTCGTTCAACTGACGCACGGCCTGAAGTTCACTGCGCATTTGATTGAGTTGCTCAAGCATCGCCGCGCGATCCTCGGCCGCCTTCGCCTTCTCGACCTTCGCCTGCTCGTCGCGCACGCGCTCGCGCTCGGCGCGCCGCTCACGCAGAGAGGGCGTGCGCACACCCTCCGACGTCCGCGCCAGAAGCGGCGCTTTCACGTCCTTCGTCCGATTGACGCTCGATGGGTCGGACGCCGAGTCGGAGCCGAGCCGCAGCGTCACCTCGATGCCCTCCTTCTCAATCGTCATCGTTGCCGCGTCCTTGTCGGCCGCCTTCACGCGCCAACCGTTCTGCTCCTCGCCCACCTTCAAGTAGTAGTGGAGCGGATTCTTCGGGTCGCCACTGTCGGTGAAGCCCACCGCGACCTCGCCCGAGGGCGTCACATTGAGGACGGAGAAACGAATCGCCTTCATGACGCGCTCCTGCTCCTTCGTCATTTCCGCCGCCTTCGTCTTCGCCACCTCGCTCGGCATCTTCTCGGGGTCAAAGTTGGCAGGCGGCGCGCCGAACATCTGACGGGCGACGATCGTCTCGTAATAGGAGAACGGCACGTCGGCCGCGCCGCACACGGCGAGCACCGAGAAAGCGAAGAGAAGCGAGACAAAGGCCTTCATGACTTAGTCAAACTGATGATAGAAGAGAACGCGCGTCCGATGCGGTGCGAACGTCTCATAAAAGTTCGCCCATTGATCCGTTGACGTGAGGCTCTCGCGGCTTGGGCGCGACGAGGCCCCGCCGCGCGACGGCACGGCCGGATCGCGCCAAACAAGCGCCACGCCACGCGCGCCCAGTTGCGAGGCCGCGAGCGCGCTCGCCCCCGACCCACCGACGGTCAGCGGCTCGGCGCGGAGGAAGACGAGAAAGAGTTGTTGACGATTCTGGAAGCACTCGCGCCAGAACGAATAGAGATACTTGCGGTCGACGTCGTGGAGCGGCATTTCGAGATCGACGCCGAAGAGCGACTTTTTCTCCTCATCCGTCACGCCCGAGACCGTCCACGCAAAGTCCTCGAAGGCCGTCTCCCACGACTTACCCTCGCGCGCCTTCTCGCCAAACGATGCGACCATCTTGTCGGCGAGATCCTCGATTTCTTCGTCTGACATCTTCGCCTTGGACGAGCCCGCGCAGAACGCCCACTCGGCGCGGTCGGACGGCTCCTTCGTCGCCGTCTTGTTCGTCGTCTCATTCGTCGAAGCAACGGACCAGTCGTAGGGCGTGTCCTTGATTGCGGCTTCAATGATACGCGCCTCGCGCGAGAACGGATTGATGCGGAAGTCGCTGTCGCCCGTCATGACGGTGTACGTTGAACCATCCTTCGTGAGCGCATAGATGGGATCGATGCCGTCGCCACGGTCGAAAGCCGTGTACGTCTTCCAGAAGCGCGAGCCATTCGCAAAGCCGCTCGTGCTCGTAGGAGCACGCGCGCTAAAATCGTTCTTCCCATGATAGCGCGTCTCATTCATAAAGTCGCCTTCGATGAAGTCGGCGTTGCCCGTCAGATCTTCAATATAGGGCAGAAAAGCGAGCTCGCCAATCGACTGCAGATATTCCTGATCGCTCGTAAACATGAAAATGTCGGTGTCTCGACCGTCGTTGCCGAGAAGCCCGCTCGTTGAGCCGACACCGATATAGCTCTTCCAATGCTCGGGCGAAGCGCCGTCTTCGTCCGTCGTACCGAACCAGTCCTCGGGCGCGAAGTTGTAGCGCGGATCCGCCGCGTAGAGTGCACTCCAACCCTCGGGCTCAAGTGTCGCGCTCTGATAGAATGTCGCCGCCTCTTCGCCCGTCAGCGTCTTGAACGAGAACGTCGGCTTGTACTTGAAGTCGAGGATTGGCGCGCCGCTACCCGAGAACTTCACGATGTCGCCGACAAAGCCCGAGTCGTACGAGCAGTTCTGGAGATATTCCTCGTCATCTAGATAACTTGCGGGCACGAGATCGACAGTTTTGTCAGAATCGGTGACGCGCACCCAAACGGCGATGTAAGGTCTAAACGTCGTCTCATCCGTCATCTCGATGAAGTTCTGGCTGCTCTTGCCACGCTTTGACGCGTCGCGGAGATCGCTCTCTTCAATCCAGACCTCCTCCTTGTAGTTGGCGCTCTCGTAGTAGTTCTTGTAGAGGTCGTGCGTCTCGCCGTTCTTCGTAAAAACGGTGAGGGCCCCCGTCTCACTCTTGCGCGTCTGGTCGGTCGTTGTCAGCGTCCACTCATCGACCGTGGTAATGCCACCCGACTCGGTGTAGCGTTGCTTCTTTTCTGTCACCTCGTAATAAATCGGAATCTCCTGCTTGTCAAGCGAGACCTCCACCTGATAGTCCTTGACCGCCTTCTCAACGGTGTCAACGTTGTCGTCGAACGAAAGAGACTGTCCCGTCCCCTTGATCCACACGACACCGCCCGCGTCCTTTGTCGTCGGTGGGTTCGTCCAGTAGTCTGCCTTCGGGCGGATGACGCTCTCGGCCTTGAAGCGCGCATTGATTTCGTCCTCTGCGAAGAAGAGCGCGGCGAGTGCCTCAACCTTCCACGACCCCTTGCGCCCCGAAGCGGAGTCCACGCGCTTGAACGGAAAGACGGCCGTTCCCGAGACGACGAACGACGACTGGGGGATGACGAGCTTGTGCGGCGTCACCTTGCGCGTGAGCCTGTAGGTTGTGCCGTCCTCCTCCACATCAACGGATGTCTCCTTGGCATCGTCGCCGCTCGTCGACTCCGAAAGCCGAACCTCCTCGCCAAAGTCGACCGAGACGGACGCAATCATCGGCTGCGTCTCAACGGTCGGCAGCGAAAGCGAAATCGGCGTCCTATTGGCATCCAAATAGTCATAGAGACAGGCCAATCCCGCGCCACCGATGTTCACGCGAAGAAGATCGTAGAGGTCATTTCCGAGGTTATCAATGTCGAAGAAGTTGCTCGCGCCGTATGAGGGGAAGGGTTGCTTCGATGTGAGGTCGAGCGTCGTCGCACTTGCCGTCGTGTTCGTCTTGGGAAACCACGTGTCAGTGATGAAAAGCGCGTTTTTGACCGCCTCGTCGTCGCGATAAATGGACGCGTCCGCCCCACCGGTCGAGAGATACTTGATAAACGGCGCGTAGGCCGAAGAAGATCCCGCGACGATGTTGAAATCGGCGAGCGAGACGAACGGCACGTCACCCGCCGAACTCTGCACCGACGCAAGGGCCGATGCGTCGCTCAAAAGCGACGCGAGGCTGATGCGCTCACCTGGCGCGGACGTGCGCCGCTTGCTCGCCTCAAGTTTGTTGACATCGAAGAGGTCGGAGACATCGACCGCCGTAAAGGCATAGCGGCCCATATCGTAGGAAAGATTCCGCCACTTGGCCGTGCGCGTCTGGCGCGAATAGACGCGCACCTCGTTGATGATCGCGGGCGGCAGATAGGCGAGTGCCTCAAGGGCCATCGTCGAAACCGTTTCGTCCGAGCTGACGAGACCAAAAGGCGTAAAAACCCGCTTCGTCCAAAGGTCGCCGTTTTGAGAATCCGAAAGGCTCGACGAGGGGCCGACGCCCGGATAGGGATCATCGTAGACGCCCTCGCAATATCCCGTCTCGGGGTCGAGCGCGCCATCGATGCGTGCGACGGCGTTCGCGAGCGCGGCTTTAAGCAAGTAGCGCGAGGAGGAGGCACGGCGCAGGTAGCTCGACGGCGCGCGGCTCTGGCGCATGAAGATGGCGAAGCCGACGGCCGAGACGACCATGAACGAGAGCATCCCGAGCACGATCAGGAGGGCCGAGCCCCGTTTTGTCGAAAGCACGTTCATTCTTGGCGCTCCTTGTCCGTCAGGCGAAAGTAGTTGGGAAGCGCGGCCGAGGTCGTGAAGTTGACGGCACCGCCGCCCGACCCCTGTCCGCCCGAGAGCGTCGCCGTCTTCTGAATCATGAACTGATAGGGCCGCCCCCACGGGTCGCGCAACTGACCGTTGACGAGCGCGGCGTTGTAGAGGACGGGAATCGTCTCACCGCTCTCGCCCGTCTCGTTGCCGAGGATCATCGCCATCTCGCCCTCGGAGCAGTCCGTCCAACCCGAGCGCACATGCCGCTCAAGCGTGTGGCCGACGGCGTACTGCTCAAAGGCTAGAATCGCGTTCGTGATCTCCTTCGTCTCCTGCGTCGCACGGGAAATGCGCGCGCGCGTCCGCGCCCGCGAGGTCGAGACGGTCATCGCGCCGACGAGCACGGCGATCATGCCGACGACGACGAGCAGTTCGACAAGCGTAAAGGCCTTCTTCATTAGTCGATCTCCTCCGGCCACGTGTTGATGTCGTCCTCGGTATCGGGCTTGCCGTCGGGGCCCAGACTCCGCACGCCCACCGAGAAGAGCGAGACCGAGAGCGCGCCCGAGCCCGATGTCACGCTCTGTTGGCGCGCCGTCTTCGCGTCATTGAGCGAGAAGGAGCGCGCCTGCCCCCATTGGATGCCTTCGGTGCTGTAGGTGCGCTCGGAACCCGAGCGCAACTGGTTTGCGTCCGACTTTTTCCAGATGGACGTCGTGCGGTAGTTGAGGCTCCCCGCACCGCCGACGTTCGGCAGAATGTCGTCGCGGATGTCGGCAAACGTGCCGAGCGCCTCGCGCGTCTCGTTCAGGTTGACGATGCTCGCCGTACCCGTGCGCCACGCGATGGACGACTGGTTGAAGAACATCGTGAGGATCGTAACGAGCATCGCCAGGAGGATGCTCGCCACGAGAAGCTCAATGAGTGTAAAGCCTTTTCTCACTTCTCTGGGTCTCCCTGAAAGCGCACTTCCGAGACGAAGAGCGGCTGTGACATGAGCGAAGCCTTGCGGCGCGAGGCGCGGAAGGCGAGCTGGATGACCGTCCCGCGCCGCGTCGCGACGAGGGCGTATTCGTAGTCGGACGAAAGCGACGGCTTTGAGCCCTTGTAATCGGAAGGGACCTTGCTCATGACATCGTCCCAGACCTGATCCGCCGTCGAGCGCGGCGAGCCCTTGATGCGATAGGAAAGCGACGACGACGAACTGTCGCGCTGAACATACGCCATCCAGCCGTCCTTCGGCCAAACGCCCTGCGCGAACGTGGACATCTCGCCTTGCGACGGCGTGTCGCCGATCTGAATCCACGTGCTCCACGCGAGGTTCGTTGCCGAAAGCCCCTGCATGAGAGGGCCCAAATACGTGTCGGCGAACGAGACGGCGGCGACATCCTCCACGCTTTGGCGACTCTCGCGGAAGCCGAGCGAGTAGAGCGCGCACATGACGATGATGCCCGTCGCCATGATGAGCATGGCGAGGTTCACTTCAATCAGCGTAAAACCTTTTTTCATCAGATAGCCCTGTCCGCGTCAGAAGACGCCGTTCCGACTTTTCTAAACTGCTTCGGATACCCGCTCGCATCCGGGCGCGTGGAGGAAAGGTCGATCGTCTTGTCGTTGTCCGACTCAGGATCAAAGACGAGCACCTGGACGAGCTCATCCTCGGTCGTCGAACGCGGAACGGACGTACCGAAGATGATCCCCTCGGGGAGCGTCAGCTCCCCGAACGCGAAGGCGTAGGCATCGCCCGTCTTCCACGACGCTGCGTTCGCGCTCGTGCCCAGGTCGTAGTAAGCACCCATCACGTGGTTCGTCTCCGTCTCCGCGCTCGCGAGATAGACATTCTTCTCAAATTGAACGGCGCGATCGGAGACGATTGAATACTCCATCTTGCTCATGTTCGCGCCCGAGAAGCGGAAGAGCCGGAAGCCGCCGCCCTTCCTAAGTTCGCCCTCGTCCTCGCCCACCTCGTATGTCTTGTCGAGGTCGGCGAACTCATCGCAGAGGTATTTGCCCTGCACGAAGGAGAGTCGCCCCGACTGGCGCACGACCGTCATCATGCCGACGACAACACCATTCTCGGTCGACGTCGGCGCCTTCAGGAGGCGGTTGTAGCAGAAGACGGCTGTCGGCAGGCGGTCAACATGCGCGCGCTCGCGCGCCGCGCGCAGAAGCGAGGCGGCCGATGTCACCGCGCCGCGCTCACGCATACCGCGCACGAGCGCCGAGTAGCTGTTCGTCGCGGCGAAGCCCAAGACACCCATGATCGCGACGACCACGAGAAGTTCCAGAAGCGTAAATCCCTTTTTCATCGGCTATTTCGAGACAGTGACGGAGTCTGTCTGCGCGTTGTAGGTGACGAAGTAGCGACAGAATTTGCCTTCTTGCGGGCCCTGATAGCCGAAGGCCATCTGCGAGAACTGGATATGATCGCGCCCGCTACGCGCGACGGCGCGAGAGAAGTCCACGCCCGCGATGCAGTGCTGATTGCCGCAGAAGGTCGAACTGTTGCGCCGATTGGAATGGTTGTCGCGGCAGCCCTTGCCCGAGTTGCCGAGGTTGCTGCGGTTCGCAACAAAGAGGCTCGTCGCATCGACGAGAACAGACTTGCGCCCGTCCTTGCCAAAGCCCTTGCCGACGACCTGCTGAAAGATCTTGTCGGTCTCGTCGGGCGTAAAGGTGTAGGTGTCGTCGGTCATGCTCTGGGCCTTCTCTTCGATGACGGTCGGCCACTTGCCTTCCTGCGCATAATAGGCCGCAATCGCCTGCTCAAGACCCGCGCGCATGGACTCGGCGCGCTTCGTGCGCGCCCCGCGGATAGAACCCATGGCCGCGCTCGTCACGATGCCGGTCAAGATGCCGATGATCGAAATGACGACCAGAAGCTCAACGATCGTAAAGCCGCGCCGCGCCATCACTTCACCTCCTGCGCGGGCGACCAGCTGTAGATGTCGTCCTTCGTGCCAAACTTGCCGTCATAGCCGCAGCACCACACGCACGCGCTCGCGCGGACGCGCGCGCCGCCCGTGCCACCCTTCGCGCTGACCGCGACATCGGTAAGCCCGTCGTAGTCGGTGTCAATCGCAAAGCGCAGACGGTGGTCAGCAACCGTGCCGCCCGAGGGGACGCGCGTCGTGTCGGGCACCGCGCCCGAGGCGAGTTTGCGCTTGATGACGTCGGAGGCCCACGGCGAGACGATGCCGCACTGATCAAGGCCCGAGAGGCGATAGGTCGTCTCATCGTTCGCGTCCGTCGTCGCCTTATACGTGAGCGAGAGACCGCCGCGCTTCGCGATGACGCCGCCAACGGTCGCCGTCAGTTCGCCGTTACCGCTCTGCCCTTCCGAGAGGATGGCGCGCGGCCAGGCGTCATCGGCCTGAAGGATGGCCTCGAGCGCCGTCTTCACGTTGAGGACGAGCTCAACGCCGCGCGCGTTCTGCGCCTTTCGGATGAACGAAGAGTAGCCGACCGTCGTCGCCGTAACCAGAATGGCGATGATGGCCAGAACGACCAGCATCTCGATGAGCGTAAAGCCTGTTCTCTTCATCGTGCGCCTCCTTCTCAATTCTTCATATGGACGATGTCGTCGGCAACCCACGACTGGATCGTCGAGGCGTTGTCGCGGTAGACATCCTCTTCAGGCGAGATCCACGGGGGGAATGTCTTGCCATTAGGGCCCGCGCTCCACACGCGATAGTTTTGGTAAGGCGGTAGCGAGTAGTAGTAGAACTCGTTGCCCCATCCGTCACGGATCGTAATCTCGTTGAGCGCGTACTGCTGCGAACCGCTCGTCCCCGTGCCGCTCTGGCTGTCGCCCGAAGAGTAGAGTTTCGGATAGGGGTTCGCGACGCTCAGGCCCGCACTGTCGGTCGCATCGTCGCTCTTCAAGTTCACGCCGTAAAAGCTCTGCGACGTGTTGCACGCGAGCGCGTTCTGGAAGTTGACGAGCCAGCGCGCCGTAATGGCCTGCGAGGGGAGGAGCGCGATCTTCCACGCCTCGGTGCCGTTCTTGAGATCTTGATTGAGTTCGTCCCAATCGTCGTAGGCGACGCCGTCCTCGAAACGCGCGGGGATGTCGTTATTGTCAGACCACTGGGCGAACTCGTCGTAGAGCGTCGTGCTGTCGTGCCCCATCATGATGAGGTAGCGCGGCAGGAGGTAGCTCATGAGGCCGAATTTAAAGATCTGCGTCTCGGTCCACTCGGCCTCATCCTTCTTGCCGCTCAGCTGACTCGGCTGTTTCAGGCCGTCGAAGCCGTAGCCGAGCGCCTCGTTGTCGGCGAAGGCCTTATAGTTAGCGCCGCCCGCATCGTGACGACGTTTGAGCTCGCGCGCAACGACGCTCACGTAGTCCTGGTGCGCGGCACTGTAGGGGAACTCCATGGCAACGGGCTGGGCGCGGCAGGCGGCCTCGATCTGGCTCCAATTAAAACTATTCGCCTGCGGATCGCGCGAGGTCTGTTGAATGCCGTAGCCGTTGACCTGATAATGGATGTTGCGCGAGCGACCCTCAAGTTGGACGGGCGGGTAAGAGCCGAACGCGGCGTAGTAGCCCGAGAGGGCGTTCTCAAGCCGCTGAAGTCGCGCGACCGTCTTGTTGCGCTTCTCGGACGCCGTTCCGACGCCCCCGAGGCGGAAAACGAGGCCCGCGAGGATCGAGAGAACGACGATGACGATCAAAAGTTCAATGAGTGTAAAGGCTCTTCTCATCTTATTCGAAGCATTTTATCCTACCTACGATTATATCAAATCTGCGAGACACCTTGCAACGCAAGAAGAGAAAACAGCAAGGGGCAGAAAAATATGATATACTACCACTTTAAAATGAAATCGTCCTTCAAGAAACTGACACAGAAGCGCACATTCGGCGCGGTCTGTGGAATCCTCGCCGCCGTCTGCTACGGCACGAACCCCCTCGGCGCGGTGAAACTCTACTCGCTCGGCTACACGACAGGCAACGTCCTGCTCTTCCGATTCACCTTTGCCGCGCTCATTCTCGCCGTCGTCATTGCCGCGCGACGCATCGTCTTCTACCCGCACCACCGACGGGACTTCTTTCTCGTCCTCGCGCTCGGCTTCCTCTTCGCCGTCTCATCCATCACGTTCTACGAGAGTTTCCGCATGATGGATGTCGGCGCGGCCTCAACGCTCATTTTCGCCTACCCCGTCCTGACCGCCGTCATCATGTGCACGTTCTTCCGCGAACGCTTCACGCGCGCGACGCTCGCGGCCATCGTCCTCGCGCTCTCCGGCATCTCGTGCCTCACGCTGGGCGGCGGCGAGCATCGCGTCACGCTCCTCGGCCTTGGCGTCATCTTTCTCTCCGCACTCACCTACGCCGTCTACATCGTCATCGTGAACCGCGTGCGCGCGCGCCTCCACGTGTCGACGATGACATTCTGGATTCTCTTCTTCTGCGCGCTCTTCGTCGCCCTTTGGGCGGCGATCACAACAGGAACAAAATCCTTCCGCCTCCCCACGGGACCCGAGGCGTGGTTCTACGCGGTCTTTCTCGGCATCACACCAACCCTCCTCTCGCTCGTCTTCATGACCTACTCCTCGCGCATCCTCGGCGCGACACCGACGGCCATCCTCGGCGCGTTGGAGCCGCTCACCGCCGTCTCGATCGGCGTCTTCGTCTTCGGCGAGACGTTCACGGCGAAACTCGCCATCGGCCTCGCGCTTGTAGTCGCAGCCGTTCTCGCCGTCCTTCTCAAGCGCCGATAGCACCCGAAGGCGACGAATCGCACACAACGTTCGGAAACGTTCCTAAAACGACCGCCGTGCCGCGCGCGCGATGCGCAGGAGAAAGAGCGGATTGCCGATCACATAGCGGCGGAAGAGGCGCACAGGCTCTTGATAAAGGCGAAACGCCCACTCGACGCCCAGACGGCGCATCCACTTTGGCGCGCGCGGGATGCGCCCCGAGACGAAATCAAAGAGGCCCCCAACGGCGATTGCCGCGCGGCATGCGAGGTCGTGTCGATGGTCGGCAATCCAGAGTTCCTGCTCTGGAACGCCCTTCGCGACGAAGAGAAGATCGGGCTTCGCCGCGCGGATTTTGCTGAGCACCTCCTCGTCGGACGCGTAGCCGTTGACAAAGCCCGCGACCTTAAGCGAAGGATAGTCACGCGCCACATTCTCGGCCACCTTCTCGACGACCTCCGCGCGCGCGCCGTAGAAAAAGACGGAAAGGCCCGCCTTCTCGGCCGCGCGGCAGACGAGCGGAAAGAGATCCGTCCCATTCACGTTCTCGGGAACGGGGAAGCCGAGCCGCACGCCCGCCATGCGAACGCCCGTACCGTCTGGCCACACCGCCGCCGCGTGAGCGAGGACATCGCGATAGCGCACGTTCGAATAGGCGACATTGAGGCAGTGCGCATTCACGAACGCGAAAAGGCGCGCGACCCCATCCTCGGACGGATGCGATGCCGCGTCCATCAATTCGCGAACGGCCTTCTCCTCTGTCGTGCAATCAATCGGGACATCGAAAACGCGCGCGGGGGCGAATGCGGCGACAAGTTCCTTCGCACAGCGCGCCCACGTGAACGAGGCGGCGCGCGCCTGGCCGGTTGCGACCTTCGCCGCGTCCGGGGATGTCAAAATCTTCTCAAGCGCGGACGCGATGGCGGGGACGTCATCGGGGTCAAAGAGCTCCGCTGCGCCCTCGCCGAGTTCGCCGAGCGAAGAGGTCGAGGAGCACGCGCAGGGAATCCCCGCCGACATCGCCTCGAGAAGCGAAAGCCCAAAGCCCTCAAAGCGCGACGGAAAAACGTAAGCGGCCGCATCCGCCCAGAGCGCGGCGAGATCCTCGTTCTTGACGAAGCCCGTGAAGCGAATCCAATCGCGACGCGGCGAGGCCTTCGCCGCCGCATGCACCTCTTCCGCGCCGTTCCAGTCACCACCCGCGAGGACGAGCGGATGCGAAGAGGCAAGCGCCTCGGGCAATTTCTCGTAGGCGCGAATCAAGTTCACATGATTCTTGCCGGGGTGCTCAAGGCGCGAGAGATAGAGAATCGTCGATCGTGGCGGCCGAGAACAGTCCTCCGCCCGATGCGATGACACGACGGGCGTAAATCCATCGTAGACGACCGTAATCTTCTTCTCGGGGATCTTCCAATACTCGATAAGATCCTTCGCCGTTGACTTTGAGATTGCGACGATTGAATGCGCGCGGCGAACGAAGAACGGCAAAAGGTGCTTCACATAGAACATACGGAACGCATCGTATTTCGCCTCGACGTGATACTGCGAAAGGTCGTGGACAACGGCAACTGTCGCGAGCGGATAGCGGAAGAAGGCGCGGCGATTCGCGGCGGGCAAGATGACGCCATCGACCTTCAACTTCTTTACGCGAAACGGCAGGACGAAAAGATGATAGAGCATCGAAAAAAGCGCGCCGTGCTTCGGAATCAAGACGGGGTTCTGAACCCAATCCTCATTCGGCACCTCGCCCTCAAAGAGGCACGTGACATCGTGCCCTTCGGCGCGGAGCGCGCGCACGACCTCGCGAATGTAGACGGAAATGCCCGACTTGCCACCGTCAAAGGGAATGCAGGGAACGAGAAGTCTCATTTTAGGATGCCCTCCAGAAATCGCTTCGTTGAATAGACCTCACGAATACGCGCCGTTGCCGCGCGCGAGAACGCGACAAGGCGCGCGGGATCGGCGACCTGCATAAGCGCGTCCGCGAGCGAGGCTCTGTTCGGCTCGGCGAAAAGTCCCGTCTCGCCCGGCGTCAGCCAGTCTCCGATACCGCCGCGGTTGAACGCGACAACGGGCGTTCCATGCGCGAACGCCTCAACGCCGACCATGCAGAACGGCTCGTTCCAGCGCGACGGCACGACGACGACATCGGCCGCCTCAAAATAAGGCGCGACCGACTTCTGCCAGCCCGCGAAGACAATCGTGCCGTTCGTGATTGATGCGGCGCGCGCCTTCAGCATCGGCTCGTCATGCCCCGCGCCGACGATGGTGAGCGACCACGGAATCTTCAGCTGCGCGACGGCATCCAAAAGAAAAGAGACGCCCTTGCCCGCGACGAGCCGTCCCGCAAAGAGAATGCGCAGGACACCGCCCGGCATGAAGGCCGCGTGCTCCTTCACGTCGTCCGTCCAGAACGGCGCGAGCGTGATGAGACGTTCGGGCGCAAAGCCGACCTTCAGCAGATTGCCACGCATATAGTCGCCCTGCACAAACGCCGTCACGTCGCGCATCTCGCGGATGAACCCCGCAAGATTACGCGTCAACGCGCGCAACACCCACGACGGGCGCGTGACAACCGCGCAGGCGCGACACGGAAAGAAAGAATAAACGCGCTCGCACGGTCGCCGCCACGGATCGTAGTAGTGCTGGCGAAGGCAATAGAGCGTGTGGTCGTGCGCGTAGAAGCGAAGGCGCGCGCCGTAACGCCATTTCAGCCGCTTCAGATCGACGAGACGCTTCGGCACCTTGTGCATGATGACGCGGTCATAAGAACCGAGATGGCGCGGCACATCGCCAACGACATCGACCACATGACCCGCGCGGCGCAGTTCCTCGGCCGCGCGCGCCGCGAACCGCTCAAGCCCTCCGTCGAACTGCGGATAGACACCCGTGAAGAGGAATCGGAGGGGCCTTGCCGTCGGCGCGTCCGCGCCGACTTCTTTCTCGCCTAGCCCTGCCTTCGTCTTCTCAGTTGAACGAAAGCGCGGCGCGCGTCCCTTTGCGGCATCGAGCATGCCGCGCCAATAGGCGAACTTCTGCGCGAGACGGCGCGGGAAGCAGAACCCTGGGCCTTTCAGCGAACCGATCACCGCCTGCGCCGCGACGCGTAACACGCTCGGCACCGTGTCGCCAAAGATTTGCTCTTCGGCATAGCCCTCGCCGTAGAATCGACGAACCCACTCGCGGCGATTGTAGTTGTGCGAATGCTCGACCCGCGCCTCGGCGACATAGCGGCGGACGATTTTGCGCCGATTGACGAGTTCGATGTCCTCGCTATAGAGGAGCGTCTCGTCGAACGGATTCTCAAGAAGCCAATCGCGCCGAAATGCGGAGCTGGCGAGCGAGAAAAAGCGCGGCCAGTTCTTTGAGATGGAGCCGTCGCCGAACGCGCACGCGTAGTCCTTCTTCACGAGCGGAACGGCATCGGGGCGCGGCACCTGTTGGGCGAAGGTCGCGTCCGCCGTGCGCGCGAGAAGCGGCGCGACGAGCGCGGCGAGATAGCCCTCGTCGAGCGGAATCGCGTCTGCGTTGTTAAAAACGACAATCTCGCCCTGCGCCGCGCGCACCATCGCGTTCAATGTGCGCCCAGGGCGATACTCGCCCGCGGGACGCTCTACGAGGCGGATGTCGCGCCGCGTCGCGAGGATCTCCGTCGTACCGTCCGTCGAGGCGTCATTGCAAACGATGACCTCAAACGGCGGAACGCCCTTCTGCGACGCGATTGCGTTGAGCGTCCGCGCAATGAACGCCGCGTCATTCCGCGTCCGAACGAGAATAGACACTTCCGTTTTCATTTTCCCACCTTTCCACTTCTTTTGGCATCGAGGGGACGCGCCTCGAGTAAGAACTGCGGAATCTCGTCGCGCGTTACTTGTCTAATAGGGTCTGACCCTATTAGACAAGTAGATTGGGCATTTACCGAATGGAACAGTCCTCCGTTCGTGTAGGGGTGCCTCTCGCTTTCGCTTCTCACCGATTCACCTTCTTCGCTTCAGCATAGATTTTCGCGAGATGCTCGACGATTGCGGACCACGAGTAGTCCTTCACCGTCTCGTAGCCGCCCGCCGCGCACTTGGCCGCCGTCTCTGGCGTGAGACGATCAAAGGCCGCCGCGAGTGCCGACGGGTCGGTCGGGTCAAAGAGAAGGCCGTTCTCGCCATCGCGCACGAAATCAACGAGCCCGCCGCGCGTCGAAGCGACGAGCGGCACGCCATGTTGCATCGCCTCAAGGGCAACGATGCCGAACGGCTCATGGAGGGATGGGAGAACGAATGCGTCCGCCTCGGCAAATGCCTCGTGAAAGAGCGGCGAGTTGGGCGCGAGCGCGGGGTCAATGCGAAGGCGCGAAGAGACGCCCAATTCCTCAGCGCGCGCACGGATCTTGTCGCGATACCACGCGGAGGTGACGGGCCCGACGAGCCGCACCTCAAGGTCCGGTCGCGCCGCGAGAAGATCCACGAGCGCAATCTGGTTCTTCTGGTAGTCGACGCGCGAGAGGCAGAGAACCTTCTTCACCGCCGCCATCGGCTCGTGCGCGAACGTCTCGGGTCGCACGCCGTTCGGCAAGTGGAAGACACGCGAGGCTAAATATTTCGTTTTAAGAAGCGACGCCTCCTCACGCGAACAGGTGACAATCGCCGAAACGCGCGAAAGCGGGTCGAAATGAAGGCCGAAGAGACGATCGAGGATGCCGCCGTAGGGGAATGTGTGGCGGATGGGCGCGAGCATGTTCTTAATCTCGCCTTCTGGCACCGCGAGCGCGCCGCCGTGAAGCGTGACGACGGAAGGAACGCCGAGCCTTTCCGCAAGGCGAATCGACGCGCAGGCGAGGCGCCCGCACGCATGGACGTGGATGACGTCAGGGCGAAACGCCTTCACCGCGCGGAAGAGCGCGGGCGCGTAAGGGTTGCCGCCCTTCTTATCGAGCGCGATGCGGTTCGATGCCGAGAGCGGAAAGTAGGGATAGAAATAAGGGAATGTCTCGGCCTCGCGCGTCCCCGAGGCGGGCTGCAGAGCGGATGTCGTAAAGACGCGCACCTCATCGCCGCGCGCGCGCTGACCCTCGACGAGATTTGCGACGACGGACTCTGTGCCGCCCCATTCACCGCGGCTAAAACGTCTGACAACGTGCGCAATCTTCATTTCGTCTTCTCCTCTTCGAGCCGCGAAAGCGCGGCATCCATCATCGAGTAGTAGTCGTAGACGCCCTTCACGCGCTCGGGAATCGGCTCGGTCGACAAAACCGCCGCAAGCGAATGGCGTTCCATCGGATCAAAACCGTGCATGCCGTTCAAGGGCTTCACGCCCATGTCGGACGGAACAATCTGGATGCCGGGGTTCACGAGGAAGATGCCGTCACCAAAGTAGTGGTCGGCGCGATAGAGGCCGTGCTTTTTCTCTTCGTCTTCCGTGAGCCAGTGGCCGTCCGCCGCGAACGGCGCGAGCGCGGCCTCGATCTTCGCCTTCGCCCCCGCCTTCAGGTAGGTGACGCGAAAGAGCGTTGAGTCATAACAGCAGCCATAGTCCTGACCGAAGACAAGCCCCGTCGCCTCGACGGCGGACTTCAAATCAACCGTTTTCGTGAGCGGCGTCATGCCGTGGTCGGAGAAGACGGTGAGCGACCAGTCCTTCCCCGTCGCCTTCAGCGTCGCGACGAGCGACTCGACGCGGCGGCGATACTCGGCGAGTTTCGCGTCAATGCGCGGGCTCTCCGCCTTCAGCGCCTCGTCGTGACGGATCGCATCCAGGTCGGCGGCGTAGACGAAAAGAAACTGCGCGCCCGCGCGGATGGCAGATTCCGCCGCCGAGAACGCGACGGTCTCGCCCTTGCGCCAGTCGGTGATGTGATACGTGACACCGCTTCGCTCGCAGCGATCGGCGAGGTTCTCAACATGCTCGAGGCCGCCGGGCGTAAACAAGTTTTTCTTCTCGCCATAGTCCATGTAGCCGAGTTTCTCGGGCGTGACGGCGTAAAGCTGGAAGTAGCCCGTAAAGCCGAGGATCTTCTTCACGAGTTTTGAAAGTTGGTTGCGAACGCGACCGCGCCGCCAGAACGACGCGGGCTTCAAGCACCGCATGAGCGCGGCGACGGCGCGGAATGGCGAGGCGTTCGGCGCGAAGCGAAAGAGCCCGAGGTGCCCATGCTCGGCGGGACGCTTCCCCGAGAGAATTGTCGGAATCGCCGTACAGGAGTAGCCGAACTGCATCTCCATCGCCTTGCGATAAGGGAGGATGTCCGCCAAATACTTGCGCGGCTCGACGATGTCCCAGCCGAGCGCGTCAATGAACAGAAAGACTTCAACCCGATTTTCTCTACTCATTCTTGAGTCTCCTGAATCTTTCCGATGTTGCCTTTCCCCTTCTCCGTTAAGTACGCCGTGCCAACGACGGCGGGCCCAACCGTCTCCCAAACGGAAAACTCGCTGTTGGCGACCGTGAGCGACTCGATGTTACTAAAACGCCGCCAGTACGGCCAAATCGCGACATCGGCATCCGAGTGGACGAGCTCGCGATCCTTGGGCGGTACGCCATACGTCCAGCGATACGGCGTGATGCCAGGCCCATAGCGGCGATCGAGGTCGAGATAGCGCGTCGGCGCGCGAAGCCCGAGAGCGCTCGTCAGCGTCTCGCCCATCGGGTTCGCGCCGTTGTGGAAGTCGTTACAAAGCGAGAGCGCGTCCAGATACGTGCGCCGCCCCGTGAGAATATGCGCCGCAACGAACGCGAGGCCGCGCCGAAACGGATGCGCCGTGCCCCACGCCATCGTGTTCGGCCACGCGCCGTCCGCCGCGAACCACGGAACACGGTAGGGATAACTCGACTCAAGCTCAACAAGCCGCGCGTCGGCCATTCGCACAAGCGCATTCTCGTGCGCGCGCCAACCTGCTTCAAGTTCGTCGGGAAGGCGCAGGCGGTTTGCTTCGACTTCGAGGAAGCGTAAGGGACTCCACTTCCAGTAGGGCTTCGCAAGGGCCTCATTGATCGCGCGCGCGTCCTGAACGAGCGCGCGCGCGTAATCGTTCGTTGAGTTGTCGCCGAGAAGCAGCAAATTGAAACCCGCCTTAAAGACGAGGTCACTCGGCAGAATCTTCGCGGGGCGGTAGGAGATCGATGTATTCCGATAGGGTAGAACCACGCTCTTGTCGTGCGCCGCATCGTGCGCGTATTCCCACGCGCGCCGCGCCGAGTTCGCCCACGCGCTCCAGTCATCGCGTCCGTTCGCGCGCGCGACAACGGCGAACGCGGCGGCTGACGCGGCGTATTCAAGCGACGAGACGCGCGTCGCGCGCGCGAGGTAGTATTGAAGACCCTTCTCACTCGTTGCCCCCTCACCTGGGCGCGGATGGCGCGTTGTCTCAATCCAGGTGCCGACACCGCCGTCCGCTTGTTGCGCCGCACGCAGGTGGCGAAGGCCCCACGCCGCCTCATCCAGAATGTTCGTGAGGTCGGGACGCACGCGCGCAACGGCGACGAGATCATCGACGAGGCCGAGGTGATAGGGGCGGCGGTCGTAATCGGCCGCGTCGTGCCAACCACCCGGGACGGCGACCGCCTCGAGCGCGCGCGCGGCCGTGTCCTCGATGAGGTCGAAGTGATCCACCTCGATCTTTCGACCGTCCATCGCGTAAAAACCCGCCGCGCGGTTCGCGTCGGGGCGGTATTCGCTTTCGTCAGACGGAAAGAGGCCGCGCCGCACCGTCTGGTGGCAGTTGACGCCGCAACGCAGATGATGGAGGCCTTCAAGATGGACCTCGAGCGCGCGCGCGGCCGCGTTCGGCTCAATCGTGAACGAATCGCTTCGCCCGATGCCCGCAATGGAAAGATAGTAGCCCCCCGCGTTCGTGACGGACGAGAAGTCCATCTCCCAGACCTCCTCGCCCGTCCACGGCGTTCCGTCGGTCACGGGGTCGTCCATGCGCCGCCGAAGTTTCTTCGAGAGAATGACGCGATCAGACGATGCATCACGCAACTCAAAAGCGGGAGGATTTTTCGCATCAAACGGTAGGCGAAACGCGCCGCCCGTCCCGAGCCACGCGCCGAGATAGGCGTATTTCTCACGCGCCGAGGCGACATAGCCGACTTGATTAACCTTGAAGAGCGGCGAGGGGACGCGTGCGTCATAGGTGAACGGGACGCACGCACCCGTGCCGAGTGAAAGGACTCGCGTCTCGCCATTTGTAAGCGCGGGGTCCAGCGCGAGGTAGACGATGTGCCGAACGTCGGCCGCATTGACATCGCGCATCTCGCCGTTCGGCGCGCGGACATGCGTCTCGCCGATGGCCTCGTGCCAGACATTCGCGTGCGCGGCGCGGAGGCGGCGAATCGTCTCATGGCGCGGTGCCTGCGCCTTGCGGACGGCCGCGTTCATCGCGTTGTCAAGTTTCCAGCCCGTGAGGCGGGTAAAGAGCGGCAGTTCCTCCTTCTCATAGCGCGCGCGCTCATCCGCCGTGTCATCACCCGTGAGACGGACGAGCGACGGCGTGAGCGCGACGGCCTGCCATTCCATCGCAAAAAGAGGCGAAAGAAGAAAGGCGGCGAGTCCCGTCACGAGACACGCCACCCCATTCTTCCTTCGCGAACGCCGCATCACTCCTACGCGAACAACTTCGCGAGCTTCTCAAGCTGCGCGACTTTGTCCTTGTTTTCCTGAAGTTTGCGGCGCGCCTCGGCGACGACGGCCTCTGGCGCGTGCGCGACGAAGTTCTCGT
>CAYNVE010000006.1:0-26607 GCA_964400635.1 uncultured Lentisphaeraceae bacterium
TGAGATGCTTCTGCCATGATGCTTTCTCTCCTGTTGTTGCCGAGTATTATACCATAATTGCGTGGGTGAAAGTGGAAGGCAATCGCTTACGAGGGTCGGATAGGGTCCTAATCATAGGGTTCGAGTCATAGGGTTCGCGAGAGCACGGTGCTCAGAGCGAGGCGAGGGAGTCGGGGTGCAACAGGAAATCGGCGAGGCCGATGTAGGCGATGCCGTTGTCGTCGTAGGTGCGCGTCTGGAACGGGTCGTTCGTGACCACGACTTTCTTGAAGGCGTTCCCCGAGCGGCGGAGCGAGAGCGTCTCCTGCTCCCGCTTGGCTTCGTCCGGAATGGCGTATGCGGACTGCACGTAGATCTGCCGCGGGCCGTCATTGACCACGAAGTCGATCTCGCATTGCCTGATCTCGTGCTTGCCCGTCTTGTTGCTTCCGATCGGCACGACGCCGACGTCCACGGAGTATCCGCGCCGCCGGAGCTCGTTGTAGATGACGTTCTCCATGAGATGCGTCGGCTCGAACTGGCGGAAGTTGAGCCGCGCGTTGCGGAGGCCGGGGTCGGTCGCGTAGTATTTCGACGGATAGTCCAGGTAGTGCCGTCCCTTGACGTCGTAGCGACTGACCCGCTCGATCAGCATGGCGTCCTCCAAGACCTTGAGATACTTGGCGATGATCGGCTGGTTCGTCTTGACGCCGGCGACGGACTGGATGGCGTTCGCGAGTTTCGTCGGGTTCGTCAGCGAGCCGACGCTGCTCATCGTCATGTCGATGACCTTTTCGAGCAGAAATTCGTTCTTGAGCTTGTTCCGCTCCATGACGTCGCGAACGTAGATCGTCTCGTAGAGATTCTTGAGGTATTCCTGCTTTTCGACGTCGGACGTCATGAGGACGCATTCGGGGAGTCCGCCGAAGCGTAGGTAGTCTTGGAGAACGGAAAGCGAGTTTGCCGCATCCCCGCGGAAAGCGGACACCTCGGCGAATGAAAGCGGCGTCACGTGGATGACCTGTCCGCGGCCGCGGAATTCCGTCGCGACGTCGGTCGAGAGCATGCGCGAGTTCGATCCGGTGACGTAGACATCGACGTGCGGCGTCGTTCGGAGTCCGTTCAGGACGCGATAGAAGTCGACGAACATGCGTTCGCGGTCGTCGGGATGGATCGTCGAGAGGTCGATCTCCTTGGGGAGGGACTTGCCGCAGTATTGAATCTCGTCAATCAAGACGAACGTCGTTTTCCCGTCGCCTTTGATCTTGGAGCGGATGTGCTTGTCGAGTTCGATGGGATCGAGCAGGCGCGCTGACGTCGGATGTTCAAGGTTGATCTCGATGATGTGATCAGGCTGAACGCCGTCGGCGAGAAGACGACTCTTGAAGATGTTGAAGAGAAGATAGCTTTTGCCGCTGCGTCGAAGACCTGTCAGGATCTTGACGAAGCCGTTTTCCTTGGAAGAAATCAGCTGCTCTTCAAGTGCCTTGCGTCTAATCATTTCGCTCCTCTTTAATTTTCATGCATGAGTGCAAGAAGTTTAAGATGGCGATATTGTATCAAATTTCGGGCCAGTTGCGCAAGGGGGGTGCCTGCAGGGTCTGATCCTAGTGTATGGGTTCGGAGGAGATGGACGGGTGTCGTGTTTCGCGACGAGTTGTTCCATCGGCGGTTTATGCAGAGGCAGAAGATCGAGGACGAGACCGTCTTGACAGCGAGAAGGAGGGTGTGGTATACTACGAGGTAGTTTTACTACCATAGTGGTAGGAAAACGAGCGGTCGGAAAACGCGAACGGCAAAGGAAAGCGAGGCTGAGAGATGGCAAAGATTGCAAAGACAGTTTTGGAAACGATCGGCAAGACACCCCTTGTCGAAATTTCGAACGCGCTCAACAAGGGCGGCGCGCGCGTGCTCGCGAAGGTCGAGTTCTTTAACCCCGGCGGCAGCGCGAAGGACCGCATCGCGCTCGCGATGGTCGAGGACGCCGAGAAGCGCGGGCTCATCAAGCCGGGCGCGACGATCGTCGAGCCGACGAGCGGCAACACGGGCGTCGGCCTCGCGCTCGTTGCCGCAATCAAGGGCTACCACCTCGTCCTCACGATGCCCGAGACGATGAGCATTGAGCGTCGCCGTCTCGCGGCGGCCTATGGCGCGGAGATTGTCTTGACACCAGGAGCCGAGGGCATGAAGGGCGCGATCAACAAGGCGAACGAAATCGCCCTCGCGCGCAACGGCATCATCTTGCAGCAGTTCGAGAACCCGGCGAACGCCGAGGCGCATAATCGCACGACAGGGCCTGAGATCTGGGCGGACACAGACGGCGCGGTCGATGCGTTCGTCGCGGGCGTCGGCACGGGCGGCACGCTCACGGGCACGGGCAAATATCTGCGCAAGAAGAATCCGTCCGTCGCGCTCTATGCGGTCGAGCCAGACACGAGCCCCGTCCTTTCGCAGGGCAAAGCGGGTCCGCACAAGATTCAGGGCATCGGCGCGGGCTTTGTCCCGAAGGTGCTCGACACGAGCCTTATCACGAAGGTGATTCCAGTTTCGGCCGAGGACGCGGGGCAGACAGCGCGCGCGGCGGCGTCGCAGGAGGGGCTGCTCGTCGGCATCTCGTCTGGCGCGGCACTTTATGCGGCGCTCGAACTCGCGAAGACGCCTGAATACAACGGCAAGACGATTGTCGTGTTGCTGCCTGACACGGGCGAGCGCTACCTCTCAACCTGGCTCTTCGCGTAAGACTTGCTTTGTAGAGAGGGTGACCCTCTTTACAAAACGGATGAGCCATCACATGAAAAAAAGTCCGCTCACCGCGCCGTGTTCGCAGAAGGCGCTGAAGATTTCCGCGAAGGCGCGCTACGCGCTACGCATCCTTTTGGATGTCGCGATGTTTGCGTCGGAGAAGACGCCGCGCACGGGCGCGGCCATTGCCGAGTCTCAGCAGATCTCCGAGAAGTTCCTCTCGCGTATCGTCGTGACACTGCGTCGCAGAGGGCTTCTCCGTAGCGCGCGCGGCAATGTCGGCGGCTTCCGCCTCGCGAAAAGCCCTGATGACATCAGCCTCCTTGACGTCATCGAAGCGGTGCAAGGCCCGCTCGCGATCCTCGACTGCCTTGCGCCAGGTGCGACGTGTCCGCGCCGACGCACATGCCTCGCACGGCGCGTCTGGTTGGACGTCAACGCCTCGTTCGTCGCGACACTTGCGAAGATCTCGCTCGCGTCCGTCCTGCGCCGCGATGTTGACGCACCTTGCGCGCTCGATTCTCGCATTTGAGTTTCGTGGTGGAAGGTGGTAGAATAGAAGTTGAACGTCAATCGAAAGGACAGAAAAGAAATGAAATCGTCGCTCTTCGTTCTAATGGCCTCCCTCTCGCTCGTCGCGGGTGCCGCAACGCCGAAGTCTGCCACACCGCCCGAGATGCCGAAGACATCGACGCCCAAGGGGTGGACGGATGACTTCGTCGCGGCGAAGCGTCAGGCGGCGAAAGAAAAGAAATTTATCCTGGCCGACTTCTCGGGCAGCGACTGGTGCGGCTGGTGCATGCGCCTCGACAAGGAGGTCTTCGCGACGGAGGAGTTCATGTCGGCGGCGACAAACAAGTTCGTCCTCCTCATGATTGACTCGCCGAACGACAAGACGCGCCTCAGCAAGAAGGCGGCGGAGCAGAACCCAGGCCTCGTGCGTCAGTATGGTATCCGTGGCTTTCCGACCGTCCTCATCATGGACCGCCGCGGCGAAGTCCTCTATCGGACGGGCTATCACGCGGGCGGCCCGGTCGCGTACTTGAAGGACCTTGAGGACTCGCTCGCGGCTCAAATGGGTCCGCGCGTCAAGAAGCAGCCCGCGAAGCCGAACGCCAAGCGGTAGGATGACGCGCAAGGACTGGCTCCGAGGCGAGATCGCTGCCTGGCGCGAAGAAGGTCTCGTCGATGCGCGCGTCGCAGACCTTCTCGCCGCGCGCTATGCCCACCAGACCTCGCGCCTCGTCTGGTGCGGCCTCCTCTCGGGCGTTCTGGGCGGCATTCTCGTCGCCCTCGGCCTTGTCGCGATTTTCGCCGTCAATTGGGACGCCTTCGGCCGCGCCGCGCGCACGCTCATCGCCGTCTCGCCCGTCCTCGTGTGCGGTCTTCTCGCCGCCGTCGCCGCCGCCCGCGCGTGGCGGACGCCGCTTCTCTGGGAGCCGCTCGGCCTCCTCTGGTGTCTCAGCATCGGCGCGGCCGCGTGCCTCGTCGCACAAACCTACAACATCGGCGGCACGGCGAGCGCGCTCGTTCTTTTCGTCGCCGCCCTCGCGTGGCCCGTCGTCCTCGCGACCCCCTCCGTCGCGGCGATGTCGCTTTGGCCACTCTTCCCCATTATCTGGACGATTGCCGTCCGAATGGAGGACGGCCCGTCAGTCGCGCTTCTTGTTCTGGCCCTCCTTTTCATGGCGCTCTCGCTCCCCGCGTTCCTCCTCTCGCGCCGTCGTCCAGCCTCCTCCCTCGCGCGCCTCATCTCGGGGTCGCTCACGGGCTTCGTCTATTCCTTCGGCAACGCGCTCCTCGTCGCGGCGGCGATTCCCGTCGGTGACCACCCGATCGAGGTCTACACATCTCTCGCCTATCTCGCCTCGCTTCTCGTCTTCCTTTCAGGTCGCTTCTTCCACATCCGCGGATGGGTCAAGATGCCGATTACGGTCGCGGCCGCCACATCCATTGCGACGCCGTTTGCCCTCCCGTTTATCTTCACGCTCGCCATCGTCCTCTCGCTGGCCATCGGGGCCTATGGCATCCGTACGCGCCGCCTTTCTTACATGAACATCGGGACGATTCTCTTTCTCTACCTCGTCCTCATGAAGTGCTGCTTCAGCCATGCGAGCTTTGCGCTAAAGGGTGTCGTGTTGCTCGCGGGCGGCATCTCGTTCATCGCTCTCAATGTTTTTATGATTCGCCTGAAGAAGAGACGGGAGGGGACGAGATGAGCGCGGGTAAAAAGGTCTCTCTTCTTCTTCTCATCCTTGCTGCGCAGTTGCTCGCGCTCGGGCTTCTTGTCTTCCGCTACGAGCGCGTCGTGCGCACGGGATCTCTCGTCCGCCTCGCCTGTGAGGCTCACGACCCGATGGATGTTTTTCGCGGCCGCTACCTCCGCGTGCGCGTGGGCGAGACGGTGACAAATCTCCATTCGTCGGTCGCCACTGTCCTCGCCGCGCCGACGTGCACGGCACAAGACGAGCGCGACATCTGCAAGCGGCTCTTTGTTCGACTTGCGCCGTCATCCAAGGGCGCGTGGCATTTTGCGGAAGTCTCGCTTCATCCGACGGAGAAGGGCGTCTGGGCGCGGCCGCTTTCCGCATACGTCGTGCGCGACCGAGAGGTGGACGCGGCTCTTGGCGTGCGCGTGGAGTTTCCGAGTCAGCTCTTTCTCAATGAACGTCTCGCGCCCGAGGCCGAGCGGCTTCTCCAGACGAAAACCGACGGCATTGTTGCCGTCTACCGCATCAAGGATGGGAATGTCGTGATCACGGATGTCGAGATCGCGGGCAAGTCCATCTTCAGTTACTTGTGACGCAGAACCTCGCGCGTCACAGGCCCTTCGTGACGAACGAGACATAGTCGCGGTAGATCGTCTCGGCCTTGAGCGCGTCGGGTAGGGTGACGGGGCGGCAGGTGAGGCGGTCGAGCGCGGCGAGAAACGAGTCGCACGAAAGAAGATCGTATGTCTCGCCGAACCCCGTCTCGCGCAGAAGGTCGCCCGCCTCGCCGTGGAGCGATGAGAGGACGCTGAGCCCCGCGAGCAGGTAGTCGCAAATTTTGTAGGGTAGGCCAACGAAACTATCGTCGCGCATCGGGACGAGCCCGACATCTGAGGCGGCGAGAAGTGTGCGCAGGGCCTCGTCATCGAGATAGCCGTGGAATGTGACGCGCGCCGTGAGGCCGAGAGAGGCGACTTTCTTGCGAAGGGGCGCAAGGCGCGGCCCGAGCCCCGCGATGTCGAGCGTGAGATCGAGCCGCTTCGTGAGCGCGGCCAGAATGGGCTCCAAGACATAGCCTTCGCCGAGATTGCCGATGTAGACGAGGCGCGTCTTCGTTGTTCGCGCGTGCGGCGTACAGTCCCCCTCGATGCCGTGATAGGCGAGGAAGAAGTCATCGCGCCCCGAGAGGACGGCGTAGCGTTTCGAGACGCCCGTCACGCGGTCGGCTGTCCGGTAAAGGCGGCGCGCGGCGCGGTGGAGCGGTCCAAAGAGGAGCGCACCGAGGAACGTGAGCGGACGCGGCAGAAGGCGGTAGAATGTTTCGGGCCAGGCGTCTTGAATGTCGCAGACGAACCGCGCCCGAACGTTGCGCGCGACCTCCTGCGCGGCGGTGGCGAGCGCGAGCGGCGGCGCGCTCGCGATGACGAGGTTGGGTGTCTCGTGGGCCAGGCGCGCGCGCGCGAGGCGCGTAAAGGTGCGCGCGAGGGCGCGGTGCGAGAGGAGTCGCGCGATCGAGACATTCTTCGCGTAGGGTCGCGTCGGGATGAGCGTGAAGGCGACGCCGTCTCTTTCCGTTGCGCCATCAAGCGTGCGCGGGGCCTTTCGCGCGTGGCTGAAGTCGCTCGACCAGAGCCGCACATGCGCACCCGAACGCGCGAACGCACGCGCCATCAGGAAGTAGCGCTGGGCGCGGCAACCTTCTGAGGGCAAGTTGTCGAAGGGGTTGACGATCCAGACGGTCATGTCTCTTCGAGGACGCGGCCGTCGCGCGTGAGGGTGACGACGCTCCACGGGATGACCTTCCCCGAGGCGCGCAGGGCTTCTTCAAGCGCCATTTCGAGGCGGCCACAGCAAGGAACCTCCATGCGCACGAGCGTGACGGACTTGATGTCGTTTTCGCGCAGGATCTCGCCGAGTTTCTCCGCATAGTCAACGTCGTCAAGTTTCGGGCAACCGATGATTGTCACCTTGCCGCGCATGAAGGCGCGGTGGAAGTCGCCGTAAGCGTAGGCGGTGCAGTCGGCCGCGATGAGGAGCTTCGCGCCAGCGAAGAACGGCGCGTTCGGAGGCACGAGACGAATCTGACACGGCCACTGCGCGAGTTGAGAGGGGAGGTCGGCGGTCTCCTTGTAATCGTCTTTGGGTTCCGCCGCCTGCGTCTTTTTCAGCATCTGCAGGCGCATACCAGGGCAGCCGCTGGCGGGTGGCGTCGCCTGCCGCGCCTGCTTCGCAGCGGCGACGGCCTTCTCGTCGTAAGCAGCGGCTTCGCGTTCGACGAAGCGGATCGCGCCGGTCGGGCACTGGGGCAGGCAGTCGCCGAATCCGTCGCAGAAATCGTCGCGGAGAAGTTTCGCCTTGCCGTTGACCATGCCGATGGCACCCTCGTGGCAGGCCTTCGCGCAGAGGCCACAGCCGTTGCACTTCGCTTCGTCAATTTCGATGATCTGTCTCTTCATTTTTCTTCGTCCCTTGTTGGCTCGTCGTTCAATCGTCTTGAAGGATTATACCATAAATCTGATATAATATTACGAATTGAATATGAAGAGAAGCGAGAAAGAATCCGTCATCACGCCGTTCGCGCGCCGTGAGAGGGGCGTTCCCTCTCCCGAGGCTTTTTTTGCCACCGTTTGGGCGCGCGTCCGACCAGAGTGGATTGCCTGCTTCGTCTCGGCACTCGTCTGTGGGCTTGTCGCTCATGCCTATAAGCTCTTAAACTGGTTGCCGAACTGGGACTCGCTCGTCTTTCGCCACAACGCGCAGAACATGACGCACCTCGGGCGTTGGTTCCTCTCCATCGCCTGCCTGCCCAGCTCTTACTACGACCTGCCGTGGGTCTGCGGCGCGCTCGCGATTTTCTATGTCGCCCTCGCCGCCGTCTGTGTCACGGCGCTCTTCCGTCTTCGGACGAAAGTCGCCGCCGCGCTCGTCGGCGCGCTTCTTGCGACGTTCCCGACGGTGACCTCAACGCTTACCTACTGCTACGTGGCGGACGGCTACGCCCTCGCTTTCTTGCTTGCCGTCGTGAGTGCGATGTTGTTCAACGCGCGCGGATTGAAGAACCTGATTCTCGGCGTTGTCGCGCTCACGCTTTCTCTCGGCATCTATCAGGCCTATGTGAGCGTCACGATGACGCTCTTCGTCGTCCTGCAGTTTGAGGGGCTCGTCTTTAGCCGCGAGCGCGCCCTCCTCTCGCTCCGCCGAGCTGGGCGCTTTTTGGTCGGCGGCGTTCTGGCCGTCCTCGCCTATATGATTGTCCTTCGGCTCGTTCTTGCTCTGACGACCACGCATCTCTCGGACTACCTCTGGGCCCCCGACGGCGCGTGCGCGTTTCTTGACCCGCACTATCCGCTATGCGTTTTCAAGAGCAGCGTCAAGAAGGTTCTCCTCTTCTTTGTCGATGTTCAGGGCGGGCTCAATTTGCACACGGTCATGAACGCGCTGATGCTCGTTTCGCTCGGCGCGCTCGTTTTGCGCGCCGCCTTCCATGGCCGCGTCTTTCGCTCGGCCGTCCGCGTCGTCATCTTCTTCGCCTACGTCGCGGCCGCGCCTCTCTGTGCGTGTCCGCTTTTCCTGCTCGATCCTGGTACGAGCTACCACAACTTGATGACGATGGGCTTCGCCTCGGCCTACGTTTTCTTCGTCCTTTTCTACGAGCGGCCGATGTTTGGTCGCGCCGACTTCGAGCAACTCAAGAAGTGGCTTATCCTTGTTGTCGGTGTCTTCGCCGTCTACGACTTCGCCCTCATCTCAAACATCGGCTACCACAAGCTTCAACTCGCCTTCCTTTCGTCCTATGGTGAGGCCGTCCGCATGGCGAATCGCATTGAGGAGACGCCGGGCGCGGAAAGGTGCAAGACGCTCGCCGTCCTCGGCATCAAACCCGATAGCGCGGCTTGGTCGACGCATATTCGCCTCGATTTGACGGGCATGACGGACGGCTCGCTTCTGCGCCCTGACGACCATACTGTCAACCAGAGCGTTATTACTGCGACAATCAACGACTACTGCCAAAAGGACTTCCGCTTCGCGACCATCGAGGAGCGGCGCGCGCTCGCGAAGGATCCGCGCGTCTTGAAAATGCCGTTCTGGCCCGAGCGCGGCTCCATCGCCGTCATTGACGGCTACGTCGTCTTGCGCCTCAGCGCGGGCTCGGGTCTCGGAGACACGCCGCTCCCGAAGCCGCTTCCATCGGCCGACTAGGTTTGGTGTTGTTGTCGAGCGGGCGCAAACTGGGATGTTCTTGCGGTCGATCTATGCGTTTACTTATCTAATAGGGTCTGACCCTATTAGATAAGTAAACTGTTCATGCCTTGGCGTACTTTTGCGTGGGCGAGTGAGGGGACGTGGGATTTGTGCGAAGTATCTTGCCTTGCGCAAGCAATGGCTTCAGATAGCATTCGTTGAAGTAGTTGGCGCGACGAAGGCCAATGGCTTCACGCAGTTCTTTTGATGTTTGTGGCCCGTCGTCGAGTCGTTCAAGCACTTTCAATGCAACTTCAATGTCTCCGCGTTCAAGCAAGAGGGGATGCTCTTGTGGTGCTTCAAGTCCTGGGTCTTTTTTTGAGCGTGTCTTTCTGTTGCTTGTTCTTGTTTTGATTTTATTATTGTCGGCTGCTTCAATGTCTGTTTTAATGCCAGCACCTTGAAGGGATTCTTTGATCGCTTGCTCGTGCTGTTGGCGGATGGAGTCCCAGTCATCAACAGAAGCGTGATAGATGAAAGCATATCCTTGGCGGGCTTTGGGATTGCCTTGGCAGGCTGCGGCGAAACTGCACCATTCGTAGTTTTCTGCAGTGGTTGCCAGCCCAGCTTTTACGGCGTTTGCATCAATGTAGGCCGAGGTTTTCATCATATCGGGGTTGATCGGCTTGTGGTGGCGCTCGACATAGCGTGATTCCCACATCGTGCCGTCGTGCTTGTGACGTCCGTTGTAGGACATCGTGAAATGTTGTTTGAAGGTGCGCATGAACTCGGAGGAACACCACATGCGGCGGAGGAACTTTTCCTTGAACTCGGAGAAGCGGGTGACGAAGCCATCTTGGGAGGGAGCGCCTTTGAGAAGGGCTTCTTCTTTGCTGAGTTGATTCCATTCGCCGAGCATGAGGTTGAGGGATGTGCCGCGATAGAGAGTTTTGATGCGCTGAAGGATTTCGTCGTCCGAGATGGTTTGCGGGTCGGGGATGTAGGCGTAGATGTGGAAGTGGTCGGAGAGGAAGGAGTAGGAGAGAACTTGAACGCCGCTGAAGGCTTCGGCGCGGCGCATGAGATCGACGGCACGAGTGCGTTCGTCTGGGGTGAGGTAGAACGCGCGATGAGCCATGCGGTTCATGAGGTGATAGCAACGGTTGGTTTGGATTTGACGTAGTTTTCGCATGGTAGATAGTATAGCAAAAAGGAGTTTACTTGTCTAATAGGGTCAGACCCTATTAGACAAGTAGTTGGAGATTCCCAAGTTTTTTATGGGCTGAAATCGCCATCGCGACAAGTGAAAATTCGGTTACAGGGGGCACTTGAGAGCTTCACGTCACCCCGCGCAACGGGCCCATAGACCATGTCCCAGACAAAACGAGCCGTCGGCTTGTGAAATTGGGGAGAAATTCTCCCGCAGAAAAATGCCCTCGCAGTCCCCTGAACGGTTGCAATTTCGGTTGCGAAAAAGTATAATCGTAGGCATGAAAATCGTTCATCCGACCGTTCTTCGCCCGCTCGTTGCGCTCGCCGCCGTGCTGGGTGCCGCTACCCTCCTCGCCGCGCCGACGCGCGTCGCGTGCGTGGGAGACTCGATTACCTTTGGCTACGGCCTTGCCGACCGTGACAAGACGTCGTACCCGGCGCAGTTGCAGGTGCTTCTTGATGAGAAGTTCCCGAACAAATATGAGGTGCGCAACTTCGGTAACTCGGGACGCGGCATCTACCTCGACTCAATGCGCGGCAACGAGAAGCGCGGATTTAAGTGGATGAAGGAGCATGAGGAGGCGCGCCGTTGGAAGCCCGACATCGTCATTTGCAATCTCGGCATCAACGACAACGGCGAATACATCAAGGAGTACACGGGCGGGCGCGAACGCGGCCAGTTTGTGAAGGACTACTTGCAACTTCTCGCCGACTACAAGAAGGCGAACAAGAAGGTGAAACTCTACATCTGGACGAAGCTCTCGCCCCTCACTGAGGGTCAGCGCTTCTATCGCTCGCCCGAGCCGTTCCTGATGCAGGCTGACTTAGAACTGATCGCCGCGAAGGCCCATGCGACGGGCATCGATATGCAAGAGCCCCTGCGCGCCGAGATGGATTCGATCTTCGCGACGGACCACATCCACCCGAACGCGGCGGGCGCGCGAATCATCGCCGAGACGACCTTCAAGGTGATGACCGAGAAACCCGAAAAGCCCGTCCAGTTGCCGAAGGATGTCGCCTCGCTCGCCGAGGTCTGGCTCTGCGCGGGGCAGTCCAATATGCAACAGGGTTGGGGCTCCTACGAGGCCACGCCAGAGGAGAAGGCGCGCGTTCAGAAGGAACTCGCGCAACTCGACAAAGTTGATATCCGCTTCTGGGACTTCAACACGCGCACGTGGACGAAGCTCACCTCCAAGACGCCGCTCGCTCGTGGGAAGTGCGCGAACGGCATCTCGTTCGCGATTCGCCGCGCGAAGAAGGTGAAAAAGCCGATTTGTATTCTTTATGTCGCGTCGGGCGGCGCGCCAACGGAGTCGTTCCTCTCTGAGCAAGTTATGTGCGCGGTGGGGCCCGACGGCAAGCCGAAATATCCGAACCTCTGCAAGATCGCGACGAACCGCCACACGATTGACGCGAATGCGGACTTCCCCTGCGCGTGGTGCAAGCGCGAGTATCCGCGCCGTAAGGGTAACGTCGCCGAGGCGGCGTGGTGGCCCGTTTCGCTCATGTACGATAAGGGCGTGAGCCTCGTGGAGCATCTGCCCATTGACGGCATCTACTGGTATCAGGGCGAATCGAACGCGACGACGAATGTCTCGCCTGATGTGCCGCTCGCCGACGACTACATGCTCGAGACGAACCTCGCGATCATCGACCAGTTGCGTGGCGAACGCAAGATTCCCTTCGTGATGATGGGGCTTCCGAAGATGAACCGCCCATGGGAGAAGTACCGCGAGGCGCAGAAGAAGGCGTGTGCGGAGAAGGGCGCGATTTATGTGGACAGCTTCGGCGCGGGTCTCGGCGACGAGCGCGATGTCCACCCGCGCAACAAGATTCCGTTCGCCGAGCTCGTGATGAAGAGCCTGAAGGGTCAGTAAGAGGGAAGGACTTTTTTATGGCAACCTTGCATCTGGGCGTCTTGGGTTCGGGCGCGGGCTCGAATATGCAGTCCATCGTGGATGCCGTCGAGGCGGGGACGCTTGACGCGGAGATTCGCCTCGTTCTCGCAGATGTCGCGGACGCGAAGATCCTCGCGCGCGCGACGCGTCACAACATCCCCTGCCAGTTTCTCAACTGCGCGCCGTGGAAGACGAAACTTGAAGGCCCGGCCGAAGAGCGTTGCATTGAGCTTCTCAAGGCGGCGGGTGTCGACACGGTTGTTCTCGCAGGCTTTATGCGCATCGTGAAGCCCAAGCTTCTCGCCGCGTTTCCGAATCGCGTCCTCAACATCCACCCCGCGCTTTTGCCAGCGTTCCCGGGCATCCACAGTTGGACGCAAGCGCTCGACTATGGGTGCAAGGTCGCGGGGGTTACGGTTCACTTTGTCGATGCGGGCACGGACTCAGGTCCCATCCTCGTCCAGAAGGCCGTCCCCGTCCTCGAGGACGACACGCCCGAGACGCTTCACGCGCGCATTCAGGTTCAGGAACACCTCGCCTATCCCGAGGCGCTCAATATCCTCGCGAAGGGGAACTATCGCATCGAGGGTCGTCGCGTGAGGATTCTAGCATGAAGACGTCATCTCTCGCACCCCTCATCGATCATACGTTCCTCAAGGCGGCGGGTCCGCGCACGGCAATCGCCCGACTCTGCCGCGAGGCGAAGACGCATCATTTTGCCTCCGTCTGCGTGAACGGCGCGTGCGTCCGCGAGGCGGCGCGCCTCTTGAAGGGCACGCCCGTCAAGGTCTGCGCGGTCGTCGGTTTCCCCTTGGGGCAGACAACGACATCCATCAAAATTGCCGAGGCGCGCGCGGCGATTGCGGACGGCGCGACGGAACTTGACTTCGTCATCAATGTGCGTCTTCTCAAATACGATGCGGCCGCATGCGAGAAGGAACTTCGCGCGATTGTGAAAGCCGTCCGCGCGGTTCGCACAGGTCTTGTCTTAAAGCTCATTCTTGAATGCGCGGAGTTGACGAAGAAGGAGATTGTCCTGGGCTCGCGCCTCGCGAAGAAGGTGGGTTTCGACTTCGTGAAAACCTCGACGGGCTTTGGCGCAGGCGGGGCGACGGAAGAGGATGTCCGTCTTATGCGCCAGACGGTCGGTCCCGATATGGGCGTCAAAGCGGCGGGCGGCATCCGCGACGCCGCGACGGCGCGTCGGATGGTCACCGCGGGCGCGACGCGCCTCGGGTGCAGCGCGGGCGTGGAGATTTGTAAACAGGAAAGACACGAAAAATGAATGACATGACATTTGGTCAGGCGTGGGCGTATGGCGGGCCTTTGATGTGGGTTCTCGCCGCGCTTTCGGTCGCCGCGCTCGCGGCAGCCCTCTACATCTGGATTTCGCAGACGAGCTGGATTTGCCTGCCGGCCGCGATGAAGCGACTCGAGGTCGCGCCTGATGTTGAGTCTGAGGGGCGGCGCATTGCCGCGCGCCTTCACGCGAATGTGGATCTACTCGCCGACCTCGCGGCCATTGCTCCGCTCGTCGGCCTGCTCGGGACGGTGCTCGGCATGTTCCAGGCCTTCAGCGGTATCGCCGCCGATGTGGCGGCGGGCGCGAAGCCCGTCCTGCTCGCGCAGGGCATCTCGCAGGCAATCATCACGACGATCTTCGGCCTTGCGATTGCGATTCCCTGCCTCGTGTTGTACGCCTTTCTCCGCCGTCGCACGGCGCGCCGTGTCGCCGAGATGGAGCGCGCGGTTGAGACGACGTTCAAGAAAGCCGCAAAATGACGTTCTCCACTGAGACGCATTCAAAGGCACCCGTCCTTTCGCTGACATCGATGCTCGATGTCATCTTCCTCTTGCTCTGCTTCTTCGTGACGGTGAGTGTTTTCTCGCAGTGGGAGAGCGAGATCTCGATTCAACTGCCAAGCGCGAAGACAGCCGACGAGCCGGATCGTCTGCCCGGCGAGATTATCCTCAATGTCTCCGCATCGGGGGTCGTCTCGGTCAACGGCGAGACGCTGTCGCTTGAGGTAATCGAATCGCGCCTCAAGCGCCTTTCCGAGTTTTATCCCGGTCAGGCCGTCATCATCCGCGCCGACAAGGCCGTCACTTACGACTCGCTCGTCAAGGTTATCGACGCGTGCCGTGCAGGCGGCGTTTGGAACTTCTCGCTCGCGACGGAGGAGGAGCGGTGATTTTTCTCGCGTCTCTTCTCGCCACGGCGCTCGCCGTCTCAACGGCCGACCGACTCGCGATGGCCGATCGCCTTTTCTCGCGCGGGGATTACGCCGAGGCGAAGTGCGAGTATGTCGCGCTCAAAGGCGCGAAGGGTTACGAGGCGGACATCGACTTTCGCCTCGTCCTCGCGTCCTATTTGATGGGCGACAAGAAGGATGTTGAGACGCTTGGCACCGCGTTTCTCGAAAAGACGCCCGTCGGCGAGAAGGCCGACCGCGTGCGTCTCATGCGCGCGCTCGTCCTCGACGGCGCGGCCGCCGAGGCGGCTCTTCGCGCGCTCGACCGCGATGATGTCGCTTCCGCCGTTCGCGCGGAGGCTCTCTACCATTTGGGCGTTCAAAAGAAGGACGATTTGAGCCTTTTCGCGCGCGCCCTCTCGCTTGATCCGAAGGGGCGGCTTGCGCCCTACGCGAAATATCGTCACGCCGCGCTTCTTCTCGCATCGGACGATGCCGCGACGGGTCGCAAGGGCGTGGCGGAAATGATGGAACTTGTTTTTGACGCATCGTCGCCTGCCGAACTCCGCCGTGATGCGCTCTACTCGGCGGCGGCCTACAGCTACCGCGTGAAGCGCTTTGGAGAAGGCGCGGCGCTCTTTCGCCGCTATCTGAAGACGTTCCCCAACGATGCGCGTGAAAGCGAGGTGCGTGGTCTTACCGCGCTCTGTCTGTTGGCGGACGGTCAGTCATCCGAAGCACTCGCCCTTTGCGTCGATGATAAGGACGAGACGCTCCTCTACGTCAAGGCGGCATCTTCTCTCCGCCTCGGGCTTCTCGATGAGGCGCGCGCGGTGGCGATGAAGTCTCTCGAAGCCTTCCCGAATGGACGCTTCCGCGCCGCGCTTGAACTCGAGATCGCGCGACTTGACTTCCGCGCGGCAACGGAGCGGAAGGATGCGGCGGCCGCTCTTGACGCGGCGAAGCGTTGTGCCGCGCGCTCAAGCGAGGCCTCCGACATTTTCCTTCTCGCGTGGGCATACGAGAATGCGGGCTTTTCGCGCGAGGCGGAAGAAGCGTATTCGCGCGTTGCCTCTCTCGCCCCGGGGACGGCGCGCGCGGCCGAGGCTCTCTATGCGCGCGCGATGTCGCTTCTCAAGCGCGAGCAGTGGGCGGCGGCGGATGTCGCGCTTCAAGAGACGCTTGCGAATAAGTCGCTCTCTCCCGATCGCGCCGCGCGCGTCTTGTATTATCGCGGCATCGCGGCGTGGCGTCTCAATCATCGCGCCGAGGCGGTCGGATTTCTTAAAGCCGCGCTCACAGGTCATCTGACGCTCGACGAGCGTCGCGAGGCGCGGCTTCTTCTCGCACAGGACGACTGGGAGGCGGGGCGCGAGGACACGGCTCTTGCCGCCTACGATGCGCTCGTGCGCGAAGGCGCGCTCGCGCGTCTCGGGCCTTTAAAGACCTACCAGATCGGCTCGCGCCTCACGGGCGAGGGGGCGCGGCTCTGCGCCCAAGCGCTCATCGCGCGTTCAGACGCCGAATGGCGGCAGGTGGGTTTCGCGCTTCTCGGTGACATCGAGACGGCCGAGACGAATTTGACCGCCGCGACGTATGCCTATCGCAAGTGTTTCGACGAGCCGTGCGTGACCGAGCCGCTCTCTCGCGCATCGCTCCGCCTCGGCCTCTCGCTCGTGCGCGAGGACGATCTCGCCGAGGCGACGCGCGTTTTGAAGCGCGCCGTCGAGCTGAATGCGAAGGATGCTGAGTCGCGCGCGGCGGCGTATCTCGGCCTTGCGGAGGTCGCGCTTCGGCGCGGGGACGAGAAGAGCGCGAAGGGCTACGCAACGGTCATTGTGACGCTTTTTGAAAAGAGCGCGTCGGCCGCGCGCGCGAAGGAGATTCTGAAGTGAGGGGGCTTCGGGCGGATCTCGTCCTCTTCACGCTGATCGTCTCGGTCATCGTGCATCTTGCCGTCATGTATTACGCGCGTCCGCGCGTGATGATTCGCGCTTCGTCGGCCGCGCGCGCGAGCGCGCGGCATGTCACCCTGCGCGTGAGGCCTGCGGAGGAGGAGAAGGCCTTGCCACGCATTGAGTCGCTCCCCGCGCGCGCGAGCGAGAAGGCCGCGCCGACGCGCGACGAGACGCTTTCTCTCGCGCCCGCGCCCGAGACGGCGCTTCCCGAAGAGACCCTTCCGCTGGACCTTCCTCCCATCGCCGCGCCGAGCGAGACGCGGGCCGTCACCTCATGGCTCCCCGATCTGCCGCTTGAAGACGTCACCCAGAAACGGCCCGATGTCGCGCCCGCCGCGCCGTCGTGGACAAGTGCGCCCATCACGGAAACGCCGACACCCGCGCCGAGTGATGTCGCCTTCTTGCCCACGCTTGTGGTGACGGACTCTCCAGGCGCGTGGCCCGCGCCGACGACGGCGCTCGCGACGCTTCCAAAGGCTGAGCGTGTGCCGTTCGTCGCGACATCGGAGGTCATGGAGAGCGTCGATCGCGCGCGCGTCGAGGCGGAGAAGGCGGCTGTTCGCGCGCTCGTCGATAGCCCCCGCGCGCGCGACCTTGCGTCTGTCGTGACGCTGTCACTTGAGAAGGTGACGCGCGCGAACGAGACGTATTTTCGCGTGCGCGTCGAGCCGACGGCCGCGCTCGAAGTCGTCCCGAAGGATGTCGTCATCCTGATCGACGCCTCGGGTTCCATCGGGCGCGAGCGCATGGGTTCGATCCGCGGCGCGGCGAAGCGACTTCTGCGCTCGGCCGCGAACACGTCGGATCGCTTCAACCTCGTCGCCTTCCGCGACCGATACACCTATGCGTTTCGCGCGTGGCAGCCGTGCACGGAGGCGACGTTCGCGGCCGCTGACTCGTGGATTTCGAATGTCGCGCCGTTCGGCCGCACGGATGTCTTCTCGACAATTTCGTCCGTCCTCACGCTGCCGCGCGACCCGACGCGGCCCTTGATCGCGCTCGTCGTGACGGACGGCGACGCGAACGAGGGCGTCTCGGAGACGGCAGAGATTCTCTCGGCGTTCACCGCGCTCAATGACGGGCTTATCTCGATTTACATATACGGCGTGCGGAATGCGGCGAACCGCACGCTGATTGATGCCTTGACGCGCGGCAACCGCGGCGAAAGTGTTTACTTCCACGAGGAGAACTGGTTCTCTCGCGCGCATGTGGGTGAGGGGTTGGAGGGGCTCTCGAATCGCTTCCGCGACCCCGTTCTCACGGACTTGAGGCTCGTCTTCGCGTCGCGGACGGAGGCTGAGGCGTATCCAACGCATCTCAAGAATCTCTATCGCGGCGACCGTCTCGAGATCGTCGGCAAGGTGCCGAAGGGGACGACGGAAATCGCCTTCTCGCTCAAAGGGCTTCATGCGTCGGAGGCTTACGAGGCGTTCTTCCGCGTGCCGCTCGACGGCGCGCGCGAGGACGAGTCGATCGAGAAAGACTGGCTCGAGGAGCGGCGCATAAATGGTATAATACTTAAGAAGAATGAAGGAGAACGAAAATGAGTGAAGCGCGTGTTGGTATTGTGATGGGATCTGATTCGGATTGGCCGCTTGTTCAGAAGGCATGCGCGACGCTCGAGAGCTTCGGCGTCGCCTATGAGACGCGCATCATCAGTGCGCATCGGACACCCGAACTCGCGCTTGAGTATTCGAAGACGGCCGAGGCGCGCGGGCTCAAGGTCATCATCGCGGCGGCGGGTGGCGCGGCGCATTTAGGCGGCGTCCTCGCGGCGGGGACCATTCTGCCTGTCATCGGCATTCCGATTGCGGGTGGCGCGCTTGGCGGTCTTGACGCGCTTTACGCGACGGTTCAGATGCCTTCGGGCGTTCCCGTCGCGACGGTCGCGTGCGGGAGTGCCGGCCCGACGAATGCCGCGCTTCTCGCCGTGCAGATTCTCGGCACGGCCGATGCCGCGCTACGCGAGAAGTTCCGTGCTCACAAAGAGTCGCTAAAGGCGAAGGTCGCGGCGGCCAACGAGAAGATCCACGCATGAAGCGCGCACTCGTCACCGGCGGCGCGGGCTTCATCGGGAGCCACCTTTCCGAGCGACTTCTCGTGGAGGGCTACGCGGTTGTCGCGCTTGATAATCTCTACACGGGTTCGCGCCGCAATCTTGCGGCCTTCGCGGAGAATCCGCGCTTCACGTTTGTCGAGGCGGATGTCTGCGACGTGACGGCGGAAGATCCACGGCTTGAGGGTCCATTCGACGAAATCTACAACCTCGCCTGCCCCGCCTCGCCCGTTCACTATCAGGCGCGGCCACTCTTTACGACGCTCACGTCGGTCAAGGGCATCCTCCTCGCGCTTGCCCTTGCGCGGCGTGATGGCGCGAAGATGCTTCACGCCTCCACGTCGGAGGTCTACGGCGACGCGCTCGTCCATCCGCAGGAAGAGCATTACTTCGGCAATGTCAACACGGTTGGCGTGCGCAGTTGCTACGACGAGGGTAAGCGCGTCGCCGAGACGCTTGCGGCGGACTTTGTGCGCGCCGATGATGTGGACGCGCGGCTCGTGCGCATCTTTAATACATACGGCCCGCGCATGCACCCGCAGGACGGACGCGTCGTCTCAAACTTCATCGTGCAGGCCCTTGCGGGTCGGGATCTCACCGTTTATGGTCGCGGCACGCAGACGCGCTCGTTCCAGTTCGTTTCGGATTTGATCGAGGCTTTTCGCCGCTACATGGCGCTCGACAAGCGGGCGGTGCGCGCCTTCGCATCCTCGCACGGTTTTGTCTTGCCCGTCCTCAACACGGGCAACCCCGAGGAGTTCACGATTCGGACGCTCGCCGAGAAGGTCCTTGAGAAAATTCAGTCGCCCTCGAAACTCGTCTTCTCGGATTTGCCGAGCGACGACCCGAAGCAGCGGCGACCCGACATTACGCTCGCGCGTGAATTGCTCGGTTGGTCGCCGAAGGTTCATCTGGACGAGGGGCTCGAGAAAACGATCGCCTATTTCAAGACAATCTGAAGAAGGAAGAAACATGGACATTGTCTGCCTTGACCTAGAAGGTGTGCTCGTCCCCGAAATCTGGATTGAGTTCGCGAAGAAGACGGGAATTGCTGAGTTTACGCGCACGACGCGCGACGAGCCGGATTACGATAAGCTCATGCACTACCGCATCGACCTTCTGAACAAGCACGGTCTCGGTTTGCGTGAACTGACGGAGGTCATTTCGACCATCCAGCCGCTCATCGGGGCGCACGAGTTTCTCGACAAGCTGCGCGAGCGCACGCAGGTTCTCATCCTCTCCGACACGTTTGACCAGTTCGGCCGGCCGCTCATGAAGAAGCTCGCTTGGCCGTCGCTCTTCTGTAACTCGCTGTTTGCGGACGAGAAGGGGCATGTGACGGGCTACAAACTTCGCTGTCCGCATACGAAGCTCACAACGGTGAAGGCGCTTCAGAGCTGCGGGTTTGAGACCATCTGCGCGGGCGATAGCTACAATGACCTTGAGATGATTCGCGCCTCCAAGGCGGGCTTTCTCTTCCGCTCGACGCCCGCGATCAAGGCGGCGAACCCCGACATTCCGGCCTTTGAGACCTACGACGACTTTTTGGAGGGAATCTTCCATGCTCTCGGATGAGATCCGTTCGCTCGCTCGCGCGCGCCGCGCCGTTATTCTCGCGCACAACTACTGCCGCGGCGAGGTGCAGGATGTTGCCGACTTTACGGGCGACTCGCTCGAGCTTGCGCGCAAGGCGGCGACGGTTGATGCAGATGTCATCGTCTTTTGCGGCGTCTACTTTATGGCCGAGACGGCGAAGATTTTGAACCCGCAGAAGACGGTGCTCATCCCCGAGCCGACGGCGGGCTGCCCGATGGCCGACATGATTACGGGCGCGCAGTTGCGCGCGCTAAAGGCGCAGCACCCAGGTGCGATCGCGGTCTGCTACGTCAACTCGACGGCCGAGGTGAAGGCCGAGTGCGACCTCTGCGTGACGAGCGGCAACGCCGAGAAGGTGATGGCGACGGTGCCGCGCGACCGTGAGGTTCTCTTCGTCCCGGATTCGCACTTGGGCGACCACATCGCGACGAAGGAAGGGCGCAAGTACGTTCTTTGGCCGGGCTACTGCCCGACGCACGCGCGGCTCACGGCGAAGGCCATCGCCTCGGCGCGCGCGGCGCATCCCGGCGCGCCGGTTCTCGTCCACCCCGAGTGCGCGCGCGATGTGCGCTCTTCGGCGGACGAGCAGCTTTCAACGGGCGGCATGTGCGCGTTCGCGCGCGCGAGCAACGCCAAGACGATTCTCGTTGGCACGGAGGTGGGGATCCTTCACCGTCTGCGCCGCGAGAACCCCGAGAAGACCTTCATCCCTGTTGAGGAGGCCCTCGTCTGCCCGAACATGAAGAAGACGACGCTCGAGAACCTCGCCGCGTCGCTCCGCGAGATGAAGACGCCCGTCAAGGTCGCACCCGACATCGCCGCGAAGGCGAAGCGCGCCATCGACGCGATGCTTGCGATCGGGTAGGGGAATGGCGAGAAAACTCCCTCTTGTAGTCAAGATAGCAATATGATAAAATAGTCTTCTGTTTGGAGCATCTATGACGTTGACCGAAGAGGACAAAATTAAAATTGCCGAATATCGCAAGACGCTCGGTCGCTACCCGAAGCCGAGCGTCACGGCGGACATCGTCGCCGTGCGTCCCACGTTCAGCACGTTGCGCGATGACCAGTGGCGTGAGAATCCAAAGTTCTCGCTCGAGATCCTCCTCATCAAGCGCGGTCAGTGGCCGTACGAGGGCTTTTGGGCGCTTCCTGGCGGGTTCATCCGCCCGAGCGAATCGGTGCAAGAAGGCGCGCGGCGCGAGCTCAAAGAGGAGACTTCTCTTGAGGGAAAAACGCTCATTCCAATCGGCGTCTTTTCAGATCCGAAGCGCGACATGCGTGCGTGGATTATCTCGAACGCCTTCGTCTCGATTCATCGTCGTGGCGAGGGTGCTCACGTGAAAGGCGGCGATGACGCGGCGGAGGCGACGTGGCTACGCCTCGCCTCTCCCGTCATGGCAGACGGACGATTCTCCTTGCCGTTCTACAACGGGGCGCGCCACCTCTTCACGCTCACGGGCACGTACCGCGCCGAGGCCCTCGGTGGTGGGACGATTACTTCCGTCAACGAGAACCCGCTCGCCTTTGATCACGCGACGATTATCGCCGAGGCCTTTCTCCGCCTCATCTCGTTCGACCTTCGCAAACTCGTCTTCTTCTTCCTGCCCGAGAAGTTCACGCTCGCCGACTATATTGGCGTCTACCAGTATCTCACGCGAGACGCCATCACGCGCAATAATATCCCCAATTTCCGCCGCCAGTTGACGGCGATAAAAAATCCTCCTCTCGTCGCTTGCGCGCGCGAATTTGAGGATCTCAACGGACGCGGCCATGCCGCCGCGATGCTTTACAGAAAGAGAGGCTAAATGATGACATAGGGAAGAAACAAAAGGAAGAATGGTTGTGTTTTGTCATATAGTCAATAAGGCTCATTGAAAGAAAGTAAAATAGGAGAAAAATACCATGTGGATATTCACGAACTTTGGCTTTGTCAGTGCCGTCCAGCATCGCGAGAAGAAGGAGACGCTTCTCGTTCGCGCGCGCGAACCCGGCGTCTTGGAGCATCTGGCCGCACGACACGGCCTCGACCTCAAGATCCGAACGACACCGCACGCCGACTACCTCTACCGCGCGGAAATCGCGAAGGATGTCTTCGCCGCAATCATCGCGGATGAAATCGGGCGCATCGACTACGCGAACTTCAAGAGTGCCTTCCGTTCGCCGATCGCAAAGAACACGCACCGTTCGCACGACGCGCTGATGGATGTCTGGATGGTCATGAACGACCTCCAGAGCGACCTGGACGCCTAACGCGGGCTTAAAGGCGCGCCCAGGCGGGCTTCTCGGTGCGAATCGTTGTTGCCGCGCCCGTCGTCGGATGGGCGAAGGCGGCGGCGTAGGCGTGAAGGCAGTGCCCCGCTTGACCTTCGACGGCGAACGCGCCGTAGAGGCGGTCATTCACGATGTGCAGGCCTGCGAGCGCGAGTTGTGCGCGGATTTGGTGCGTGACGCCCGTGAAGATTGTCACCTCAAGGAGCGTGCGCGTCTCGCTTTCGACCTGCGTCGTGCCGAGCGGGCGAAAGGCCGTGACGGCGTGAAGCGGCTTGAGTCGCGCTGACAGGGCGCGCGTGAGGCGGTTGTGGTGCGCGTCAATCATGCGGCAGAAGGGGAGCGTCGGGTCATGGACGAGGTCGTTTTCGAGCGTTCCGCCGACGGCGACCGCGCCCTCGACGAGCGCGAGGTATGTTTTCTCAACTGTCTGCGCCGCGAATTGTGCGCGAAGGGCGTCAAAGGCCGCCTGCGTGCGCGCAACGAGGACGAGACCCGAGGTGTCCGCATCAATGCGGTGGAGCGCGCCCGCCATGAGGGTGTTTAAGATCTTCCCATTGGCATCGCGCTCAACAATCGTGCGGCATGCGCCGTAGCGCGCGACGACGCCGTTCATGAGGGTGCCCGTCTCGCGGCAGGTGAGCGGTTGGACGGGCATCTTCGGCGGCTTGTCGAAGGCGAGAAGGGCGTCGTCCTCGTAAATCGGTTTTGGCGGCTCGCCGTCGGGGAGAACGAGGTTGTCGCACGATTCGAGAAGTTCGCGCACGAGGACGCACGCGCCCGCCGCAAGTTTCGCACCCTTCTCGGCGCGGCGCGGCGCGGCATCAGGCCCCTTGATGAGGACGTCGCCGCGCTGGATCGCCTCGCGGACGAAGGCGCGCGTCGTCGTGGGGTAGGCATGAAGAAGGGCGGCGTCCAGTCGAACGCCGCCTTCTCGGACCGTCATCGTTTCGTTGCGGATCACCGTCAGGTCTTAGTCGTAGCGGTCGGTGACCATCGGCGAGATCGGCGCCATCCCCTCCCAGCCTTTGTTTGAGGCCCACGGGAGGTCGGTGTCTTCTGCCGTGTCAGCGATGCACCCCGCGATCGCGAGGATCGCGAGGAGCGCGGCGGCCTTGAGGACGCGTGTCGTCATGTCGCCCTTAGTCCGCGAAGATGATGTCATTTTCCTTCGCCGGATCCTGCTGCCAAGAGCCAAGGATGTCGCAGATGACGAAGTTCTTGCCCTTCACTTCCTGACGGAGGCGCAGACGACCCACGAACTCGCCCGCCGCGCCGTTGAAGCCAGGACGGCGGATGCCGAGTTCCATCTGCGGAATCGGGTTGTGAAGTTCTTCGCCCTTCAGCTCGACCATCGCCTCCTTCGTCAGCTCAACGACGGCGAACATGTTCTCATTGTCGACTTCGATGATCTTGCCCTTGTCGCCCGCCGGGAGCGAGACGAGATCGGACTTCTCACCCTTCTGACCCGCCGAGAGAAGCGCGTCGCGCAGAAGCTTCTTATACTGCTCGTTCGACTTCTGGAGCTTGGCAATCTCTTCCTTCGCCGCCTCGGTCTCGTCTTTCGCCGTCTGAACCTCGTCCTTCAGCGAGGTAATCTCGGCGTTGAGTTCGTCAATCTGGCTCTTGAGCTTCGTAATCTGGTTCTCAAGGTCGGCCTTTTCGCCTTCGAGCTTTTCGATTTTCGCCTTCTGCTCTTCGATCGTCACCTTATCCTGACGCGCCTCAGGCTTGAGTTTGTTGAGTTCGGCGACGACGGCCTCAAGTTGCGCGCGCAGGTCGGTCAGCGCGGCGCGCGTTGAATTGAGGCGGCTCTGCTGCGTCTTGGCGCTCTCGAAGAGCGTGTTGAGAAGCTCGTCTTCCGTGCCCGGCCCGCGCTTGAGCGGCTCGTTGCCATCCATGACCGGCTTGCCCTCGGCGTCAAGGACATAGACGGTGCGCATCTGCTGGCGGACGTTGAGCGGATCCCAGTTGTAGGTCTCGATGTTTTGCTGTTCAAGCGGCGCGGGATAGTCGTCGAGCAGATTCTTCATCTCGGGAATGTCGACAATCTTCGCCTCAACGGGCGAGTCGTCCTTGTTCACTTCAAACGCCGCCGTCTTGTCGGCCTCGCCCTTTTCAATCGTCTTCGCAATCTTGACGAGGTAGTCCTCCTGCATGCGGTTACGCTCGGTCAGTTCGTCGCGTTTCGAGTTGAGTTGAATCTCAAAGAAGAGTGCCGCACCCGCGAGCACGAGAAACACGTAGACAAGAGCGTGCAAAACTTTATTCATAGCGATTATGAGTCCTTATGTGAACACCTAAATAAAATGATACACAATTTTTCGGGAATTGGCAAGGGGAAAAGTTGTGGGCTACAGTGGAGAAAAACGCGAGAGAAATGGTATAATAGGTGGCTATGAAAAAGCCGCTGAACGTTGTTGAGAAGATTCTTTCGAAGCACCTTGTGGAGGGCGACCCCGCGAAGGACGCCGAAATCGGCATCCACATCGACCAGACCCTGACGCAGGACGCGACGGGCACCATGGCCTACCTCCAGTTCGAGTCCATGGGCGTCCCGCGCGTGAAGACCGACGTCTCCGTCTCCTACGTCGATCACAACACGGTGCAGATCGGCTACGAGAACGCCGACGACCACGACTTCCTGCAGTCGATCGCGAAGAAGTACGGCATCGTCTACTCGAAGTGCGGCAACGGCATCTGCCACCAGCTGCACCTCGAGCGCTTCGGCAAGCCCGGGACGACGCTCCTCGGCTCCGACTCGCACACGCCGACGGGCGGCGGCATCGGACAGATCGCGATCGGCGCGGGCGGCATCGACATCGCCGTCGCGATGGCCGGCGGCGCGTTCCACATCCCGACGCCGAAGGTGCGCGCGATCTTCCTGAAGAACAAGCTCCGCAAGGGCGTGAGCGCGAAGGACGTCATCCTCACCGTGCTGAAGAAGTACGGCACGAAGGGCAACGTCGGCTGGATCTTCGAATACTGCGGGCCGGGCGTCGCGACGCTCGACGTGCCGAGCCGCGCGACGATCACGAACATGGGCGCGGAGCTGGGCGTGACGACGAGCGTGTTCCCGTCCGACACCGTGACGAAGCAGTTCCTCGCGGCGCAGGGGCGCGGCAAGGACTTCGTGAAGCTCGTCGCCGACCCGGGGAGCGAATACGACGACTCGTTCGAGATCGACCTCGCGAAGGTCGAGCCGCTCGCCGCCGCGCCGCATTCGCCCGGCAACGTCGTGACGGTCAAGTCGATCAAGGGCAAGAAGGTCAACCAGATCATGATCGGCAGCTGCACGAACAGCTCCTACCGCGACATCCGCACCGTCGCGCTCTACCTGAAGGGCAGGCACGTGGCGGACGACGTCGAGGTCGGCATCGCGTGCGGCTCGCGCCAGGTCGTGAACATGCTCGCGAAGGACGGTTCCTTGGCGATCCTCCACGCGGCCGGCTGCCGCATGCTCGAGAACGCCTGCGGCTTCTGCATCGGCGCGCACATGTCGCCCCGCACGGGCGCCGTCTCGCTCCGCACGAACAACCGCAACTTCGAGGGACGCACCGGCACGAAGTCCGCGCAGGTCTACCTCGTCTCGCCCGAGACCGCCGCGCTCTCCGCGCTGACGGGCAAGGTCGAGGTGCCGACGACGAAGACCGTCGCGGCGGTGCCCGCGCCGAAGAAGTTCCCGATCGACGATACGATGTTCCTCTATCGCGCGACGGCCGGCAAGGGCGTCAAGGGCGCGGAGATCGTGCGCGGCCCGAACATCGCGACGGTGCCGAAGGGCGTCCCGCTCGCGAAGGACCTCGTCGGCGTCGCGGCGATCAAGGTCGGCGACAAGATCACGACGGACCACATCATGCCGGCGGGCGCGCGCCTGAAGTTCCGCTCGAACATCCCCGAGTACTCGAAGTACGTCTTCGAGCCGTGCGACCCGACGTTCCACGACCGCTGCCTCGCGAACAGGGAGAAGGGGCTCGCGAACGTCATCGTCGCGGGCGAGAGCTACGGACAGGGCTCGTCGCGCGAGCACGCGGCGCTGTGCCCGATGTTCCTCGGCGTGAAGGCGGTGATCGCGAAGTCGATCGAGCGCATCCACCGCGCGAACCTCATCAACTTCGGCATCGTGCCGTTCACGTTCGAGAATCCGAAGGACTACGACAAGGTCGCGGCGGGCGACAAGCTCGAGCTGAAGGGCATCCGCGCGGCGGTCGAGGGCGATGGCGTCCTCGAGGTGAAGGGCCCGAAGGGCACGTTCCGCGTGAAGGCGACACTCTCCGACCGCGAGAAGCATGTCATCCTCTCGGGCGGCCT
>CAYNVE010000007.1:0-23410 GCA_964400635.1 uncultured Lentisphaeraceae bacterium
AAGATGGTCGAGGCACTTAAGGCGTTTCGCCCGCCCGCACCGTAAGGCCACATCTTTTTGAAAAGGGCGGCGGGCAATACGCTCGGCGGCGATAATTGCGTGTCTCTAACGTGCGCAATTTTTGGTATAATACATAAGAATATGAGCGAAGAGAAGACGAGTTCACTTGACCTGAGCGCCCTCGGGGCGTTCGACTTCACGCCTGCATGGGCGAAGGCCGAGAGCAAGGTGTCGGTGGCGAAGACGAGCGCGCGCGAAAAGCCTTTCCGCCGCTTCGAGAAGTCGCCGCGTCCGCCAGACGAGCGCGCGCCGCGCGAGCGTCCGCCCCGTTCGTTCGCGCGACGGGATCGCTTCGCGCGCGCGGAACCTCGTGTCGAGCCGCTCGCCTGCGAGATCAAGGTGTTGCCCGAGACGAAGGCGCTCGGCACGATTATCCGCAAGCTGCAGAGCGACACGCACGCCTACAAACTCAAGGATCTCGCCTATTTCTTTTTGGACAACCCCGAGTCCATTCTTCTCAAGATCACGCCGACGAAGGATGACCGCTTCTTCCAATGCAAGGCGTGCGGCTTCGCCTCGACGAAGGAGGAAGATGTCCTCGCCCACGCCGTCGCGGCTCACCTCGCCGACTACTACGAGGCGAAGGATGTCGACTGCGAGCCGCCGAAAGGGAATTTTACGTGCGTCGCGAAGTGCGGGCTTTCGGGCGTTCTTTTGGGCCCGCCCAACGCCCACGAGTTCAACGCAGCGGTGCGCGAGATGATTCGCACGAAGTTCCCGCAGATGACGGAGAGCGAGTATCGCGCGCACATTGAGATGGTGCACGATGCCGAGGCGATTGAGACGTGGCGTCAGGGCGCGGTCAAGAAGACGATTTTCACGCCGAAGGGCGACGCGGCCGAGGGCGTGACGCCGCTTTCGCGTGAGCAGGCCGAGGGCGAGTTTCGTCGTCTCATCGCGCCGTCGCTCGTCCAGACGCCGAAGCATCTCATGATGACGGCGGCTGAAGCGATGACGTGCCCCGTCGCTTCGCTCGTCGTGGCGGTGCGCAAGGCCATCGAGGCCGAGCGGCGCGCGCCTGCCGCCATGTGCTTCGCGCTACGCGGCGCGTTCCATAACCGCAAGCTCAATTTCTTCCGCGCGAACGACGCGCGTGGGCCCGAGTTCGTCCTCGCGCCCGAACTGAAGCCGTTCGATGCGGAGCACGCCATTGCCGAGCTCGCGGCGGCGGCGCGGTTCGTCGCGGAGCATCCGTGCTGTGATAAGTCGGAATTTCCGAAGGACGTCCCAGACTTCGAGCAGCACGTCAAGTGGCTCGTCGAGACGGGGCATGCCGTCGCGTTCACGAATGGTGTTTTTTCGGCGGTCGAGAAGTTCCCGAAGTACGGGCCGCAGTGGAAGAAGCGCCCCGCGCCGTCCGTGGCGGAAGAGAAGAAAGATGAAATTTCAACAGAAGAGGTGAAGAGAGATGAAACTGCCCCTGTCGTGGCTCAATGATTATGTGAAGGTCGATGACATCGACCCGAAGGAACTGGCCGAGCGCTTGACGCGCGCGGGTCTGCAAGTCGAGTCGATCGAGACGGTCGGCGGTACGCCGCTATCAGACCTGATCGTCGTGGCCGAGGTCGTCGCGTGCGAGGCGCACCCGAATTCTGACCACCTGCACGTTTGCCAGGTCTCGGACGGTCGCGAGACGTTTCAGGTCGTCTGCGGCGCGCCCAACATGCGCCAGGGCATCAAGACGGCGTTCGCGAAGATTGGCGCGCCAATCCCTGCTTTCCTTGACAAGAACGGCAACCCCGAGAAGATCAAGAAGGGCAAGTTGCGCGGCGTGGAAAGTTTTGGCATGTGCTGCAGTGAGAAGGAGCTATGCATCGGCGAGGGGAACGCGGGCATTATCGAGTTCCCGGCCGAGACGCCGGCGGGTGCGCTCGTTCGAGACGTTGCGAAACTTGAAAAACCGGAGGTCGTCTTTGACATTGAGGTGACGTGGAACCGCCCCGACGCGCTTTCTATCATCGGCCTCGCACGCGAGTTCGGCGCGATCTTGAACCGCCCCGTGACGCTTCCGGCCGTTGACTTTGAAACGTGTTCGACGTCTGTCGATGACGAGATTAAAATTCGCGTGGAAGATACGGCGAAATGCCTGCGCTATGTCGCGCGCGTCGTGACTGAGATGACACCTGACGCGCCGTCGCCCGACTGGATGGCGAAGCGGCTTGAACTTTCGGGCGTCCGCTCGCTCGGCCTCGCCGTGGATGTGACGAACTACGTCATGCTTGAACTCGGCCAGCCGATGCACGCTTTTGACCACACGAAGCTCGAAGATCGCACGATTGTCGTGCGCGACGCGCGTGACGGGGAAAAGATGAAGACGCTCGACGGCGTTGAGCGCGCGCTGGACCCCTCGATGCTCGTCATCTGCGACAGCACGCGGCCGAACGCCGTGGCGGGCGTTATGGGCGGCGAAGATTCTGGCATCGCACCCGGGACGACGACCGTCCTCCTTGAGAGCGCGCTTTTTGAGCCAGCCTCCATCAAGCATACGGCGACGGCGCTCGGCCTCGCGAGCGAGTCGAGTTACCGCTATATCCGCGGCGTGGACAAGGACCTCGCCGACTTCGCGTCGCGTCGCGCCGCGCACCTCCTGCAGAAGTACGGCGCGGCGAAGATTGCCGCGGGCGCGATCGACCTTGACGCGCGCGCGACATTCGGTGAGCCTGGCGCGTTCGCGTTCAACGCGCCTGTCGTCCTCGACTACGGCCGCGCGCGCAAACTGATTGGCATTGACATCGATGCCGCGCGGATGGTTGCGATTTTGGAGTCGCTCGGCCTTCGCGCGATCGAGAAGAGCGAGACGTCCGCAACGTTTGCGATTCCATCCTGGCGTTGGGATCTCTCGCTTGAGGCCGACCTCGTTGAGGAGATTGCGCGCGTCTACGGGCTTGATAACATTCCCGACACGATGCCGAGCGCGCCGTCCGTCTCGCCGCTTTCTGACGCGGCCTTCCACGCGAAGAGTCGCGTCCGCGAGGTCTGCCTCGCCCTTGGCTTCACCGAGGCCATGCACTATTCGTTCCTCTCCGAGCGCGAGCTCAAGGAGTTTTCGGGCGCGAACGATCGCCGTCTCGCCATCCCCGACCCCGTCTCGGCGGAGTTCGGCTTCATGCGCGAGAGCCTCCTGCCGCAACTCTACGCCTCGCTTGGGCGCAACGCCGCGCACGAGGAGTCGGCGATGCTCTTCGAGATGGGCAAGGTTTTTGAGACGGGCCCGAGTGAGAAAGACATGCTTTCTCTCGGCTTCGTCGGCCCCGTCGGGCGCGAGGCTCTGCGCCGCCGCACCGCGGTGACGAGCGAAGAGGCCGTCCTTTGGATGAAGGGCGTTGTCGAGGAGCTCGTGAAACGGCTTCATGCGGGCCATCTCACGTTTGCGCCTGCGACGCACCCCGCGTTTGAGGTTGCGCTTGAGGTCACGCTGAATGGCAAGGCAATCGGTGTTCTGGGCGCGGTCTCTGCGCGCCTGCGCCACGCCTTCCGCCTCTCGACGCAGATGGTTCTCTGCGAACTTGAGCAAAAGATGCTTCTCAAGAAAACGAACGAGGTGCCGCGTCTCCAACCGGTGCCGTCGTTCCCGTCGGTCCGCCGCGATATCGCGCTTGCGCTTTCTTCCGATGTTACGAACGAGACAATCATGAAGGTCATCCGCCAGAACGGGGGTAAGAACCTCGTCAAGGCGGAGGTCTTCGACATCTTCAAGTCGTCACGCGCTTACGCGCTCGAGTTCCGCTCGAACGAGAAGACGCTGACGGACGAAGAGGTCGCCTCGGCGTTTGGTCGCATCGTGGAGGCGCTCCGTCAGACGCCGGGCGTCGAGGTGCGCGACAACTGATCTTCAAGGAGCGTGGGTCCTGTGTTGCACGCGGATTTAGCTGACATTTCTTCGACCGACATCTCATTAAGAGGCTTTCGGGCCTCGCTTTGGAACACGTGGGTTCTGGAGGTTCAGCGTTACGGCAATGCGGGATCTTTTCTGACTTTGGAACATTCAAGACAAGGAGCAAGATGAAACGACTCTCACTCATGATCACGGCCCTTCTTCTCGTGCCGCTCTTCGCGAGCGCGGCCATCGAGATCCCCAAAGCGAGCGGCAAGGCGCTCGGCGTCACGAAGGGCAAGCCCTTTTCAAGCGGGCTCGTCTTCATCGGCGGCCGCTACATCGAGCCGCCCTACGTCGTCGAACGTTGGGGCGTCGGCATCCGCATCAACGGGGTGCCTGCGGTCGCGCAGGTCATTGACTGGACGGACTTCATTAAGACGCAGTCTGGTGTCAAGGTGACGAAGACCGAGGCACCGGCCGCCGCCGCAGACGACGAGGAGTCGGCGGGCGACGAGGAGGACGAGGAGGAACCGTCGGATCTCGATGACTTCATCGACTTCGACGACGCGCTCGATGACCTTTTCGAGGATGACTCCGACTCAAAGAAGGAGACCAAGAAGCCCGCGAAGAAGCCTGCGAAGAAGGCGCGTCCCGCAAAGCCGCGCGCGACGGTCACTTACTCGCTCGAAGGCGACTTCGTGCCGAACGACGCCTCACGCGCGCTCGTGCAGAAGGTCAATCGGTCGCGCGCGGAAATTGACGCGATGCTCCGCGAAGGACGCTTCATCTTCTTCGGCGACCGCTACGCCCGCGTCTCGGGCGATGCGCGCACGGCGACCGAGATTCTTGAGAAGCTCCCCGAGATTGAGAAGAAGTCGAAGAGCGCGGCAGAACTCGCCGCGTCCGTCCGCGCCTCGTATCTCGTCTTCTTGACCGAGCCCATTTGCCGCGACCTCTACCAGAATCGCCGCGACTATCTGAAGCTTCAGAAGCGCCGCGACCAAGAGCGCAGTGCGCGCGAGGACGAGCGGCTTATGCGCGGTGGACGGTAAGGGACTTTTCGGCGGAAGGGAAACGAAGAAGATGAACACACGGGCGACACAACTCAACAAGACCCTCGGCGAGGCGGCGAAGTTCCTCTCGGCGGAGGGGCGGCGGCTCTACTTCCCCTATGGCGGCATCCTCGGTCAGGGCGGCGAGGCGAAGGGCTGCGCGATCAACGGGACAATCGGCATGGCGTTTGAGGAGGACGGCTCGCCGCTCGTGATGGATGCGTTCGCGAAGAATGTCTCGCTCTCGCGCAAGGCGTTTCTCTACGCGGGGAGTTTCGGGCTTGCCGACCTGCGCGCGACGTGGCGTCGGATGGAGGAGAAGAAGAATCCGTCCTTGAAGGGCGTCACTTGCTCAAACCCCGTCGTCACGAATGCGCTCACGCACGGCCTTCGGATTGCGGCAGAGCTCTTTGCCGATGCGAAGGATACGCTCGTCACGCCCGACCTCTTCTGGGACAACTACGAGCTCATCTTTGAGGAGGCGGTTGGCTGCCGCGTCGCGCACTTCAACACGTTTACGAAGAAGGGCGCGTTTGATGCGTCGGCGATGAAGGCGGAATTGTTGAAGCCGGGCGCGAAGAAGATTCTCGTTCTCAACTTTCCCAATAACCCGACGGGCTACACGGCGACCTTGGATGACGCGAAGAAGATCGTCGCGGCCGTGAAGGCGGCGGCCGTTCAGGGTAAGCGTATCGTCGTTCTTCTGGATGACGCCTACTTCGGCCTCGTTTACGAGAAGGGTATCCACGGCGAGTCGCTCTTTGCGGAGTTCGCGAACCTGCATCAGAATGTCCTCGCGGTGAAACTCGACGGCACGACGAAGGAGGACTACGTCTGGGGACTTCGCGTGGGGTTCATCACGTTCGCGTTCAAGGGCGCGACGAGCGCGCAACTCAAGGCGCTCGAGGACAAGGCGGCGGGCAATGTCCGCTCGGCGATCTCGAACGTCTCGTCGCTCGGCCAACACCTCGCCCTCGCGGCTTACGCGGACAAGAACTACGATAAGCAGAAGAAGGAGAAGTACGACGTCCTGCGCGCGCGCTACATGGAGATTCGCCGCATTTTGAAGGCGCATCCCGAGTACGCCGCCTCGTTCGACGCCATGCCGTTTAATTCGGGCTACTTCATGTGTGTGAAGCCGAAGGGCGTTGAGGCCGAGAAGGTGCGCCGCCGCCTCATTGAGAAGTATTCGACGGGAACGATCGTCCTCTCGGGGCTTATCCGTCTTGCGTTCTCGGCCGTTCCGCTCAAGAAGCTTCCGACGCTTTTTGCGAACGTCCACGCCGCGATTCAAGACCTCCAGAAATGACCGTTGAGGCGTACGCCAAGGTCAACCTGACGCTAGAAGTCTTTGGGGTTCGGGCGGACGGCTACCACGCGCTCCGCTCAATCGTCCAGCCAATCTCGCTTTCGGATACGCTCACAATCGAGGCGACGGACGAGGGCACGGTGACGTCGGATACGCCCTTTGGCGAGAAGGACTTGATTGTCCGTGCGGCGAAGGCCCTGCGCGCACAGGCGGGGGACTCGTTTCTTTCGCGCGGTTGCCGCATCCATGTCGAAAAGCGCATCCCAGAGGGCGGTGGGCTCGGCGGCGGCAGTGCCGATGCGGCGGCGACTTTGCGCGCCTTAAATCGCCTCTGGAATGTCAACCTTTCGCTTGACGCGCTTGTCGACCTTGCCGCGTCAATCGGAAGCGATGTCCCCGCCCTCGTTCTTGCGCAGGAGATCTCCGCGCCCGTTTTGATGGAAGGGCGCGGCGAGAGAGTCGCTCCGCTTGACTCCGTCGTGCGTGGCGCCTCGTTTGAGACACCGTCAAAGACGATTATTCTCGCGAATCCAGGCGTCCACAGCTCGACGCCTGAAGTCTTTGCGCGTGCGACGGCGCGGGTCGAGACGCCGAGGATAGACTTTCGCCTTGCGAACGACCTGCAGACGGCGGCGATCGCGCTTCACCCCGAAATCGGCGCGGCGCTCGACGCCCTGCGCGCGGCAGGGGCCACGGACGTGATGATGAGCGGCTCGGGCGCGAGCGTCTTCGGCTTCGTTCCGAACGCGGACGCGGGCGAACCGATTACGCGTCTTCTTCGCGCGCGTGGCCTTTCGTCGTGGTGTTGTTCGCTCTTAGGCTGATTTTGTAGAGGTGCTCGACGAGGTTTTTGTCGAGCGTCTTTTCAAGAAAGGGAAGGACGATGTGGCGCACCTTGTTGCGTTCGATGGATGTGTCGAGGTTCGAGGCATCCTCGCGCCACGTCTCGCCGTATTTCCGAAGATAGTCTTTGAGCTCCGAATCTCGGCAACCGAGGAGCGGGCGGACGAACGGCACGCCGTCCACATCGCTTTTCTCGCGCAGACCCGCGAGCGAGGCGCGACGGAGTTTCATGAGGAACGTCTCGGCGACATCATCCATGTGGTGACCCGTCGCAATCGCGTCAAGGCGGTGTTTGCTGAGGACATCCCGAAAGAAGGCGAGGCGCACGCGGCGTGCGGCCATTTCGAGCGATTCGCCCTTCTGGCGGATGACCTTCGCATGTGTGCCGAAGAAGGGGATGCCGAGACGTCGGGCGAGCGCGCGAACGAAACGGTATTCCTCCTTCGATTCTTTGCGGAGGCCGTGATCAACGTGCAAGAGGACGAAGCGGCGCGCGACATTTTTCTTCTTGCCGCCCTTCGTCATGAGGAAGGCGAGCGCGACGGAGTCGGCGCCGCCGCTCACGGCGAGACCGATCCGACCAGGTGGGAGAATCGCGCGGTTGATTTTCATCCTTGAAAATTATACCATATTTTTGATATACTATTTGACGTTCGTTTGGGAAAGCGGGCGTAGCTCAATGGCAGAGCTCCAGCCTTCCAAGCTGGCTACGAGGGTTCGATTCCCTTCGCCCGCTCCAGAAGGATTGAGAAGCCAGAGTGGCGTAATGGCAGCCGCAGCAGACTCAAAATCTGCCGTACGCAAGTACGTGAGGGTTCGAGTCCCTCCTCTGGCACCAACCGTCGCCCCGAAGGAATGGAAAAACCAATTGACTGGAGGGGTGTCCGAGTGGTCGATGGTGCAACCTTGGAAAGGTTGTGTGGGCTCTAAGTCCACCGGGGGTTCGAATCCCCCCCCCTCCGCCAACGTCCATGGTGCAAGGCGCGTAAAAGAAAGACGCGTAAAATTTCATCATTTTCGCACTTGATTTTTCAGCCCCGTTTTGTGTTATAATAACACTAATAACGCTATGGTAAAGGTCAAGTTGACGAAGACGGAGCTCAAGGCTCAGACAGACGCTCTTAAGCGCTTCCAGCGGTTTTTGCCGCTTCTTGTCCTGAAGAAGCAACAACTCCAAAGCGAAATCGCGGGCATCGCCGCGAAGGCCGAGGAGGCCGCGCGCCGCGAGGCGGCCGTCCGCCACGAGATGAACGGGTGGGTCGGTCTCTTCGCGACCGACGAGTCGCTCCTCGCGGGCCTCGTCAAGGTGCGCGCCGTCAAAACGGGCACGGCGAACATTGCGGGCGTTCCGATTCCGACGTTCGAGTCCGTCGAGACGGAGGTCAAGCCCGTCGATCCGTGGGCGACACCCGCCTGGGTGGACTCGGCCGTCGACGCGACGACGAAGATCCTCTCCCTTCAGTGCGAGCGCGCAATCTTCGAAGAGCAGCGCCGCCTCGTCGAGGAGGAACTCAAGAAGACCTCCCAACGCGTCAACCTCTTCGAGAAGGTCAAGATTCCGTCCTGCAAGGACGCGATTCGCGTCATCAAGATTGCGCTCGGCGACGAGCAGACCGCCGCCGTCACGCGCGGCAAGATTGCCAAGAGCCGCGGACGCGACGACGAAAGTGAGGGTGCGGCATGATCGTCAAGATGCGCCACTTTGATCTCGTGTGTGTCGCCTCCGAACGCGAGGCGACGATTCGCCGGTTGCGCGACCTTGGTGTCGCCCATCTGGATCTCGCGTCGGCTAGCGGCGCGGAGGTCGTGCGCGCGAAGGCGGCGGAGGAAGATGCCATCCGAGCCGTGCGTCTCGTTCAGAAGGCGCGCAAGGCGCATCCCGAAGATGCCCACACGCGCGCGCGTTCCGTCGAGGAGATTCTCGCGATTGACCATGACCGCGAAACGCTTAAAGCCGCCGCTGAACGCCTTGAGCGCGACATCCGCCGTTATGAGCCGTATGGTGACTTCGACCCTGAGCTCGCGCGGCATCTGATTGAGAAGGGTGTTGACATTCATGCGCTCGGCGGTGAGACGCCGCTCTTCCCGAAGGAACTACCGCCGATGCGCCTGAGGCGCATGCGCGAGAAACTTTCGCGCATTGAGAACCGCCTCGCGATCGATGACGAACAGCTTGCCGAATGCGACGATGCGTTTATTCTGCGCAAGTTCCCCGCCATTCGCGATGCGATTGCGTTCAGCGAGGCGAAGGAGCTTCTTGAAAGCCACGGCGCGGTCTCGGTTCTCTCGGGCTGGATCCCTGTCACGAAGGAGAAGGCGCTTCTTGACGATGTCTCGGCAACGAAGGCGAAGGATCTCTTCGAGCGCACGGAGTCGCTCGGCTGGGGCATCCTCTTGCGCGACCCCGCTGAGGGCGAGACGCCGCCGACGCTCATTGAGCCGCCACGCCTCTTCGCGCCCGTGAAGGCGCTTTTCGCGGGGCTCGGCGTCGCGCCGGCCTACACGGAGTCGGATGTCTCGGTGCCGTTCATGTGCTATTTCTCGCTCTTCTTCGCAATGCTCGTCGGCGACGGCGCGTATGGCGCGATCTTCCTCGCGGCAACGCTCTTCTTCCGCAAGAAGATGCCGAAGAGTTGGTTTATCTTGATGACCGTCTTCTCGTCTGCGACGATTCTCTGGGGCGTTCTCTCGAACACCTGGTTTGGCGCGGGCATTCCGCTTCTTAAGAACTTGCCGACGGTGACATGGCTCGCCGACCCGAGTTACAACAATATGATGCTGCTCTGCTTCACGATCGGTGTCTCGCACCTGATGCTCGCGCGCATTTGGAATGGCGTGTGCAAATGGCCTGATTCGACGGCCGTCGCGGAGTTTGGTTGGGCGGGCATCCTGCTTATGATGTATCTCGTCACGAATGCGATTGTCGGCATTTTCTCGGGCTTTCCGACGTGGGGCTATGCCCTCGGCGGCATCTCGATTGCGGCGGTCTTCCTTTTTAGCGTCAAGCCGAGCGAACTTAAAACGCGCGGCGCGGAGCTTGGTATGCTACCCTTGAACATCATGTCGGCCCTGGGCGACATCATTTCTTACGTGCGTCTCTTCGCCGTCGGCCTCGCTTCGGTGAAGGTTGCCGAGAACTTCAACAACATGGCCATTGGCCTCGTTGAGGACGCGAACACGTGGTGGATGAGGGCGTTGCTGGCTCTTGCGATGGTTGCGATTCTCGTCTTCGGCCATGTCCTCAATTTGATGATGGCGGGGCTTTCGATTCTCGTCCACGCTGTGCGTTTGAACACGCTTGAGTTCTCGAACCACAAAGGCATCACCTGGTCGGGCATCGCCTTCAACCCCTTCAAGAAGTCAAACTAGTCAACACCCTTTCTACTTTTCAACTAACATCAAGAGGAGCAAACAAAAAATGAGTGATACAGCCATGATTGTCGCGGGCGCGATCGCCTGCTTGGGCCTCTCCGGCGCGGGCTCTGCGTTCGGAACGGGATTTGCCGCGAGCGCGGCGGTGGGCGCGTGGAAGAAGTGCTACGCGGCGGGTAAGCCCGCGCCGTTCCTCCTTCTGTCATTCGTCGGCGCGCCGATCACGCAGACGCTTTACGGCATGATTCTCATGTTCACGCTCTTCGGCAAACTCGGCGTTGCGGGCGCGGGCATCCCCTGCGTCGTCCTCGGCATCTTCTCGGGCTTCGCCATCGGCGCGTCGGCCTTCTTCCAGGGTCGCGCTGGCGCGGCCGCGTGCGATGCGCAGGCCGAGACGAACCAGGGCTTCACGAACTACCTCGCCGCGCTCGGCATCATTGAGACGGTCGCCATCTTCACGATGGTGTTCACGCTGATCGCCATCGGCAAGATCGCCTGACGGCGATGAACGCATTCGTCAGGGCCGCCGCCGCCGTCCTGGAAGTCGAGTCCCTTACACTGGACGATGACTTCCGCGCGGCGCCGGGGTGGTGTTCTCTTCAGGCCTTCGGGCTTCTCGTTCTTCTGGAGAACGACTTTGGCGCGCGCGTCACGATTGAGCGCTTCAAAGAATTGAAGACGGTGCGCGACCTCTTTCGCGAAGCCTTCCTCGCTTTCGCCGCGCGCGTCCTCGGTGTCGCACGCGAGTCGCTTTCGGGCGCGACGGCCTACGGCTCAATTCCAGAATGGGATTCTGTCGCCCATTTGCGCCTCGCGATGGAGGCCGAGAAGGCGTTCGAGGTCTACTATCCGATCGAACGCATCCCCGCGATGAAGACGCTCGACGATTTCCTCGTCGAGTCTTAAGAGCGGCGCACACGCGCGGTTGTCTATAAACAAAAAGCGGCATAATAGGCAAGAACGGACGACACACCAGCGAGTTCAACAGGCTCGACCGCCCTTGAAACCGACGGCAAGATAGCCGATGGACGTTTCACGGTTTACTTATCTAATAGGGTCTGACCCTATTAGATAAGTAAACCGTGATGCGATATTGCGGCGGTCGCGCAGGCGGCGGGCGTCGCCCTTGGACATAGCACGAACGGTCGCGTCGAGTGGAAGGATGCCGATAGCAAGCCGCTCGGCGACTTCGTCGGGAAAGGGCGGATCGTCTAAACGGTCTCGTCGGGCGGGGAGCGACTTCGACGTGTGGGCGAAGAAGGTTAGCGCGGGCGACACGCAGAACATCTACAAGGAGCTCGCGACGTCCGGCAAGGCGGGCTTCGCAATCACGCGCCCGTTGGCTGTCGCCGTCATGCTCCTATAAAACTCGGCAAGTGCCTTCGCGTCGTTTCGAGCCATTCCTCCGTCGGGAATATGCGCTCGAAGCGGCCGTAGGGGGTGCGGCGGAACTGCGACAAGTCGAGTATGTGGACGAGCAGGGCCAGAACCATCGGAGCGGACTCTTCAATTGGAGAGCCGAACGCCGCGTCGCATTTCACGCTCTGCGCCGCAAGTTCCTCGGCCAACTTGTCGAGCAGTCCGCTCGGCGGGTCGAGGTCGAGAATCGCGAGCGCAGTCCATTCGCTCGTCGGCTTCGCGTCGATGAAGACGCGGCTCTTCGCCGCGTTCGGCGTGGCGTTTGCGGGATGGCAGATGTAGATTTTCATTCGTCGTGTTCCTTTCGTTTGACGGCGAGTATTATACCAAAAATGGAGAACCGAAAAGATGACCGAGCAGCTTTTCAACGTGTGGCTTGAATTCGTCTCGCTCGCGAAGGGCGCGACGGCAGTGAGCGTTACTTATCTAATAGGGTCTGACCCTATTAGATAAGTAAACTGTGATGCAATTGCGGCGGTCGCGCAGGCGGCGCTTGACGCGCTCGTCGACAAAAGGTGGAAAAGTTCTTTTTGGTGATATGACAACCAAACAAAAAGCCCGCATTTACGCGGGTTTTCTTCGAGATTGATGGTGGCCAAGGCCGGGATCGAACCGGCGACACACGGATTTTCAGTCCGTTGCTCTACCAACTGAGCTACCTAGCCACAGGTTTTCGGCCTTGTATCGGTTGAAATGGTAGGAGCACAGGGATTCGAACCCTGGACCCAGTGATTAAGAGTCACTTGCTCTACCAGCTGAGCTATGCTCCCACTTCACCGATTTCGTTGGAGCGAGGAACGGGACTCGAACCCGCGACAACCACCTTGGCAAGGTGGCACTCTACCAACTGAGTTATCCTCGCACCGCCAAAACAAGGAATAGTATATCATATTCCGAAAAGGCGCGCAAGGGGGTTTTTTCTAAATCTGAAAAATGTGGTATAATACTTTCTTAACAACTTTTATTGGCAAATCTATGTGGGACTACTCTGAGAAAATGATGGATCACTTTCGGAATCCCCGAAACGTGGGCAAGATCGACAACCCGGACGGCGAGGCGACCGTCGGCTCGCTTGCGTGCGGTGACGCGCTCAAGTTCCAGTTCAAGCTCGGCGACGATGGCCGCATCAAGGAGGCGAAGTTCCAGACGTTCGGCTGCGCGAGCGCGATCGCGTCGAGTTCGGCGCTCACCGAGATGGTGATTGGCAAGACACTTGATGAGGCGAAGACGATTACGAACCAGCAGATCGCCGACTACCTTGGTGGCCTTCCGCCGCAGAAGATGCACTGCTCGGTTATGGGGCGCGAGGCGATGGAGGCCGCGATCAAGAATTACGAGACGGGCAAGAACGCCGACAAGAATCTCGAGGAGGAGATTCTCTGCACGTGCTACAATGTCTCGGAGAACGAGGTGCGCCGCGTCATCACTGAGAACCAACTCACGACCGTTGAGGAGGTGACGAACTTCACGAAGGCGGGCGGCGGCTGTGGGCGTTGCCGCGGCAAGATTGAGGCGATTTTGAAGGAGCTCGGGCGATGAAGATCGGCTTTGATAACGACAAGTATTTGGCCGAGCAGTCGGAGGAGATTCGTCGCCGCGCCGAGAAGTTTTCGCGCCTCTACCTTGAGTTCGGTGGCAAGCTGATGAACGACTTCCACGCGGCGCGCTGCCTGCCGGGTTATCATCCGAACGTGAAGCTTCGCCTTTTGCAGACGCTCAAGGAGCAGGCGGAGGTGATCCTGTGCATCTACTCGGGCGACATCGAGCGCAAGAAGATGCGCGCCGACTTCGGCATCTCTTACGCGGACGATGCGATGAAACTCATCGACGACTTGACCGCGCTCGGCCTTCTCGTGCGCGGTGTTGTCATCACGCGCTACGAGGGGCAGAAGGCGGCGCAGCAGTTCCGCCAGAAGCTCGAGGGGCGCGGCATCAAGGTCTACTATCACTACAAGACGCAGGGCTACCCGACCGACGTTGATACCGTCGTCTCGGACGAGGGCTACGGCAAGAACGACTATGTGCCCGTTGAGCGGCCGATTGTCGTCGTCACCGCGCCTGGACCCGGTTCGGGCAAGTTCGCGACGTGCCTGTCACAGATTTATCACGAGTATCGCATGGGGCAGAAGGCGGGCTACTCGAAGTTCGAGAGCTTCCCCGTCTGGAACATGCCGCTCCACCATCCGCTCAACGTTGCCTACGAGGCGGCAACGGTCGATCTCAATGATAAGAACATGATCGACCCCTATCACCTCGCCGCGTATGGCAAGACGGCGGTCAACTACAACCGCGATGTCGACGCCTATCCGCTTCTCAAGACAATCTGGGAGAAAATGACGGGCGGTGCGTGCCCCTACCAGTCGCCGACCGACATGGGGGTTAACCGCATCGGCTTCGGCATCGTCGACGACGACGTTGTGCAGGAGGCCTCGAAACAGGAGGTCATCCGCCGCTACATGCGCTACCAGTGCCTTTACGCCGAAGGCTCGACGGACGAGGAGACGCTCGCGCGCGCGAAGCGCCTCATGGACTCGCTCGGTCTTAAGACCGAAGATCGCCGTGTGGCTCGCGCCGCGCGCGAGGCGGCCGAGGAGGCTCGTCGTCAGGGCAAGGGCAAGGCGGGCGGGCTTATCGTCTCGGCCGCCGCAATCGAGCTTCATTCGGGCGAAATCGTGACGGGGCGCAACTCCGACGAACTTCACGCCTGCTCGGCCGTCATCTTGAACGCCGTCAAGCGTCTTGCGGGCATCCCCGATCGCCTGCCGCTTCTCGCGCCGTCAATTCTTCAGTCGATCGCGCACATGAAGAACGACATTCTGAAGGGCGGCTACACCTCGCTCAACCTCGACGAGGCGCTCATTGCGCTCGCGATTTCGGCGACAACGAACCCCGCGGCCGCGCTCGCGATGGAGAAGTTGACGGAACTGGCGACGTGCGAGGTCCACATGACGCATCTCGTCACGCCTGGCGACGAGGCGGGGCTTCGCCGCCTCGCGTGCCGCTACACGTCCGACCCCTGCTACGCCTCGACTCAGCTTTTTAACGCGCATCCATGACGAAGGTCGCCATCATTGACGATCACGTCGTCGTCCGTGCGGGGCTTAAGTACGTGCTCGCCTCCGACCCCGACCTGGCGTTCGCGGGCGAGTGGGGTGGCGGCCTCGGCGCGGCGGATTTCGTCGCGCGGACGAATCCCGATGTCACGCTTCTCGATGTGCGTATGCCCGACCGCGGCGGCATCGAAACGCTTTCTGACATCCTCGCGCGCGTCCCGTCGGCGCGCGTCGTCATGCTGACGACTTCCGACCTTGAGGAGGACGTCTACCGCGCGATCGAAGAGGGCGCGCTCGGCTATGTCCAAAAGGAGGCGCCCATTGAGGAGATTCTCTCGGCCGTCCGCGCCGCCGCGCGTGGTGACATCTTTATGACGGACGAGATTCGCCGCATCTACGAAACGCGCAAGGGCGCGAAGGGGCTTTCCCCGCGCGAGACGGAGGTCTTGGGTGCGGTCGCCGAGGGGCTTAATAATCGCCTCGTCGGCGAGCGGCTCGGCATCAGTGAGAATAGTGTGAAGATGCACTTAAAGCGGATCTTCTACAAACTTGGCGCGGACGACCGCACCGAGGCGGTCAACCTCGCGGTGCGGCGCGGCTTCTTGAAGAGGGGGCTTGAGAAATGAAGGTGACGAGCCTTGAATACGTGGACCGTCGAAGCGGTCAGCGCGTTGTCGAGTCGGTGATGGGCGACAAGGCGCTTCGCTTCGCCTACGAGACGCTCCTCGGGCGCACGCTCTGGCCCATCCTCTTTGGCTCGCGCCTCGTCTCGGCGTGGATGGGGCGGCGTTACGATTCGCCGAAGTCGAAATCGGCGATTCGCGCGCTTGCCGCGATTCCAGGTTGCGAGGCGGACGAGGCCGAGAAGCCCGTTTCGGAATACGAGTCTTTTAACGCATTCTTTACGCGCCGCCTCAAGCCTGGCGCGCGCCCCCTCGGCGCGGATTTCGTTGCGCCGTGCGATGGGCGTCTTCGTCTTTACCTGAATGCGGATGCCGACCAGCCGTTCCCGCTTAAAGGCGCGACGCGCTCGCTCAAGGAAGTCTTTGACGGCAACGCGCCAGCGGGTCATTACGATATCGCGGTCTTTCGCCTCGCGCCCGTTGACTATCACCGCTTCCATTTTCCCTGCGACTGCGAGACGATGGGTGAGACGCGGGTTGTGAAGGGCGAATACCACTCCGTGAATCCAATTGCGCTTCTCCGCCGACCCGACGTTTACGCCGACAACGAGCGGCAGATTGTGACGTGTCGCGCCTCCTTCGGCACCTTCTTCCTCGTGGACGTCGGCGCGTTCGGCGTCGGCACAATCGTCCAGACGTTCACGGGTGTGCGCCACGCGAAGGGCGACGAGAGGGGTTACTTCAAGTTCGGCGGCTCGACCGTCATCCTCGTCACGAAAGAGGGCGCGCTCGCATTCGACGACGACCTCGTGCGCTACTCGGCGGCGGGGCTTGAGACGCGGGTGCGCTTCGGCGAGACGATCGCGCGCGAGAGGGTATGAGCGACTTCCTCCTCTCCTTAAAGGACGTCTCGCTCGCGTTCGGCGGGCCGCAGGTTCTGGACAAGGTCTCGCTCTCAATTTCAAAGGGCATGCGCGCCGCGTTGACAGGGCGCAACGGCGAGGGCAAGTCGACGCTCTTCAAAGTGATCGCGGGGCTTCTCGAGCCGGATGCGGGTGAGATTGTTCGCGCGCCAAACCTGAAGGTCGCTTACGTCTCGCAGGGTGTTGAGAATGCGGGGGGAGACGCGCGCTCGGGTGGTGAGATTCGCCGCGCACGCCTCGAAGAGACGATTCTTGCGAAGCCCGATCTTCTGCTCCTCGACGAGCCGACGAACCATCTTGACTTCGAGGCCATTGATTGGCTCGAGGGGATGATTCGCCGCGCGCGCGAAATGGCCGTCCTCGTCGTCACGCACGACCGCCGCTTCTTAAAGCGCGTCGCGACACAAATCTTCGACCTGGACCGCGGCGAACTCTCGGGCTGGCCGTGCGACTACGCGACATTTGTGAAGCGCAAGGCGGAGCTTCTCGCCGACGAGGCCGTCTACTGGGCGCGCAAGTCGAAGAAACTCGCGCAGGAGGAGGCGTGGATTCGGCGCGGCGTGAAGGCGCGGACGACGCGCAACGAGGGGCGTGTCGCGGCCTTGATGAAACTGCGCGAGGAGTTTGCCGCGCGTCGGACGCAGGTCGGTACGTCGACGATGACGCTCGACACGGCCGCGCCAGGTGGTGTGCGCGTCTTGAAGATTGAGGATCTCTCTTTTTCGTACGGCGCGCGGCCGATCGTCTCGCACTTTACGGCCGACATCTTGCGCGGCGAGCGCATTGGCATCCTTGGGAAGAACGGCGCGGGCAAGACAACACTTCTCAATTTGCTCACGGGGCGATTGAAGCCGACGGGCGGCGCGCTCACGATGGGGACGAATGTCTCGCTCGCCTTCCTCGATCAGTTGCGTGGCGAGTTGAAGATGGATCTTTCGGTCGGCGAGAACATCGCGAGTGACCGCGACGAGGTGATTGTGGGCGGCGTCAAGAAGCATGTCTACTCGTATCTCGCCGACTTTCTCTTCGCGCCCGAGCGTGTGCGGACGCCTGTGAAGGCGCTCTCCGGCGGCGAGCGCGCGCGCCTCATGCTCGCGAAACTTTTTCTGAAGCCCGCGAACCTGCTCGTCATGGACGAGCCGACGAACGACCTTGACGTTGAGACGCTAGAACTTTTGGAAGAGCAACTTCTCAATTACAAGGGGACGCTTCTTTTGGTGAGCCACGACCGCGAGTTCCTTGACCATGTTGTTACCTCAACGTTCGTCCTTGAGGGCGATGGCGAGATCGACTGCTATCCCGGCGGGTATGAAGACTACGTGAAACAGAGGAAGGCGAAAGAGGACGCGGCGAATCCGCCTCGCGTCTCTGACGCCTCGCGCGTTGCTTCCGTTGCTTTAGCGGCCACCACGACGTCGTCGCGCAAGAAACTCTCCTACAACGAGCGCCGCGAGTTGGAGGCTCTGCCCGCCGAGATTGAGGCGCTTGAGAAGGAGATTGCCGACATCAATGCCTCTGACCCCGTGAAGGACTACGCGCGCTACGCGAAGTTGCCCGAGGTTGAGGCTCGCCTCGAGTCGCGCGTTGAACGTTGGGCGACCCTCGCCGAACGCGACGCGAGTTGTTGAAGCCTTGCGCCCAGCCTTTTTTTCGCTTGAGAATCTTTTTTGTTTTTTCTTCGCGCAATTTGTGGTATAATTCGCGGCGTATGAAAAACTCAATTCTAAAGTCCCTTCTTGTTTTGCTAACTTTTGCATTTTGCATTGTTTTTTGGCGTATTCTTGCATTTAACACACAGAATGACTGCAACGTACTGACGGGGCGAGCGCCCGCCTCGCGCGTCGCGGCGACGAACGAGCAGAAAAGCGCGACCCACGAAGCGGTGAAGTTTCGGATGCCGCTACCGTCGAGCCGCTCGCAGACGCCTTGTGAACCTCCGCATGGAAATGTTCAGGGCATCTCGTTCATCGATGATGACGAATGCCCTGCGATCTTGATCTCCCTTGACCGAGAGCCGAAGTTCGACGAGATCCTCCGCTCGGTGACGGTCGAGCCGAGGGTTACGGATCTTGCCGTCGAGGTGAAGGACTTCTCGCGGCCCGGGACATTGTACTCATCCGCGACACGCGATTGGCGTGTGCGCCTCGCGAGCCCGAACTTCCTCTTCCGTACGAACTATCTCGTCACGGTGAAGGGGTCCTTCCCGTTTGCGGACGGAACGACGCTCTCGAATGCGTTTCGCCGCACCGTCTGCCGCGCCGACCTGGACGCCCGCGTCCGCTTCGCCGATCGGGGTCGCTACCTGCCCTCGTTCGGCGCGCGCATGCTCGCGCTCGATCTCGTGAACGTCACGAACATCAATTGCGCGGTCGCGGCCGTTCTGCCCGAGAACATTGTCCAACTTCTTGCGCGCGAGGAGAATGTCTACGAGGATGTCTGGCGCGCGAACGTCGATAACCCAATGACGCGAGAGCTCGCGTACGCGCCGACGTTCTGGAGCGAGCGTGTGGAAATAGCCGCCAACACGCACGAGAAGCGCGCGCTCCGCCTCGGCGCGGAGCATGGTGTTGTCTCAAACGGCGTTTACCTCGTTTCCGTGTGCGAGATCGACTGCGCGAGCGGAAGCTGGTGTCGCCGGCACGATCATCGTCTTGTCTGCATCACCGACCTCGCCCTCACCGTGCGCGAGGACGAGACAAGCGTCCGCCTTTGGGTGACGTCGCTTGCGACAGGTCGGCCGCTCGCGGGTCTGGACGCGCGCCTTTACGCCTCCAACCGCGCCTGTCTCGCGACGGGCGAGACGGATGCGAACGGCGAAATCGTCTTTTCGCGCTGGGACGCACGCGAGGCACCGTTCGCCGTCGTCGTCTCAAAGAAGGATGGCTCGGACGCGACCTTCATGGCTCTCCGCTCGTCGATGGAAATTGACGAGACGCTCGCGAGCGGCGGGCGCGACGCCTATCTCGGCGCGGGCGAGACGACGGCCTTCGTTTGGTCGGATCGCGGCATCTACCGTCCTGGCGAGCGGATTCTGGCGCACGCGATTTTGCGCGATCAGGCGCTCGCCGCGCCGACGTCGTTCCCCGTCGTTGTCTCGCTCGTGAAGCCAGACGGCAAGACGCTCGTCTCGAAGACGTGCCGCGCCGATGCCTACGGCTCGCTGGTCGTTGACGATCTCGTCGTTCCTGCCGACCAGCCGACGGGCAAGTGGCGCATTGTGCTCTCGACGCCGGGCGAGGACGGCGTGGCCCTTGGCGTGCGCGTCATCAAGGTTGAGGACTTCGTTCCGCCGCTTGTGCGCGTTTCGGTGGAGGGTCTGGGCGAGTCGTCTTTTGATGCGACGAACCTCTCGTGGCGCGTCAAGGCCGAGCATCTCTACGGTGGGCCCGCGACGCTCCTCCGCGCGGAGAGCCGTGTCGTCTTCTCGGATGCGCCGTTCGCGCCGTCCGCCTTTGCGGCGTTTCGCTTTGGCGATGCGAGCCTCGGTCTTAAGTCCAATTTGACGGAACTTGACGCGACGAAAACGGATGCGCAGGGCGAGGCCGCCTTTTCGTGCCGGTTCGACGAAACGTGGGGGCGCCCCAAGGCGGCCGTGCGCGTTCTCGTGCAGGGCGCGGCCCTTGAGGCGAGTGGGCGCGCCGCCTACGCTCGCGCGAATGCGATTGTTCACGTCTATCCTTATTACATCGGTACGGACATCCCCGCGCAGATTGTCAAGTCGCCCAACGCACGCCGCGTCCGCATCGTGCAGGTGAATCCGGATGGCTCGCTTCGTGAGGAGGCGCGTTCGCTCAAGGCTGAGCTTCTAAAGATTGAATATGTTCACAATCTCCGCGCGCGCAATGGCTCGCTCGTGTGGGAGTCAACGCGCGTCGCTCGGCGCGTACCGTGCCCCGATCGCGTCGAGGTCGCCGCGAGCGGTGAGGGCGTCCTCGCGTTGCCCGTCTCAGGACAGGGCGACTATGAACTTGTTCTCACGGACGAGGCACGCGCTCTCTCGCATCGCGCCGCGTTCTGGATTTCGGATGCGGCAGATGACGAAGTCCATACCTCGCTCGAAAACCCCGCGCGCGTCATCATCATGCCAGACAAGGCGGTCTACCGCGAGGGCGATTGTCCGCGTCTTACAATCAAGGCGCCGTTCGCGGGCGCGGCGTATCTCGCGGTGATGCGCGAGGGCGTTCTCTCGACGCGCGTTCTCGAGTTGACGAACGAGACGAGTGTTGTCGAACTCGGGCCGCTTGAGGAGGCTTGGGCCCCGAACGTGGATGTTGCCGTGAGCGTCGTCCGTGGCGTCAAGGCGACCTCGGCCGCCTTCGCCTCGCGTGCGCACGGTATCGCCGCGCTTGCCATCAGTCCGCGCCGAAGCGAGATTCCTGTCTCCCTTGCGGCCGAAGCCGCGCCGTCGGCAGAAGGCGGCTCAACACTTGATGTGCGCGTCACAGCCGAGGGCGCGGAAAGGGCGCTTGTCACCGTCGTCGACGAAGGCATCAACCTTCTTACGTCCGAGCCCGTGCCGAATCCCATCGCGGACTTCGCGACCCTGCGCGTCGGCTTTCACCCGCTCTACGACCTCTTTAGCCGCGTTCTGCCCGTCTACGACGGCACGCTCAAGGCGGTCGGCGCGAAGACGGGCGGCGGTCGTGCGGCCGACCTCTTCGGTCGCGTGAGCCCCGTTCCCTCGCGCCGCTTCAAGCCGCTGAGCCTCTGGCGGACGGACGTGCCGCTTACGAACGGCGTCGCGGCTGTTCGTTTCCGCCTGCCCGAGTTCGCAGGCGAGGTGCGCGTCACCACCGTCGCCTACTCGAAGGTGGGGACGGGTTCGTGCGCGATTAAGACGAAGGTCGCCCCGCGCCTCGTCATGCAGTGCGACGCGCCGCGCTTCGCCGCGCCCGGTGACCGCTTCGATCTCACGCTCGTTCTGGCAAACAGGAGCGGCGAGAAGGCCGATGCTGATTACGCGCTTTCGTCGGACGGCTCGGTTCAAATTCGCGGCGCGGTGTCAGGCCGTGTCACGCTGGCCGCGAACGAGACGAAGACGCTTCGCTTTGCGGCGGAGGCGACGCGCGTCATGGGTGAGGGGCGCGTCCTTTTCCGCGCGACGGGTTGCGGCGAGACGCATGTGGAGACAATCGACCTCCCCATCCGCCCCGCTGTCTCATGGGAGAAGCGCGCCGAGGTGGTTGTCTTAAAGCCGGGCGAGACGAAGACGCTCGCGGATCTCGCCTCGCCAAAGTCGGCGCGCCGCCAGCTCGCCGTTTCGGCGACGCCCGTGGCGGAACTCGTCGCCGCGACGGACTATCTTGCGGAATACCCCTACGGATGCCTTGAGCAGACGGTCTCGCGCCTATATCCGCTTCTCACAGGTGACATCTTTCTGACGCGCCTTTCGACGAACGAGACGAGCAAGGCCGAAGAGCTTTCGGCTCTCCTCGCTTTTGGCGTCGCCCGCGTCGCGTCAATGGTGCGCGAGAACGACTTCACGATGTGGCCCGACGTCAATGTTGAGCCGTGGGATCGCGAAGTCTCGGTCTACGCGGCGCGCTTCCTCGTCGAGGCCGATGCGGCGGGCTTCACGCTTGAGAGTCGGGTTCGTTCGCGCGTCATGCGGTTTTTGAATCGGTGGGCGTATAGCGTGGACACGGACATTGTGGCGGCCGCCTGCGAGGCGCTCGCGCTCGCGCGCGCGGAGAATCGAGATCGCATGTTCGCGCTCTATGACGCGCGCGCGTCGCTTTCGTTGCTCGCGCGTGCGCGCTTGTCGCGGGCGTTTCTCCGCATCGGCGAGACCGCTCGCGCGCGCGAACTTGTTTCCGATGCCGCGCTCGCGCCGACGGGCGTTGAGGAGGCGGCAGAGGCGCTCCTCGCGCTTCTTGAGTTGGATGCGGACGATCCGCGTGTGGGCCGTCTCGTCCTCGATGTGCAGGCACGGCGTGACCGCACGCGCTTCCACTGGGGGACAACGCATGCGAACGCAGCCGCGCTTCACGCGCTTGGTGCCTACTACCGCATCGCGGGGTTGGACGATGGCGGACGAGCCGAGGTGACACTCTCGGCGGACGGCGCGACGGAGAGGGTGCTCAAAGACGGCGAGCGGACGAAGGTCGCGGATGGCGCGGCGCGGACAATCGCGAACACGGGCAAGGCAACGGCGTTCGTCTCGATTGACTCGTGGTCGCTCCCCGACGTTGGATCCGTCACGAACGCGCATCACGCGATCAACGTCGCGCGGACGTTCTGGACGCTTGACGGCGAGAAGGCGGATCTCGGGAATGTGAGGCGCGGTGACATTCTATTTGGTGCCCTGACACTCTCGGCGGATCACAAAATCGCCGTCAGCGACCTCGTTGTTCAGGATTTGCTGCCTGCTGGTCTCGAGATCGAGAGAGCCGATCTCGCCGCGTCGTTTGGCGCGCTTTCGGGCATGACGAATACGACCTGGGTCCTGCGCGACGACATTCGCGATGATCGCGTCCTCGTCTTCTCGCGCCCCGTCACGCTTTCGCCTCGCGCGGACGGCGCGGCAACGTATCTCTACGCCGTGCGTGCGGTCTCATCGGGGACGTTCGTCCTGCCAGGCGTGCGCGTTGAGGCTATGTACGCGCCCGAGATCTTTGCCGAGACGGCTCCGCGCGAACTCGTCATCAAACCTTGAGGCCATGGGGTATTGACACGTGGGAGGGGATTATGATAAAATCTTTGCCCATTGTGACAAAAACAAGGAATGTGTCAATTATGAAAAAACTCGTTTTGAGCCTCGTGGCGGTGATGTCGATAGGATCTGTTCTCGCGGCTGGATTCGGTCTTTACGAAGCCTCGGCGCGCGGCAATGCGCTCGGCGGCGCGCTCGTCGGCTCGACGAAGGACGCATCGGCGGTCTACTACAACCCCGCGAATATGACAGAGACGACGAATGTGTCAGTCATGGTCGGCGCGACG
>CAYNVE010000008.1:0-21111 GCA_964400635.1 uncultured Lentisphaeraceae bacterium
GGCTCTTGTGCGATAGACGGTTGACGGCGGTTTATCGGAAGTAGGGCGCGGGCGAAGAATTATGGTATAATGGAGGGCATGAAACTTTCAGGTACGATTACGGCGCTCGTCACGCCGTTCGCAAAGGACGGATCGGTTGACTACGGCGCGTTGAAGTCTCTCGTTGAGGCGCAGACCTCGGCTGGCATCGAGGGCATCTGCTCGGTCGGCACATCGGGTGAGTCGCCGACGCTTTCACACGAAGAGCATCATAAGGTCATCGACAAGACAATCGAGTTCGCCGCTGGCAAGGCGAAGATCATCGCGGGCACGGGCGCGAACTCGACAAGCGAGGCCGTCTCGCTCACGAAGGCCGTCCTCGCGCACGGCGGTGCGGATGCGTGCTTGCAGGTGACGCCCTATTACAACAAGCCGAACCCCGAGGGGCTTTACCGCCACTTCATGACGGTTGCAGACTTAGGGCTCCCCGTCGTTCTCTACAACGTGCCCGGCCGCGCGGGGCGCGAGATTCCGCTCGATGTCGTCGTGCGCCTCGCGAAGCACCCCAATATCGTTGCCATCAAGGAGGCCGCAGGCTCCGTCGAGCGCGTGAGCGCCCTCAAGAACCTCGTCCCCGACTTCACCGTCCTCTCGGGCGACGACTCGCTCGCCCTGCCGATGATGTCGGTCGGCGCATCGGGCGTTATCTCGGTCGCGTCGAATGTCATCCCGAAGGAGATGGGCGATATGATCCGCCTCGCGCTCGCGGGCGACTTCGTTCAGGCGCGCGCGCTTCACGCGAAATACTACCCGCTCTTCCACGACCTCTTTATTGATGTCAACCCCGTGATGGTCAAGGAGGCGCTCGCCCTCATGAAGAAGACGGAACTCGTCTTTCGCCTGCCGCTGTGCGAAACGGATGCGGCGAAACGCGAGAAGATGCGCGCGACACTCGCCTCGCTCGGGCTCCTCTAATCGAAGCGATGCTCGAGAAGCTGCGAGAGCATGGACTGACCTTTTTCACGATCCTCGTGTTCGTGATCTCGGTCGTTGGCGGTGGCATCACCATCTATCCGAGCCTCGTTCGACGAAACGCGCTCCTCGCCCAAGATGCCGAACTTCAGCGCGTCATCGACGAAAAGAAACGCGAGATCGATCAGCTTCTCGAAAACCAACGTCGCTTTAAGACGGACCCTGATTTCGTTGAGGCGATCGCCCGCCGCAACCGCCGCGTCTTCCCGGGCGAACTCGTCTTCATCTTTGAAGACTAGGCCATGGCGAAGATCGTTCGGCTTTTCCTCGGTCTCCTTCTTCTGCCCGCGTGTTGGGCAATCGTTCGCGCGTTCTTGGATGCCCTCGGCGCGGCGAGCGAGGCGACGGATCTCTTCTCGGCCGAGACGGTCGCGCTCCTCGGCGGCATCGTGGCCTTCGCGCTCGCCTGGGCCGCGCTGCCGCATCCCGTGCGAACCTACGTCCTCGGCCACGAGCTCACGCACGCGCTGTGGGGGCTCCTCTTCGGTGCGCGGCCGAGCAACTTGCGTGTCGGCGCACAGGGCGGCAGCGTTCGCCTCACGAAGGAAAATGTCGTCATCACGCTCGCGCCCTACTTCTTTCCGTTCTACACATTTGTCGTCATCTTGGCCGCGCTCATCACGTATGCGTTCCTGCGCCCGCTCCCGTATCTGCCGCTCTGGATGTTCCTCGTCGGTTTCACCTGGGCGTTTCATGTCCTCTTCACGCTTGAGACGCTCGTCCAACGCCAGCCCGACATCACGCTCTATGGCCGCGTCTTTTCGTGGACGGTCATCTTTCTCGTCAACATGGCGACCCTGCTCGTCTGGCTCGTCGTGACGACGCCCCTCACGTTCGCGCAGACGGGCGGCTTTCTTCTCTCGCGCCTCCTTTCTGCCTACGCGAGCGTCTGGGACTTCTTCGCCGCGTGTGCGCGAAGTGCTTACTCCTGGCTTTCCTCTCGTCCTTCCTAAATGCGGCAAGGCTCTCGTCACGTATCGCCCGAGACGCTGGCACTCTTCTTTGAGGGGACGGGGCAAGGGGTCTTCGGCAAGAAGACGAACGTCTCGCTCGTCTACGAGACCTGCGTCGAGGACGCGCGTCAACGCCTTCATCTCGAGACGGGCCCTGGCGCGCGTTTGGGTGCGTGGATTCTCGGGCGGACGACGGGCGTGGGCTGGCGCAACATCTTCGGCCGCGCGCGCCGTTGGTTCGAGGCCGCATCGGCCGCCCGTGCGCCTGGCGCGGCCAACCCCAAGGTCTTCCTCTTCGGCTTCTCGCGCGGCGCGCTTTTGGCGCGGCACTTCGCCGCGTGGCTCGACACGCTCGGCGTCGCGGTCGAATATTTAGGCGTGTGGGACACGGTCGATGCGACACCTGGGCTTAAGGTGGATGAGACGTGCCCGCCGAATGTCGCGTTCGCGCGTCACGCCGTCGCCGAACACGAGGCGCGGCCGCTCTTTCCCTATGTGCCGCTTAAAGGCTCGCAGGTCGAGGAGGAACTTTTTCCGGGCGCGCATAGCGATGTTGGCGGGCTCTACGCTGACAACCACGAGCTCGCTGACGCGGCGCGCGCGTGGATCGCCGCGCCCGCCGCCGAACGCGGTCTCCGCTTCAAGGCGGGGACGCGCTTCGATGTGACATACGACGAGAAGACGGCCGTCCGCCACGATTCGCGCCACCTCATCTCGAACCTTTTCGGCCTGCTCGGAACGAAGCGTCGGATCTTTCCGAAATCGCTCCGCCGCCATCGTTGAGGAACCTCTCGGATATGCTATAATAATCTCTATGAAGAAAAAGATCGTTCTTGTCGCCTCTCTCGTCGCCGGTCTCCTCGCGGCGGTTCTCTCGCGCGTCTACTTCATGGCGAAGGACGCCGAGGTGCAGGAGCTCAAAGACGCCATCGAGTCGCGCTACGGCACGATGTGGGTTCTTTGCTACGCGCGCGATACGCCGCCTGGAACGGTTCTCGCGCGCGAGGACTTCAAGCAGCGCAAGGTGCCCGCGATGGGGTTGCGCGGCCAGGCGGTCACCGAGGAGAGCCTCTCGGATGTCCTCGGGCGCAAGACGCTCGTTATGCACGCCGCGAAGGATGTCGTTTTTTGGTCGGACATCGAGGGCGGCGACCCGCGCGCGAAGGGGCTTTCAGACAGTGTCAAGCAGAAGATGCGCGCCATCTCCATCAACTGCACGGGCGCGGCATCGGTCTCGTCAATGGTGAAGCCGAACGATCATGTGGATGTCATCGGGACATTCGATTTTGATGGCGCGCCCGGCAAGAAGAACTTCGTGACGTGCACCGTTCTTCAGAATGTCCTCGTCCTTGCGACGGGGTCCGAGACCTCCAAGTCGTCTTCGCGCTCTCGTTCGCTTTCGTCGGGCTACTCGACCGTCACGCTCGAGGTCACGCCGCGCGAGGCCGAGATGCTCGCGTTCGCGGAACAGATTAAAGGGCGGCTCGTTCTCACGCTTCGCAACCGCAACGATCCGTCCTACGAGAAGGAACTCCCCAAGGTTGATTTCGAGAAGATTCGCAGCGAGATTGAGGAGCTGAACTTGAAGCGCCAGAGTCAGAAGCTCACGGCGGGGCACTAAAAGGGGGCTTAAGGACCATGGCGCTGACGCTCACGACGCTCGTTGACGGAAGGCGCGAGAGACGGCCTCTCGCGGACGGAACCTACTTCATCGGGCGCGGCGCATCGTGCGCAATCTCGTTTCCGCTCCCCGACGTGAGCGAGCGGCACGCTGTTCTCACCGTGCGCAATCAGGTCGCCTGCATTGAAGATCTCCACAGCGCGAACGGTACGTTCGTCAACGGCGAGGTCATTGATGGCGCGGTCACGCTCGACGGCACCAAGGTCGTCCAACTTGGGAGCTCCGCCATGTTGCGCGTGAGCGAGGATGAGGAGGCGGCTTTGCCCGCCGAGAGTGAGACGGCGCACGAGGAGGACGCGCCGACCGACGAATCGTCATCCAACGGCGCGCACGAAGACATCAGCGAGGCGCCCGTGACGCGCGACCCGCGCCGCGCCCTGCGCCGACACGTGCAGGAGCAAATCCAACGCGAACTTTTAAACCGCCTCGACCTGAAGCGGCTCACGGTGCAGGGCGTTGACCAAGCGGGGCTTGCGGCCCTGACGCGCGAGAAGATTCACGCGATTGTCGACGAGGTCGTTGCGAACGGACGCCTCCCCGAGGGAATCGATCCTGCGCGGCTCGAGGGCGACGTCTTCAACGAGGCGATGGGCCTCGGCCCTCTCGAAGACCTTCTCGCCGACGACTCGGTTTCGGAGATCATGGTGAATGGGCCTGATCGCGTCTACGTCGAGCGGCACGGCAAACTTCAACTCTCCGACTGCCAGTTCATCGACGACGCGAGCGTCCTTGCGATTATCGAGCGCATTATCGCGCCGCTCGGTCGCCGTTGCGATGAGTCGCAGCCGTATGTGGACGCGCGCCTCGCCGATGGGAGCCGCGTCAATGCGATCATCGCGCCGCTCGCGCTCTCTGGCCCGACGCTCACGATCCGCAAATTCTCGAAGACGGCCTTGACGAGCGACGACTTCATCCGCCTTGGCACGTGGACGCACAACGCGGCGGAGTTCATGAAACTTTGCGTTCTTCTGCGTAAGAACATCATCGTCGCGGGCGGCACGGGTTCGGGCAAGACGACGCTTCTCAACTTGCTCTCGGGCTTCATCCCGCACTCGGAGCGCATCATCACGGTCGAGGACGCGGCGGAACTTCGGCTCCAACAGCCGCATGTCGTCCGCCTTGAAGCGCGCCCGCCGAACATTGAGGGCAAGGGCGCGGTGCCAATTCGCGACCTCGTGAAGAACTGCTTGCGCATGCGTCCCGACCGCATCATCGTGGGCGAATGCCGCGGCGGCGAGGCGCTTGACATGCTTCAGGCGATGAACACGGGCCACGATGGATCTTTGACGACCGTCCACGCGAACTCGCCGCGCGACGTCATCTCGCGCCTCGAGACGATGGTCCTCATGAGTGGCATGGAACTTCCGAGCCGCGCCATCCGCGAGCAGATCGCCTCGGCCGTCGACCTCATTATTCACGAGTCGCGTCTCGCCGACGGGTCGCGCAAGGTCGTTGCGATCACCGAGGTGACGGGGCTTGAGGGCAACCAGATTGTCATGCAGGATCTTTTTACTTTTGAAAGTGAGGGCGTCGGCGCGGACGGCCGCATCTTGGGCGCGTTTCGACCGACGGGCGCCATCCCGACGTGGTATGACCAACTTTCTGCGCGCGGCATCGTCTGCCCGCCCGCGATGTTTGACCCGTCGTCGCACGAGCGCGTCACGATTGAAAGAAGGGTCGAGAGATGATGCCTCTTTTTGTCTCTGCACTCTTCGCGCTTTTCGCCGCGGGCCTCGTCTGGTTCGTCGTCTCGTCCGTCAAGGTGAAGGCGGGCTGGCAGAATGGCGAGAGCCCGCTTGCGAAGTGGCTTGACGCGCGCCGTCGCGAGAAGTTTAATAGCCAACTCCCCGAGGCGCTCGCGACGATGTCGAACGCGCTTCGCGCTGGGTTTTCGATTTCACAGGCCTTCGAGAGTGTCGTTGAGCAGGGCGAGAAGCCGATGAGTGAAGAGTTCGCGATTCTCCAACAGCAACTGCGCATCGGCATGAGTTTTGAGGACGCGCTTGAGTCGATGGCCGGTCGCGTCGGCTCGGACGACCTCTCGCTCGTGACGACGGCGATCCTCGTCTCGCGCAAGACGGGTGGGAATGTGACCGAGATTTTCGACAAGATCTCCGAGACCATCCGAGGGCGTATGAAAATTGAGCGCAAGGTGAAGACGCTGACGGCGCAAGGTCGCATGCAAGGTCTCGTCGTCTCGGCGATGCCGATTTTCCTCTGCCTCGTTATGTGCGTTCTTAAGCCGAAGATGATGATTCCGTTTTTGACGAGCGCGACGGGGCTTCTCTGCATGGGCGCGACCGTCGTTCTCATTACGCTCGGTTGGCTGATGATTCGGAAGATCGTCAAAATTGATGTGTGAGGAAAAAGACGATGTATCCTGACGTCCCGTTTCTTCTTTCGATTCTCTTCGTCATCGGCGGTCTTCTCGCGCTCACGTGGTCGAGCGACACGTTCATCGCGGGCGCGTCGACGCTCGCGAAGGCGCTTGGCATCTCGCCGTTCATCATCGGCATGGTCGTCATCGGCTTCGGAACGAGCGCGCCCGAACTCTGCGTGAGCGTCATGTCGGGCGCGAGCGGCCACCCGGAGCTCTCGCTCGGCAACGCCTACGGCAGTTGCTCGTTCAATATCTCCGTCATCCTCGGCGTCTCGGCTCTCATCCTGCCGCTCGTCTGCCGCCCCGCGATCTCGTTCGTCGCCTGCCCGATCCTCGTTCTCTTGACGCTTCTTTCCATGTGGATTTTGCGCGACGGCTCCCTCACGCGGGGGGAGGCGGTCTTGCTCCTCGCCGTTTTCGCCGTCCTCTTGCCGCTTTACTGCTGGTTTGACCAGAAGCTGAAGGGGCGGCCTGCGGGTGACGAGACGGCCGCGCCCGTTGACCCGACCTTCGGCGTTTGGCCTGCCGTCGGCAAGATTATCGTCGGCCTTGCCGTCCTCGTGGGCTCGTCGCACTTTCTCGTCTGGGGCGCGGTGGACATCGCGAAGTTTATGGGCGTGAGCGACCTCGTCATCGGGCTTACCATCGTCGCCATCGGCACGTCGCTCCCCGAACTCGCAAGTGCAATCGCCTCGGCGCGGCGTGGCGAGCATGAGTTCGTCCTTGGCAATATCATCGGCTCCAATTTCTTCAACACGCTCGCCGTCGTCGGAATTGCGACCTGCGTGACGCCGATTCTCTCGTCGGAGCGGCAGATCTCGCCCTACATCCTCACGCGCGACCTGCCCGCGATGGCGCTCTTCTCGCTTTCCATCATGGCCTTCGGCATCAACTACCGCGCGCCGAAAAAATCAGGCCTCATCAACCGCGTCGAGGCCGTCCTTTGGATTTTCGCCTTTGTCGGCTATACCGTCCTCATGTTTTTACAAGAGACAAACCGCCTCCCCTAACTTTTTTACTTGTTCATCATTCCATGTCTCATACTATGAAAGTCATCGCCATTGACGGCCCGTCGGGTGCGGGCAAGAGTTCGGTCTCAAAGCGCGTCGGCGCGTCGCTCGGCTTCCTCCATGTTGACTCGGGTGCGCTCTACCGCATCATGACGTGGCAGGCCCTTGAGAACAAGATCGACACGACGAACCCCACCGCCGTCGCCGCGTTTGCCGAGACCGTTGAGGTCGTTTGCCGCCCCGAGGATGGCGCGGTCGCCTACTACGTGAAGGGCGAGAAGCCCGGAAACCGCATTCGCACGCCCGAGATCAACGCGCATGCCTCCGAGGTCGCGACGGTGAAGGAGGTGCGCGAGCGCATCACGGCCATTCTGCGCGGCATGACCTCTCTCGGAAATCTCGTCGTCGAGGGGCGCGATATTACGACCGTCGTCTTTCCCGACTCGCCCGCGCGCTTCTACCTAACGGCCTCGGCCGAGGCGCGCGCGCGCCGTCGCCAGAAGGAAGAAGTTGAGAAGGGGATCGCGAACCAGAGCGAAGAGGCGGTGAAGGCCTCGCTTCTCGCCCGCGACAAGATCGACTCGACGCGCAAGTACGCGCCGCTTAAAAAGGCCGATGGCGTCCTCGAGATCGACTCCTCCGATCTGACGCTCGACGAGGTTGTCGCGCTCGTCCTTGAGAAGGTGCATGAAGCTTTCGGTTAAACTCTCGCTCGTCGTTCTATCCGCGTACCTCGCCGTCGCCATTTTTGGCGAGGTTCAGTATCGCGTCGCGCGCGCAACGGATGTGACGGCCGCCTACAACCGAGTCGACCCAGCCGCGCGCTACAGGCCACCTTTGAGCCTGGCGCCGGACGGGACGCGCTACTTGCTTGGGACGGACAACCTCGGCCGCTCGGTCGGCCTCCGCCTCGCGCAGGGAACGCGCATCGCCTTTTATGTCGGCATCCTCACCTCGCTCATTGCGATTCCGCTCGGCGCGCTTCTCGGGCTTGCGGGCGGCTACTTCGGCGGCAAGATCGACTCGCTCGTCAACTGGCTCTGCGCGACGGTCGCCTCCATGCCGGGTCTCCTCTTCATTCTGGCGATCTCGCTCGTGGTCGGCAAGGGGCTTCTAGGGCTCATCGTCGGCATCGGGCTTACGACCTGGGTCGGCACGTGCCGCACGATTCGCGCCGAGACGCTCAAGCACCGCGCGCGCGCCTATGTTGAGGCGGCGCGGACGCTCGGCTATTCGCACGCGCGCATTCTCTTTCGCCACATTTTGCCGAATGTCGCGCATGTCCTACTCATTCAGTTCGCGATTCGTTTCCCCTCGGCCGTCTCGACGGAAGTCTTCATCTCGTTCCTCGGTATCGGCGTACAGGGCGAGCCGAGTTGGGGCATTATGATCAACAATGCGCGCATGCGCCTTTGGCAAGGCGTCTGGTGGGAAATGGCCTTTACGACGCTCGCAATCTTCTTGCTCGTGCTCGTTTTTAACCACCTCGCCGACACGCTCCGCGACCGCTTCGACCCCGCTTTGCGGAGCGCAGAGTGACAACCATGTCTCGCCCTTCGATTGCCTCCGCCCTCGAGACGTGGTTCAAGACGGCCGCGCGTGCGATGCCGTGGCGGAAGCGGCCCACGCCCTATGGTTGTTGGCTTTCGGAAATCATGCTTCAACAGACGACGTACGCGACGGCGCTCCCCTATTATACGCGCTTTATAAAGGCCTTCCCGACCGTCGGTCGCCTCGCCGCCGCGCGTGAGGAGGATGTCCTCAAGGCGTGGGAGGGGCTCGGTTATTATGCGCGCGCGCGAAACCTCCACAAGGCGGCAAAGATTCTCGCCGCGACGCGCCCCGTCGCGTGGCCGAAGTCGGCGGAGGCGTGGGCGCGACTTCCTGGCGTTGGGCCTTACACGGCCGCCGCGCTTTCGAGCGTCCTTTCAAAGGAGCGCGTTCCCGTCGTCGACGGAAACGTCGCACGCGTCTTCTCGCGCGTTTGGCGACTTGATGACGACTTCCATCAAGCACCTGCGCGCGAGCGCCTTGCCGCGCGCCTTAAGCCCGAAATCGCCCACGCTGAAGATCCTGGCAACTTTAATCAGGCGATGATGGAACTGGGCGCGCTCGTTTGCACACCGACGGCGCCGAATTGCGACGCCTGCCCGCTTGCCGCACACTGCGCGGCCTTCAAGGCGCATGAGATCGAGGCGTATCCCGCGAAGCCGCGCGCGCGAGAGCGGCCCACGCGCGCGCGAACGGTCGTCCTCGCGCGAGACGAAAAGGGGCGCGTTCTTCTTGTCAAGAATGAGGAGGGGTCGCTTTTAAAAGGGCTTTGGGATCTCCCGACCGTTGAGGAGGCGGGCATCGCGACGCAGGTCTTCTCGCATTTTCGCCTTCGCCAGACGGTCTTGCGCGCTTCTTCGCGCCGTCTTTCTTTCTGCGACCCAAGCCGCGTCCCCCTGACGAAAGCCGCGCGCGAGGCACTCAGATTTGACACGATGTAAATGCGTTTGTCGACGTTTCAACATTCTCCTATTATTCGTTCGCGTGTGTGCGGGGTTTTGGTATAATAGAGACAATGAAAGTTGTCCGTCATCTCCTCGCCGCGCTCGTCGTTGTCGCGCTCGCCCTGATTGTCTCGGCCCAGCACTATCACACGGCGTTGCCTTCGAACACGATTTTGCGTGTCGCCGCGCGTCAGGGTGTGAACGGTCAGGCGCTCTTTGCCTTTTCCGATTACGGCTGGCGCATCGTTGAGCATCTCGCGACGCGTCTCGGCATCCAAGCCGCGCTTTCGCCGGGCGATTATTCGCATTCCCTCGATACTCTTCGCGAGGGCGGTGCGGAGGTGCTCCCCGCCGTCTTTTGGTTGCCGCCGCTGACTGACAAGTACACGCCCCTTGAGCAACCCCTCGCCTACGCGAAGATTGAACTTTCATGCCCGCAGGAGAAGTATTTTCGGTTCGATCCGAGCGCGCTTTCGAAGTGGCCGGTCGTCCGCATTGCGCACATCGCGGGCGTCCTCGACACGATGACCGACTTCCGCCGCTGGGCCAAGCGTACGAAGATCCGCTACACGATTGTCGACTTTGACACGCTTGACGAGGCGAGGGAGGCTGTCCTTGACGGCTCGTGCGACCTTCTTCTTTTCGCAACGCGCAAGACGCCCTTCGGCTTCATGCGCGTTGCCGATATCGCGACGCGTCCGATCTACCTCGCCGTCCGCAAAGACTTAAAGACCCTCCACGCCGCGCTCTCGTGCGAACTCGAAGACCTCAAGCTCAATAACCAGCACTGGCTTGACGACACGTGGAAGACGAGCTTCGGCGAGGAGCCCGTCCAAGGACGCGTGCGTGTCGCCGTCTCGTTTGAGCCTGGCCTCTTTGAGCGCGATGAGAACGGCGACTCGAGAGGCTATGTCGCCGAATATGTTAAGCGCATCATGCGCCTCAACGAGTGGACGCCCGACTATGTCGTCTGCCGCTACAATAACGGCCTTCAGGCACTTGCTGACGGCCGCATCGACCTCTTCGGTGGTGTCACGCACCTTCAGTCGCGTGCGCGCCACTTCAAGTATTCGCACTTCTCGGCGGGCATCTACCAGCACTATTTCTACTCGTCGAAGTTGCCGACTCTGACGGGCGAAACGGCAGGCGCGTGGGCGAATGCGCATATCGTCGCGGGCCCAGGCGAGGAGGGGATTCTGCGCATTCAGAAGCTCTTCGACGAGTTCGGCCTCAACGCGCAGTACGGCGCGGGCGTCTCAATCACGGAGTGCCCGACGACGCAGGACGCGATTCGGCTTTATCAAGAGGGCGCGGCCGATGCGCTTTTCGCGCCGTCCTACGCGGGGGCGAAGGCGGACGAGATTGTCTACACATTCATGCCTGTGCCGTGGTTCTTCTGTACGCCTTTAGGGCGCAACGACTTGCGCGACAAGGTCGATGTCGCCATTGTTCGCATCCAGTCGCAGTACGCGGGCTTCCAAGAGCTCATGCGCGCGAGCCAGACCGACGGCTCGGTGCGTGGCCAAGTCGAGTGGACGAAGGCGGAGGCTGCCTACCTCAAAAAGCGCATCGCCTCCGGTAAGAGCGTTCTCGTTGAGATGTCACCCGATGTCATGCTCTGGAAGGAGTATTCCATGGCCGAGCACGATGTCAAGGGCGTCCTTCGGGTCTTTCTTGACAAGATGGCCGAGAAGACGGGGCTTACCTTCGAGGTTCTTCCGCCCGTTGATCAGGCCGTCGCGCGCCAGCGTTGCCTCAACGGCATCGCCGACATCTGGGCCAGTTACATGGCCGACATCGCCGACTTTGACCGAAGCGTCAAGCACGAGGTCGTCTTCTCAAACCCAACGGTTGTCCCCGTTCGTCACGGTGCCCCGCGCCCGAAGCCGGGCGTGACGCGCTTCGCCATCCTTGAGAGCGACAGTCTCCGCCGTATGGCCCTGACGCAGCGTGGCTACGGCGACGAGCTCGTCCTCTGCGAAAGCGAGGAAGCCTGCTTCAAAGCGATTCTTAACGGCGAGGCCGACGCGACGCTTGCCGCGCCGCGCGCCGCGCTCGTCTTGCTCAGGCAGATGAACGCGATTGACGAGATCGAGATTCGGAATATGCCCGAGTTTTCGATTCTTGAGGATGTGGCCTTCGAGTTCTCGCCACGGATGGATCCAACCCTCTCGGCCATCCTCGAGAAGGCGATGGACTCAATCTCGCCCGCCGAGACGGAGCAGATGCTCCGAGATGTCCTCTACTCGCGCGTCGGGCGCACGCGTTTCACCGCCTTGCAGTTCGTCCTCGTCTCGGCGTCGCTACTCATCGTCCTTCTCCTCGTTTGCGCAATCGGCGCGTTCCAGATCGCGATCCGCGCGCGTCGCCGCACACAGGACGCGATTGAGGCGGAGCGGCTCAAAACGCGCTTTCTCTCGACGATCAGTCATGAAATCAGAACCCCCCTTAACGTCCTCGTTGGCTTCACCGACTTCCTCAACCAACCCAACATCACGAAAGAGCAAATTCGCGAGTATACCGATGGTATTCGCCTCTCGGGGCAGGTGCTCCTCTCGCTCATCAACGATGTCCTCGACCTCTCGAAACTTGAGGCGGGCAAGATGGATCTCTCGGGTCAGTGCGTTCTTTCGGATCTCTTCGCCGTTCTGCGCGTTATGTTCGCGGGGCTTGCGAAGAAGAAGGGTCTCCAGATTGAGATGTACCTTCAGCCCGGCATCCCGACTGTCGGCCTCTCGGCGCAGCGTCTGCGCCAGATTCTCTTCAATCTCATCTCGAACGCCGTCAAATACACGGAGAAGGGCTTGGTGCGCGTTGAGGCACTCGCCGTGGCCGCGCCCGACCCAGAACACATCAACCTCACGTTGCGCGTGAGCGACACGGGCATCGGCATCTCAAAAGAGCGTCTTGCGGCCGTCTTCAACCCCTTCGAACAGGACATGACGTATCGCGGGGGCAAGGTCTTCGAGGGGACGGGGCTTGGGCTTGCGATCGTCAAGCGACTCGTTGACGCGGCGGGCGGCAGCGTCTCGTGTGAGTCGCAGCCCGGGCGCGGCTCGGTCTTCACCGTCTTTCTGCCGAACCTCCGCATCGTCCCGCCGAATGAGACGAAGGGATTTTGCGCGACGTCGGGCGCGGCGGCGGGCGGGGCAACATCCTCGTCGTTCGACTACTCGAAGTTGCGCGTCCTCATCGTGGACGATGTTGCGCTCAACTTGCGCGTCTTCTCGATTTACCTGAAGAAGCTCGGCATCACAAACATCACGCAGGCGAACGATGGCACAGAGGCCCTCGAGATTCTACGCAAGACGCCGATGGACGTTGTCTTCACCGATATGTGGATGCCCCAGATGAGTGGCGCGGATCTCGCGGAGGCGATTCGCCATGATTTGAACGCCGAGGTGCGCAAAACGTGTGTCGTTGCCGTCACGGCCGACGCGGACTCGGCGGCCTCGTTCAACCTCTCGAACTTCAATCTCGTGATGACGAAGCCCGTTACCGAGGAGAAGGTCGTTCGCGCGCTCGGCGCGGTCGCGTCTGCGTTGCATGGGGGGGGGGTAATATCGTCATTTAGTTGCGAGAAGTCGATGAAACAGGAAGATCAGGGAGAATAGTCATGAAGGCGATGATCAGAGACTGGCTCAAGCAGCAGTTCGGTGACGACGAGTCGCTCATCTGCGAACTCTATTCGCAATACCGCATCGACATGGAGGCGGGGCTTCAGGCCCTCAAGGAGATTTACACAATGGAGGACGACATGAAGCTGCGCGAGAAGGCGCACGCGATGAAGGGCATGGCGCTCATCGTGGGCGACCAAGAGACGGCGAATGTGCTTGTCGCCCTGCAACACGCCTGCGAGGTCAAGGAGCGCGACACGCAGGAGGGGCTTATCGAGAAACTTGACGCGCTTATTGCGGCGATGTCGGTTGAGTAGGACGGACTTTCAAGGAGAGATTAAGATATGGAATGGACAACGACTGAAGAAAATGGCATTCTGACGATTTCACTGGACGGGCGTCTCGTCGCCGCGTGTGTGGACGAACTGCAGGAGCCGATCTTGAAGGAGATTGAGAAGACGCCGAAGGTCGTCCTTGACTTGACGAAGATGATGCACATCGACTCGTCGGGTCTCGGTCTTCTTGTGCGCTTTCTCCAGAAGGCAAACGAGAAGGGCGGCGGCGTGAAGATCGCGTGCTTGCAGGCGCACCCGAAGGTCGTCTTCGACATCACGAAGGCGTATCGCGTCTTCGAGATTTACGAGAGCGTGGCCGAGGCTGCCGCCGCCTTCAGCAAGGCCTGATTAAGTCCCTTTGGGCAAGATGTCATGACAAGAGCCTCTCAAGCCCTCGTGTCACTCGTTGTCGTCGCGCTTGTCGGCGCGGCGGCGTTCGGCGCGGCGGAGGCGCCGAGCAATTTCCGCGCGGGGCTGTTGCCGAGCGGGAAGGTCCGCCTCGGTTGGGAGATTGGCGAGACGGTGACCAACGTCGTCTTGCAGACCTGGACGCTCGGGACGGCGGGCGGTATCACGGAGACGGCATCAGATGACATCCTTTGGCGCGAGACATTCCAGAATGCGCCCGCGACAAACAGCACGATTCAGGTCAACACGGCGGCAAAACTTTCCCTCTACACGGATCGCGGCGCGGAGGTGTGGGACTCTTCGCGCTTTTCGCGCGTTATGCTCTCGCCCGTCGCCTCGTCCATCCAACTCGGCGCGGCGAAGAAGGCGGTGGGCTCCATGGCGACTTTTTTCCTCGACCTTGATGCGCAAGAGGCCACGCTTGTCATCACGGCGCAGTACGGGAGCCCCGAACGCTCGGGCGTCCGCCTTCACGCCGCGCTTCTTGACGGCGCGGGCGCGACGAACGAACTCGGCGTGACGACGCTGACGCCTCACTGGGTTGAATACGCCTTTCCTGTTTCCTTGGCGCGAGATAAATCGCTTCTCCTCTATTCTGAGATAGGTTCGCCGCAGGATGGGCGCGTCCTCCTCGACGACGTCGCGATCGTTCAGAACTATAAGCCGACAACGATCGTCACGAACGCGCTCACAACGCTGAATCTTGGCGCGATCAAGGAATACGATCTTTCGAGCGACGCGCGCGCGGGGCTTTATGTGCGCGTCGCGGCGATGGACGAGAGCGGCGAGACGAGCGACTGGTCTCAGACATTCTTCGTTCACGGCGATTCAATCGCGAATTGGCGCGACCGATGCCTCGCGTTCGACGAGGACGGTCAAATAGAGTCCGCGCTGAAGATCGAGGAAATTCCCTTGGCGACCGAGGCGAAGATTGACATTGCAGAAGAGTCCTTCCGTTTCTTAATCGACGATGAAGAGGAACTGACGATTGCGCGGAACAAGAACGTTGAGAAAGTGACGAGTGTCGGCATCTATGCCTGCACGAACGTCTTCTCGCGCGACTGGATCGCGCTTGTTCCGAGCGCCGCCGAGCGAGTAAAGGATGTCAAGACGGCGGAAGTGCGCGTCGTCGTCAAGACGGGGGAGAACGCGCTTGAGCGCCTCTCGTTCTCGGGTCTCTTCGCGCAACTCGCCGCGAAGAATACGTCAAAGCGCACGTTCCTCTTTCAGTATCGCGTCACGCCAACGGACGGCGAGATGGGCGATTGGATTCCCTTTGGCGCGTTCGAGAGCACGTTTACATCGGCCGATGTCGCGCCGAATCTTGAAAGCACAGTCAAAGAATGTTCGTTTGAGACGGCCGTCAACGCACCATGGGGCGCGGTCGTCGAGGCGCGGATTGTGGTTGAGAAGCGCAAGGACGAGAAGATTGCACCGCTCGGTTTTTCGTCGCTCGTCTTCCGCGCGCAGCGTCGGCCCGCGCCATTCGTCATTTTCCTCCATTAGAAAATTTATGAAGGCATTTGCTTCTCTCGCTCTTGTCTTGGCGTCGTCCGCGCTTGTGGCGGGCGAAGGCTCTGAAGGCGTGTCGTCCTCGTTCGCTTGGTCGGTCGGCGCGGATCTCCGCATTCGGCAGGAGTTCGTCAATAATGTGCCCGGCCTTCCCGGCCACGCGACATCAATGATGTCCACAAGGCGCATGGCCTACCGCAACCAGTTCCGCTTCCGCCCGCGCGTCTGGCTCTCAGCTGAGACGGGACCTTTCCGTCTTTATGCGCGCGTGGCCGACGAGTTTCGTGAATACCCGACTTTGCATACGCCGCGCCGCGAGCGCGCCTACACGTTCCCGGACGAGCTTTTCTTAGACAACCTCTATCTCGAGGGAACGGGTCTTTCTCTCTTCGGCCTTGAGGCGTTTGACTTTCGCATCGGTCGGCAGGATATGCTCGAAGGGCATTCCGTCTTTGGCCTTGATCGTCTCATCGCCGACGGCACGGCGTCGGATGGCTCACGCAACTTCTACTCGGACATGGCGCGCGTGACGCTCCACTTTGACGAGACGAAGAAACTCGACCTCTTCGGAGTCTACGACTTCGGGCGAAACGACATCCGCTGGGGCAACCATCAGAGCCGAGGGCGGAGTCTCAACACTATCTCGGCCTCCGACTCGAACGACCTCGACGAGTGGGGCGGTGGCGCCATCTACTCGCAGACGGCGTTTCAGGGCGCGTTGCCGTTTAAGGTCTACGCGATTTTCAAGGCGACGACAGCGCATGACGCGCTGAAGCCCGTTAAACGGCGCGTCTCGGCGCGCGAGATTACGACATTCGGCGCGCTTCTCAATCCAAAACTTTCCGAGCGTTGGGACTTCGAGATCGAGGCCGCGCAGCAGGCGGGGCGCATCGTCGATTCGGGCGAATTCGCAGGTGGCACGATGGCGCACCTCGCGGCGAATTACCATTTTGACACGCTTCGGCAGTATCGCCCGACGCTCTCATGGGCGACGACCTACTACTCGGGCGACAAGAATCGCACGAAGGAGGGCCGGAGCGATCATACGTGGGATCCTGTTTGGGGGCGCTACACGCAGGATAGCGAGATGCTCGTCTACGGCGCGCTCTATGAGAACTGCTGGTGGGCGAACATGGTTTACTCGAAACTCAAGTTCACGATGACATTCGGCCCGCGCCACGCGCTTTATGCCTACACAGGGCCCATGTTCGCCGCCGTGCAGGACGGCCTCGGCCACACCGATAATACGGGGACGTTCTTCAAGGGAATTCTCTCGGCCGTCCGATACGACTTTCCCCTTCGCCTCGCGCCGAAGGGGGCGACAGGTCTTGATCGCTTCGAGGTCGTCGCGCATGTTGTCGGCGAGCTCTTTAATCCCGGCGGCTACTACGAAAGCGACAAGCCCGCCTACTTTCTGCGCTGGCAGGTCGAGTTCCGGTTTTAACTTCCATTTTTCCACTCTCCAATATGGTATAATACATAAGTATGAACGGATATAACTGCATTGTCTGCATCAAGCAGGTGCCGGACACGAAACAGGTGACTGGCGCGGCGATGAAGGAGGACGGCACGATCAACCGCGCCGCCCTGCCCGCAATCTTCAACCCCGAGGACAAGAACGCCCTCGAAGCGGCGCTCTGGGTCAAGGAGACCTACGGCGGCACGGTGACCGTCGTCACGATGGGCCTGCCCGCGGCGAAGGCGATCCTGCGCGAGGCCCTCATGTGCGGCGCCGACCGCGCCGTCCTCGTCACCGACCGCAAGGCCGCTGGCTCCGACACGCTCGCGACGAGTTACATCCTTTCGCAGGCCGTGAAGAAGTTCAACCCCGACCTCGTCTTCTGCGGTCGCCAGGCGATTGACGGCGATACGGCGCAGGTCGGCCCGCAGATTGGCGAGAAGCTTGATTGCGCGGTCGTCACCTACCTCGAGAAGCTCGAGATGGATGGCGACTGTGCGATTGCGACGCGCGACATCGGAACGGGCGTTGAGACGTGCCGCGCCCATCTCCCCGCGCTCTTCACGGTGACCGAGAAGTTTGGCGAACTTCGCCCCTATCGGATGCGCCGCGTCATGAAGTTTAAAGACGCCGAGCCCGAGATTCTCGACTGCGCGGCCATCGGCTGCGAAGATGCGCGCTGCGGCTTCGCGGGCTCGCCGACGAGCGTCAACAAGATTGAGTCCGTCGTCCTCGCGGGCGGCGCGTTCAAGGAAGTCGCCCCGACCGACGAGGGCATCGCCGGCCTCGTCGCGGAACTCGTCGCCGACCACACAATCGGCTAAACAAACATTCTCTAACGGACAATCGCTATGGAACGAAATAAAGGTGAAGTCTGGGTCTTCGCGGAGCAGGAGGAAGGACGCCTCTCCGACATCGTCTTCGAGTTGCTCGGTAAGGCGCGCGCGCTCGCCGCGACGCTGAATGTCAAGGTCGGCGCCGTTTTGATGGGCGCGTTCGACGAAAAGAGTCTCGCGTCCCTCGCCTCGTCGCTCACGGCAGGCGGCGCGGATCGCGTCCACGTTCTCAATGACGCGGCGCTCAAGGTCTTCCGTAACAAGGCCTACCGCCATTCGCTCGTCGAACTCGTGAAGGAATGTGCGCCCCAGATCGTCATCTTCGGCGCGACGCACATGGGTCGCGACCTCGCGCCATCGGTCGCCTCTGCGCTTCGGTGCGGCCTCACGGCCGACTGCACGGATCTCCAGATCGGCAACTTCGAGGATAAGAAGACGAAAGAGACGTTCACGAACGTTCTCCATCAGATTCGCCCCGCGTTCGGCGGCAACATCATCGCGACGATCGTCAACGCGCGCCACTGGCCGCAGATGGCGACGGTGCGCGAGGGTGTCATGAAGGCGCTCGACGAGAAGGAGCGCGCCGCGCGCGCCTCGCTTGCGCTCGATGTCGTCGTTCACGACGCACGGCTTGCTGGGGTTGAGATTCCCGTCGAGGTCATCGAGATTGTTCGCAAGGTTTCGTCCGTCAACCTGAAGGGCGCGCGCATCATCGTCGCGGGCGGCGCGGGCGTCGGCTCGAAGGAGAACTTCAAGCTTCTCCACGAACTCGCCACGCTTCTGGGCGGCGCGGTCGGCGGCTCGCGTGCGGCGGTGGACTTGGGCTACTGCGAGCACGAGCGCCAGATCGGCCAGACGGGCGTCACGGTGCGCCCCGCGCTCTTTATTAGTTGCGGCATCTCCGGCGCGGTCCAGCACCTCGCGGGCATGCAGGACTCGGCGAAGATCATCGCGATCAACACCGATAAGGATGCGCCCATTTTTAAGGTGGCGCACTACGGCATCGTGGGCGACCTCAATGTCGTCCTCCCGAAGCTCATCAAGGCGATTCGCGCGAAAGGCTAAGACCATGGGTAACTTCTATACGGACAATCAGGACATCGCAGACACGCTCGACCTTTTGGACCTTTCCGAGGTCGCGGCCCTTTTCGAGGAAGACTTCCGCTTCGCGAAGGAATACGACTTCGCGCCGAAGAGCGCCGAGGAGGCGATCGAGAACTACAAGCGCGCGATTGCGCTTTGCGGCGACATCATGGCGAACCGCATCGCGCCGCTCGCCGAGGAGACCGACCGCGTGGGTAACACGCTCAATGAGGACGGCTCGGTGACGCGCGCGCCTGGGATGAAGCTCGCCATTGACCTCTTTGGTCAGACGGGGCTGATGGGCGTGACGATTCCCTACTACCTCGGCGGCCTCAACATGCCGGGCACGGTGCTCACGGCCTGCAACGACATCGTCTCGCGCGGCGACGCCTCGCTCATGAACCTCTTTGGGCTTCAGGGCATCGCCGAGACGATCAACCAGTTCGCTGACGAGGAAATCAAGAAGGAATACGTGCCGCGCCTCGTCTCAGGCGAGTGGACGGGCGCGATGGTCTTGACCGAGCCAGACGCGGGTTCTGACCTTCAGAGCGTCAAGACGACGGCCTATCAGGATGCGAACGGCAACTGGTTTGTGAACGGCGTCAAGCGCTTCATCACGAATGGCTGCGGCGAGGTGCTGCTCGTTCTCGCGCGCACCGAGCCAGAGTTCTCGGACGGGCGCGGGCTTAGCTGCCTGCTCGTTGAGAAGGGCCCGTGGGTCAAGGTGCGCCGCCTTGAGAACAAGCTCGGCATCCACGGCTCGCCGACATGCGAGATGGTCTTCACCGAGGCCCCCGCGAAACTCATCGGCCTTCGCAAGCGCGGCCTCATCACCTACGTCATGTCGCTCATGAACGGTGCGCGTATGGGCATCGCCGCGCAAGGGACGGGCATTGGCGAGGCGGCCTTGCGCGCCGCGCGCGAATACGCCGCGAGCCGCGCGCAGTTCGGCGTGACGATTGACCACTTCCCGGCACTGCGCGAAATCATGAGCACGATGAGCGTGGAGCTGCAGGCCTCGCGTCTTCTCACGTACTACGCGTCGAAGAATGTCGATCTGGAAGCGGGTCTTTCGCGCAAGTTCGCCGCCCTTAAGGGTTCGAGCGAGGCGGCCCCTGTGCGCGCGCGCCTCAAGAAGTACGCCGCGTTTAATAAGATGCTCACGCCCATGGCGAAGTATTATGGCTCGGAGATGTCGATGCGCAACGCGCAGGGCGCGATCAGCGTGCTCGGCGGCTCGGGCTTCATGAAGGACTATCCGTGCGAGCGCTACCTGCGTGATAGCCGCATCGCGACGATCTACGAGGGCACCTCGCAGTTGCAGGTTGTCGCCGCCGTCGCGGGCGTGACGGGTGGGCTCGTGAAGGATGTCATCGACGACATCTTGGGCGAAGGTTGGCGCGCGCATCATCCGCGCATGGCCGCGCTCCTCGACGACCTCACCGCGACTGTCGAGAGCCTGAAGACGCACGAGGACGCGAAGACCTATCACGACCTTTCGGCGCGCAAGCTCGTCGATGTCGGCATTTGGCTCGTCGTCGCCGCGCTCTTCGTGAAGGCGTCCGAGAAGAAGGCCTCCAAGAAGGCCGCGCTTGAGTTCTGGCTTCAGGTCGCGCTGCCGCGCGTCCGCGCGGAGTTGGAGCTCGTCAAGTCGGGCTACATGGGCTCGACGGCCGACTTCGAGACGCTTGTGCCGATGCCGCAGGAAGCTTAAGGGAGAAAAAGTCATGGGTTGGTTTGAACCAAAGAAGGAGAAGGTGGCGATCGCGCCCGCGAAGGCGCTCTGGGCGATTTGCCCGAAGTGCAAGAGCCACTTCGAGAAGTCGGTCTGGAAGAAGAACAACTCGATCTGCCCGAAGTGCAACTACCACGGGCGGCTTCCCGTTCGTGAGCGCATCGCGCAGATTGCGGACGCGGGTACGTTCCAGGAGGTCTTCCGCGAGATCTCCTATTCGGACCACCTCGCGTTCCACGATGCGACGGGTGCCTACAAGACGAAAGTCGAGGCGACGATCGCGAAGACGGGCGAGACCGAGTCCATCGTGATGGGCTCTTGCGCGATTGGGGGGCACCCCACGATGCTCGGTGTCATGGACTTTGGCTTCATGGGCGGCTCGCTCGGTACGGGCACGGGCGAGCGCATTGCGCGTGCGTGTGAACAGGCGATTGCCGAACGCCGCGCGCTCGTCATCTTCTCGGCCTCGGGTGGCGCGCGCATGCACGAGGGCATCCTCTCGCTTCTGCAGATGGCGAAGACGTCGGCCGCGATTGCGCGCCTGAAGGAGGCGGGGCTCCCCTACGTCTCGGTGCTGACCGACCCGACGACGGGCG
>CAYNVE010000009.1:0-20959 GCA_964400635.1 uncultured Lentisphaeraceae bacterium
CTAAGGAGAGAAGCGAATGAAGAAGTTTTTGAGTGCGAACGAGGCGGTCGCGCACGCGGCCGCGCAGGCGGGTTGCGTTGTGGCGTCCGCGTATCCCGGGACTCCGTCGACGGAAATCCTCGAGAACATCGCGAAATTCAAGGCGACGATCAAGTGCGAGTGGGCGGTGAACGAGAAGGTCGCCGTCGAGACGGCCGTCGGCGCGTCCATGGCGGGCGCCCGCGCCCTGACGGCGATGAAGCACGTCGGCCTCAACGTTGCGATGGATCCGCTCATGACCTTCACCTACGTCGGCCCCTTGGGCGGCTTCGTGCTCGTCTCGGCGGACGATCCCGGCATGCATTCCTCGCAGAACGAGCAGGATAACCGCAACCTCGCGAAGTTCGCCCGCGCGCTCCTCCTCGAGCCGTCTGACTCGCAGGAGGCCTACGACATGACCTTGGCGGCGTTCGAGCTTTCCGAGAAGTTTCAGGTGCCCGTCATTCTGCGCCTGACGACGCGCACGAGCCACTCGGCGTCGCTCGTCGACTTGGGCGACTTTAATCCCGCCCCGCATCCGCTTCTTTCCTACAAGAAGGACATCCGTCACAACATCCCCGTGCCCGCGTTCTCGCCGTCCCAGCGCCTCCATGCGCAGGAGCGCACGAAGACGATGGAATTGGCCGCCTGCGCGTCCGCGTTCAACAAGGTTGTGAAGCCGGCGGACGGCGTCACGATCTCCGACGTGGCGAAGGGGCTCGGCATCGTGACGAGCGCCGTCGCCTACCAGTATGTGCGCGAGATCTTCCCCGATGTTCCCGTCTTGAAACTCGGCTGGACGAATCCGCTTCCGAAGGCACTCATTGCGGACTTCGCGAAGAGTGTTGAGAAACTGCTCGTTGTCGAGGAACTCGATCCGTTCCTCGAAGACCAGATCAAGGCGATGGGCTTGAAGGTTGTCGCGCACGAGACGGAACTCAACATGCTTGAACTCAATGCCGACCGCATTCAAAATCTCCGCCACGAGATCCTCGGCGACGTGCCGGCCGCGAAGGCGAAGGCAGTTCCCGAAGGGCTTCCGACGCGTCCGCCAGTCCTCTGCGCGGGCTGCGGACACCGCGGCGTCTTCTACGTCCTCCACAAACTCGGCGCGACCGTGACGGGCGACATCGGCTGCTACACGCTCGGCGCGTTTCCTCCGCTCTCGGCGATGGACACGACGATTTGCATGGGAGCCTCGATCGGCAACGCGGCGGGCATGAAGAAGGCGGGGCTTAAAGGACGCATCTGCGCGGTCTTGGGCGACTCGACGTTCTTCCATTCCGGCATGACGGGTATTCTTTCCGCGCTCTACAACGGCACGCCCGTCACGACGGTCGTTCTCGATAACCGCATCACGGCGATGACGGGCCATCAGGACAACCCGGGCACCGGCAAGACGCTCGCCGGCGACGCCGCGCCCGTCACGGAGATTGCCGACATCGCGAAGGCCTGTGGCTACAAGAAGGTCGCGAAGGTCTCCGCCGACGATCTCGCCGCGCTCGAGACGGTCTTGAAGGACGCGATGGACGGCGACGAGCCCGCGCTCGTCATTGCCTACGCGCCGTGCCGCATCGCGGCGAAACTCACGAAGGAAGGGCTCTGCGAGGTCGATGCCGAGAAATGTAAGGCGTGCGGCGCGTGCTTCCAACTTGGTTGCCCGGCGATCACGCGCGGCGCGGAAATCCGCCCCGGGCACTTCCAGATGAAGATCGACGCGAATCAGTGCGCCGGGTGCAAGCACTGCACGCAGGTCTGCAAGTTCGGCGCGATCAAGCGGATTCGCTAAAGGCAGATGAAGTCGGTTCAGGAGATCGTTGATCTTGCGAGCGCCTTTTACGGGAGCGCGGTGCTCTTTGCGGCGGTGGAGGCGGATGTCTTCACGCGCATCGAGTCGGGCGACCTGAAAGGTATTCGCGAAGGCGATCTTCCGCGCGGCCTCAGGCTTCTTTTGGACGCTTGCGTCGCGGAAGGGCTTCTTGAAAAGGACTCTTCTCGCGCCTATTCGAACACGTCCGCGAGCCGCCTCGCGCTCGTTCGCGGCGGCGCGGCCGACCTCACGAAGGCGCTCAAATATAATGCCGATGTCTACCCGCTTTGGGGGCGGCTCTTTGAACTCGTCAAGACAAACCAGTGCGTTGAGCCGCCCGCGCGCCATCTCGGCGAGGACGCCGCGCGCACGAAGGCATTTGCCGAGGCCATGTACGCGCGCGCGACGAGCATCGGACGCGGCGTTGTCGGCATGATCGACTTGCCTCGCGCGCGCGAGGGGCGCCCCATGCGGCTTCTCGATCTCGCGGGTGGGCCTGGTGCCTTCGCGATTTTGCTCGCACAGAAGCACCCGAACGTGACGTGCGTGACGGTTGACTTGAAGGCGATTTCCGATGAGGCGCGGAAATACGTCGAAAAAGCGGGGCTTTCCGATCGCATTGAATGCCGCGCGGGCGACTACCACGTGGACGAATACGAGAAGGAGTCCTACGACGCGGTCACGATCTTCGGCGCGCTCCATCAAGAGTCGCCGCACGACATCGTCGAGATTTTGCGCCGCGCTCAGCGCGCACTCCGCCCGGGCGGTCGCGTCTATGTCCTCGACATGATGACCGACGCGACGCGCACCGCGCCTGCTTTTTCCGCGCTCTTCGCCGTCAACATGGCACTCACGACGACGAACGGTTGGGTCTTTTCTGACGAGGAGCTGAAGACGTGGATGCGCGAGGCAAATCTGATTCCAGGCGCGACGGAGAAGGTGCCGCCGCCGATGCCACACTGGCTCGTCACGGCTGAGAAGGAGGCGCGATGAGATCTCGTCGCATCAAGATCGCGCTTCTTGCCGTCACCTTCGTGCTGATGGTCTGGGGGTTTCAGGCTCTCCTCTTCTCGCACGCGCCCTCGCTCTTTCGGGATGGGCTTGAAGACCTTTCCTTCGGTTGGTACGTGCCCCTCTTCTCGCTCTATGTTCTCTTCGTTGAGCGCGACCGCCTGCGCGCGTCCCTCGGCGCGTCAAGCGTCGTCGGCCTTCTCGCGACCATCCCGTTTCTCCTTCTCGCCTTCCTCGGCGTGCGCGGCATCCAAGTGCGCTTCGAGATGCTTGCTCTCATCGGCCTTCTCGTGACGGTGCCGTGGGCGCTCTTCGGCGCGCGGACGGCGAAGCGCGTCCTCTTTCCCGCGCTCTTCCTCCTTTTCTGCCTGCCGCTCGCGACATTCCTCGACGTCATCACGATTCATTTGCGTCTCTTCGCGACGGGGACGGCGGCCGCGATTCTGAAGGGCGTTGGCGCGGACATCGTCTCGCAGGGGACGTTTCTCGCCTCCGCTGACGGCTCGTTCTCGATTGATGTCGCCGCGCCGTGCTCGGGCCTTCGCTCCATCTTCGCGCTTATGGCACTCACGGCGGGCTATGCCTACTTCACGCAGAAAACGCTTCTCGGCCGCGCGCTCCTCTTTGCTTGTTCCGTGCCGCTCGCGATCGTCGGCAACATTGTGCGCATTCTCACCATCTGCCTCGTCGGCACCTACGCCTCGAAGGAGTTCGCGACGGGCTTCTACCACGATTATTCAGGTTACGTCGTCTTTCTCTCGGCCATCGCGCTCATGATTGCCTGTGGCGAGGGCGTGACGTATCTCATGAAGCACCTCTCCACGCCGAAAAAGAAGGCGGAGACGGTCGAGACGATTCCGCCCGCCACGCCGATGCGCGCCGACTTGCCCGTGGCGTTTTTAGCGACGCTTCTCGTCGCCGCCGTGATGGTTATCCTGCCGCTTGCGCCCGAGACGGTTCTCGCTGATGCGCCGAAGGTCGCACTCGTCGAGATGCCGGGCTTCGTTTCAGAAACGCTTCCCGCGAGCGAGGCCGAGACAACGACGCTCCCCGCTGATACGCACATTGAGAAACGTCTCTACACGACTTCGGACGGTCACTTCTTCGCCGTCTCGCTCGTCATCGGCGGCGCGTCCAAGAACTCGATCCACCGCCCCGAGCTCTGTCTGCCCGCGCAGGGGTTCGCCATGACTTCGCCCGAGACGCGGCTTGTCGGCGCGATGCCCTGGCACTTCCTCGTTCTTTCGGCGCGCACATCCACGCACCGCTTCGCCTACACGTTCTTCAACCAAGCGGGCTTTTCGACCGCGTCGCACATCTCGCGCATCTTCCGCGACATTCTCGACCGCTCGCTCTTCTGTCGCATTGACCGTTGGGCGATGGTGAGTGTCCACACGTCCGTCATGGACGATGCGCGATTCGAGGCGTTCCTTCTTCAACTTGAGGAGGCGATGAAATGAACGAGACGATGTCGAAGTTTCTTGTCTGCGCCGTCGCGTTCGCCGTCCCACTTCTCCTGACGGTCGTTTTGACGCCGCTCGTGCGCGAGATGAATCGCCGCCTCGGTCTCATCGACAAGCCCGATGCGCGCCGCATCAACAAGATTCCGATTCCGCGTGGCGGTGGTGTTGCGCTCTTCCTCGGGACGAGCGTCCCCCTCACCCTCGCGCTCCTCTGTTGGACGGACGCGCCCGCGTGGATTCTGCCCACCGAGACGGCGCGCTTCCTGAAGATCATGGTGCTCGCCCTCGCCATTGTCGCGCTTGGCTATGCCGATGACTATCGGGGGCTTAAGCCCATCGTCAAACTCATCGGCCAACTCGTCGTCGCCTTTCTCGCGTGGGCGTGGGCGGATCTCACCTTCCGCGACATTTGGCCCTTTCTTCCGTGGTGGCTTGATGGCGCTCTCGTTATTTTCTGGATCACGGGCGCGGTCAATGCCTTCAACCTCATTGATGGGCTGGACGGCCTTGCGACGGGGCTTGCGCTCGTCGCGACCATCGGCATCGCGGGCTCGCGCTTCTTCGCCTGTGGCATGACGGGGCTTCTGCCCTACTTTGTTTTTGCGGGCGGCCTCCTCGGATTTCTGCGCTACAACTATAACCCCGCCTCCGTCTTTCTCGGAGACTCGGGCTCGATGTTCATCGGCTTCGCTCTCGCCTCGCTCGCGCTTCTCTCGCACACGGCCGACTCGTTCCTCGTTTCGGTCGGCGTGCCGATCCTCGCGATGGGCGTGCCCGTCTTTGACACGTTCCTCGCCGTCCTTCGCCGCTCGCTCCGCCACGTCTTGCGCAAGGAGGGTGTCCTCGCGGGCAACGACCATGTGATGACGGCCGATACCGACCACCTCCACCACCGCATCTTGCGCGACGAAAACTTGAATCAGCGCAAGGCCGTTTGGATTCTCTATGGTTTTGCGAGCGTTCTGGTCGTGCTGCCGTTTGTCGCCATTGCCCTCAAGTCGCACGCCGCGGGCGTCTGGCTCGTCACCTTTGCGCTCATCGCCGTCGTCGCCGTCCGCGACATGGCGCGCGTCGAGATCTTCGACATGGGCCTCATCTTAAGCGAGATGGCGCGCCGGCAAGACTTCTCGCAGGGCGCACGCGGCGGCCGCGCGCGCCTCACCGTGCCGTTCTACCTCGCGCTCGACGTCGTCATTCTCGTTGCGGCCGTTTTCGTCTCGCTCGCTGTTCTTGGCATTGACTTCCGCCTCCCGGGCTTCCGCCTCGCGCTCTGCTTCCGTGTTGGCGCGACGCTCGCCGCGCTCGTCTTCTTTAAGATCTACCATATCGTCTGGTCGCGCGCCGTGCTCTCGAACTTCCTCGTTCTCCTTGTGGCCTCCGCCTTCGGCGCGTTCGTGGGGAGCGCCCTCATGTTCGTCGCGCCGACCGTCTCGACGGCGGGGCTTCCTGCGCGCACGATTCTCTACGCGCTTCTCTCGTTCCTCTTTCTCGCGTGCTCGCGTTCGATCCGCTTCGTCATTCGCGACCTCTTCTACATGCTCGACATGAAGCGGCTCATGGCGCGCAAGGATGTCTCGCGCATCCTCGTCTACGGCGCGGGCCTGCGCTACCAGTCGTTCCGCCGCGAGCTGATCCGCTCGACCGCGCGCAACCACCGCGTCATTGCGGGGCTTCTCGACGATAACCCGCTTCTCTTTGCCCGCTACATCGGCGGGCTTCAGGTGAAGGGCGCGCTTAAAGACGCGCCGGAACTCGTTCAGGCACTCAACATTGACGCCGTCGTCGTGACATTCAAGATGGATGACGCGCAGAAGCGCGCGATCGTCGACTTCCTGAAGCCGCACGGCGTGAAGGTGACCTTCTTCTCTTTCATGGAAACTGAAATTTGATAACACCCATTCAGGAGACATAAACGAAAATGGCTACGATTACGCGCGAAGAGGTTCTTTCCTATCACAAGGGCGGCAAGGTCGCCGTCTCACTTCCGAAGGCCCTCAAGACGCAGGCAGACCTCTCGCTCGCTTACACGCCGGGCGTCGCGCAGGCCGTGAAGGCGATTGCCGCCGAACCGAAGAGCGTCTACGATGTCACGGCGAAACCGAACCTCGTCGCCGTCGTCTCGGACGGGACGGCGATTCTCGGCCTTGGCGACCTCGGCGCGGCCGCGTCCATTCCCGTCATGGAGGGCAAGGCCGTCCTCTTCAAGTCGTTCGGCGATGTGAACGCCTGGCCTGTGCCGCTCGCGTGCTGCCGTCAGGGCGGGGCCGATGTCGGCAAGACCGACCCCGAGCGCGTCATCGCGGCGGTGAAGGCACTCGCGCCGCAGTACGGCGGCATCAACCTCGAGGACATCGCCTCGCCTGCGTGCTTTGAGATTGAGGATCGCCTCGACGCGGAGTTGGATATCCCCGTCTTTCACGATGACCAGTGGGGAACGGCCGTCATCTCGCTCGCGGGCGTCCTCAACTTCGCGACGCTCGCGAAGAAGGAACTCGCCAATCTCAAAGTCGTCATGAACGGCGCGGGCGCGGCCGGAATTCGCATTTGCGAAATGCTCAAGGCGGCGGGTGTCCGAGATGTCACGATGTGCGACACGAAGGGGACGATTCGCGTCGAGCGCACCGACCTCAATCCCTTCAAGGCGCGCCACGCCGTGAAGACCGAGGCGAAGACGCTTCACGAGGCGATCGTGGGCGCGGATGTCTTTATCGGTGTCTCGGCGGCGAATGTCCTTTCGGGCGATGACGTCAAGAAGATGGCCGACTTCCCGGCGATCTTCGCGATGGCGAACCCTGACCCCGAGATCGCGCCCGAAGAGGTGGCGAAGGCGCTTCACGGTCGCCGTTACGTGATGGTGACGGGGCGTAGCGACTACCCCAATCAGATCAACAATGTCCTTGGCTTCCCCTATCTCTTCCGTGGCGCGCTCGATGTGCGCGCGACGACGATCAACACCGAGATGAAGGTCGCGGCCGCGCACGCGCTCGCGCGCCTTGCGCAGCAGCCCGTCCCGGACGACGTGAAGAAAATCTATCCGTCGGAAGATCTCGTCTTCGGTACGGGTTACATCATTCCGAAGCCGTTTGATCGCCGTCTCTTCGTCGAGGTGTCGTACGCCGTCGCCGAGGCGGCCGTCAAGACGGGTGTCGCGAAATGCCCGCCTGCCGACATGGCGGCCTACAAGGCGAGCCTTGAGGCGCGCAATCGTGCGCGCGGCTGAAGGAGAAGGGGGAGACTAGTGAACACGCGAACGATCTTGATCCTCTCGTCGGCACTCGTCCTCTCGCTCGTCGCGGGGGCGGTCATCTCCTTCGCGCGATCGTCTGAGGCGACCGCGCGCGCGGAGGCGGCCGCGTCTGAAGAGGCGACCGCGCGCGCCAACCAAAAGGCCGCATCGGCCGAGGCGGCTGCGAAGGAGAGCGAGGCGCGTGCGGCGGAGGCGACCGCGAAGGCGGAGGACGCGCGCCGCGCCGCCGCCGAGGCCGATCGTGCGCGTGCGTCGTTGGAGGCGAAGGCGGCCGAGGAAAACCGCCGTGCGCAAGAGGCCGAGGCGGAGGCCGCGCGCGAGAAGGCGCGTGAGGCCGAGGCGAGGCGCGAGACGGCGAAACGCGAGGCGGAGGCTGCGCGCGACGCGAAGGCGAAGGCGTCGCTCGAGGCCGAGGCCGACGCGGCGAAGGCCGCCGAGGCGGAGCATCGCCTAGCCGCCGAGAAACTGAAATCCGATAAGGTCATCGCTGAGGCGAAACTTCTCGAGTTGAAGAAGATTGACTTCGACTCGATTCAGGAGGCCCTCCTCGCGTGGCAGCAGGAACTGGACGAGAGAGCGCGTGCTCTAGAGCCAGATCGCACGGCGGCCGATTTGACGTGGGTCGGCGGGACGGATGACACGGTTGTTGATGCGTCGGGAAATGTCGTCAAGAAGCCGAAGAAGGAGGTCTACGACCCCGAGGCGGATGTGAGCTTGCCGCCAGGCGACCGCGCTCTCGCGCGCGCGAACCGCCTGACGCGTGCGTCGCTGTCGAACGAGGTCAGTGCGACGCGCGCGCGCGTCGTCGGTTCGCTGGAGACGCTTTACAAGCGCGCGCTTGAGGAGCGGCGCGTCATCGATGCGGCGTTCTACAAGACGACCTTGAAGTCGCTTTATCCGGACTGGGAGATGAAGAATGAGTGAAGGGGTGGGAGTCATCGCGCCGAAGAAGCGCAAGTTGACGCTACCAGAGGGCGGGTTTCGCCTCGCCTACGGCGGTGTCTTGAAGGAGATTGAGGTCGAGTACGAGGAGTGCGGCGCGCCGATCGGACCTAATAACGTCATTTACATTTGTCATGCGCTCACGGGCGACGCGCATGTCGCAGGTCTTCGTCCAGGCGAGGAGAAGCCGAGCGGCTGGTGGGACGGGATGGTCGGCCCTGGCCGCGCCGTCGATACCTCGCGCTACCATGTTATCTGCGCGAATGTCCTCGGCGGCTGTTCGGGGACGACGGGGCCGATGTCGATCAACCCCGAGACGGGTCGCCCCTATGGGTCGAGTTTCCCACAGTACACATTCGACGATGCGATCGATGTTTTTAGGCTCCTTCTTAAGGAACTCGGCGTCACCCACCTCGCCGCGCTCATCGGTGGCAGTTACGGCGGGCTTCAGGTCGTCAATTGGATGACGCGCTTTCCAGAGGACATGGACAAAGTCTGCCTCATCGCGACGAGCGCGAACTTGAACACGCAGGCGATTGCCTTCAGTGTCATGAGCCGCAACTCAATCACCGATGACCCCGCGTGGAAGGGGGGCGACTACTACCTCGAGGGCGATGGCAAGGGACCGAAGGCAGGGCTCGCCTCGGCGCGGCAACTCGCGCACATCACCTACCTTTCGCGGGAACTCCTTCAGGAGAAGTTTCATCGCGACCTTCAGAAAAACTTCGTCGAGGCTCCCGCAGAAGCGCGCGCCGAGCGCGATCGCCTTTTCAAGACGTACTTCCAGATTGAGAGCTATCTCGATTATCAGGCGATGAAGTTTGTGCGCCGCTTCGATGCGAACTCGTATCTGCATATCACGCGCTCGATGGATCTCGCCGACCCGTGCCTTCAATTCGGCTCGCTCGATGATGCCTTTAAGCGCGTCACGGCGCGGACGCTCGTCTGCTCTTACGAGAACGACATCCTCTTCCCGGCGTGGCAGTCGAAGGAAATCGTCGCCTCACTCATGAAGGCGGGTCGCCGCGTCTCCTATTGTCATCTCGAGTCGGGGACGGGGCATGACTCGTTCCTGACCGACATTGAGCATCTCTCGAAGATTGTCGGCGGCTTCCTCTCGGAGCGTCCCGTCGAGCCGCTCGCTTGGCAGAAGGCGCACTACGCGAATGTCGTCGGGATGGTCCGCGAGAAATCGCGCGTCATCGACATTGGTTGCGGTGATGGCTCGCTTCTCGACACGCTGCGCACCGTGCGCGGTGTTTCGGGAACGGGCGTTGAACTTGATGTTGAGCGCTACGAGCAGGCTCTCGCCTCGGGTCACGATGTCCTCTTTGATGACGTGGACGAGAACGGCATCGAGGTCGCGCCTGACCACCGCTTTGACGTCGCGATCGTCTCTGATACGCTGCAGGAAGTCAAGAACCCACGTGGGCTTCTTCACGAGGCCTTGCGTCTTGCCGACGAGGCGATTGTCACGTTCCCGAACTTTGCCGCCTACCGCATCCGCCTCACGCTCGCCCTGCTCGGCCGTCTGCCTGTTTCGAAGCAGCTCCCGTTTGAGTGGTACGACACGCCGAACATCCACTGCATCACGCTGAAGGATTTCCGCGCGCTCTGTGAGAAGGAAGGGATTGACATCGTGGAGGTCAAGGCTGAATCGCGCCACCTCCTCGGCAAGATCCTGATGGCGCTCGGGCTTAAGAACCTCGGGGCGTCGAAGATTGTCGCCCGCATCGCCAGGAGGCACTCATGACACTCCCTCAGCGCATTGCTCGCGCCGTTCGCCGCGCGCTCACGCTCCTCCACCCTTGCGTCTACGGCGAACTCGCCGCAAAGGACAACGCGCGCCTGCTCGCGGAGGAACTCGAGAAGGAGATCCGCCTCCTCATGCCAGACCATGACGCGGCCGAGGTCGTGAAGGCCTTCTTCGCCACACTCCCCAATGTGAAGCGTCTCGTGGAGACCGATATTGCGGCCGCTTACGAGGGAGACCCCGCCGCGACGAGCCGCATGGAGGTCGTGATGGCCTACCCGGGGCTTTACGCGGTCACGATTCACCGCCTCGCGCACGAACTCTACATGTTGAAGGTGCCGATCATTCCGCGCATCATGAGCGAGCTCGCGCACTCGAAGACGGGCATTGACATTCACCCGGGCGCGCAGATTGGTGAGCACTTCTTCATCGATCACGGCACGGGCGTCGTCATCGGCGAGACATGCGTCATCGGCCGAAACGTGAAGCTTTATCAAGGCGTCACGCTCGGCGCGAAGTCGTTCGCGAAGAACGAGGAGACGGGCGAACTCGTCAAGGGCATCAAGCGCCATCCGAATGTGGAGGATAACGTCGTCATCTACGCGGGTGCGACGATTTTGGGCGGCGACACGACGATCGGTCACGACTCGGAGATCGGCGGCAGTGTCTGGCTCATCTCGTCGATTCCGCCCTACTCGCGCGTCTACAATCGCCCGCCCGCGCCCGTCATTCGCTCGCTCGAAGGAATGGTATAATGGAGGGAAGATGAAAACGTACGGGGCACTCGCGCTCTTCGCCTGTCTCGTCCTCTCGGGCGCGGCGGCGTGGATGGGCGGCCTAAATCAGGACGAGGGGTGGTATCTCTACGCGGCGAACCTCGTCGCGGAAGGGGAGATGCCCTATCGCGACTTCTTTTTCACGCAAGGGCCGCTCTTGCCGCTTCTCTACGCGCCGTTCGCCGCTTTTTGGAAGGCGCATGGGCTTCTCGGCGCGCGCCTCTTCACGCTTTCTCTCGGTCTCATCGGCGTTTTCTTTTCTGCCGCGCTCGCCTTTCGCCTCGCCTCGGACGGCGAACGCAAGCGTGCGGCCTTCCTCGTCGCGTTCTTCCTTTTGGCGACGAACCTCTACCACCTCTACTACCTCACGATTCCAAAGACGTATGCGCTCGCCTCGCTCTTCGTCTCGCTCGCGTTCTTCCTTCTTTCCTTCGTGGACGCGACTTCGTCGCGCCTTAAAGTTGCCTCTCTCGCGTCGGCGGCGGGTCTTTCGCTCGCACTTTCGGCGGGCGTGCGCCTCTCGCTCGGCATCCTCCTCGCCGTCGTTGGTCTCTTTCTTCTGAAGGGAGCCGCTCGCAAGACCGCGCCGCGCCTCGCGTGGTTCTTCTTCGGCCTTGGCGGCGCGCTCGGTCTTCTTCTCGTCTACGGCCCATTTCTCGTGGACGCGCCCTCGCGCGCAGGGCTTCTCGCGGCGCAGGCCTACCACCGCGCACGCGGCGGCTCCGACTTCGTCTGGGTCGTCGGCAGTCTCTCGCGTCTCGTGCGCTGGTATGTGCCGCTCTTTGTCGCGCTCGGCTTTGGCCTTTTCACGAATGCGAAGGCGCTTCGCCTCGCGCCGCTCGCGCGTCTCCTCCTCTGGGGCTTTCTCGCGGTTTTCCTCGTCCAGATTCTCGCGCCCTTCCCCTACGAGGACTACCAAGTGCCCGTCATGTCGCTTCTCGCCGTCGTCGCCGCCACGCTCCTCGTTTCCTCGCCGAGTCTTTCCGCCGCCTCGTCGCTTCTCCTTGTCCTCGGTCTCTCCTTCGCGACGTCGTTCGGCTCGCCGCTTCTCGAGAAGTGGACGACGAATGGACAGGATCGCTTTTGGACGCGCAAGAAGGCGTTGACGGAACTGAAGCAACTTCAAGAGGCCGCGTGGCTCATCGAGGCCATCGACCCGAAGGGGACGCGCCTTCTGACGCAAGACCTCTACCTCGCCGTCGAGACGAACCGCAAGGTGCCGAAGGGGCTTGAGATGGGGCCTTTCGCAATGCTCACCGATGCCGAGTGGCGCGCGCTTCTTCGCGACGCGCCGAAGGCCTACCCCGTCGCCGCGCTCTCGGGCTATGCGTTCGCGATTGATCCGCCCGTCTGCAAGGAGCGCGCCTTCTCGCAGCAACTCGACTACTGGAAGATTCTTAAAGAATCGTATGTCCCTGTCTCGCAGGAGGAGGCGTTCGGGCAGAACGCGACGCCGCTTCTTATCTTGAAACGAAAATGATGACCGCTTCCGACATCCGCCAGCGCATCCTCTCGGTCGTCCAAACGAACGGCGGCCACCTCGCCTCGTCGCTTGGCGCGGTCGAGATGGCGATGGCGCTTGCCGATGTTTTTGATGCGCACAAGGATCGCATCGTTTGGGATGTCGGCCATCAGGCGTATGCGTGGAAGATCCTGACGGGGCGCGATGACCGCTTTGAGACGTTGCGCCGTCTGGATGGCCTCGCGCCATTTCCGACGCCGCTTGAAAGTGACGCGGATGCCGCCGTCTCGGGACATGCGGGCAGTGCTCTTTCGGTCGCGCTCGGCTTCGCGGCGGCGCGAGATCTGAAGGGGACAGACGAGCATGTCGTCGCCGTTGTCGGCGATGCCTCAATCGTGAATGGGCACTCCTTCGAGGCGCTCAATAACTGCGATGGTGCGACGAAGAAATTGATCGTCGTCTTGAACGACAATGACATGGCGATCTCGCGCCCGGCGGGGAGTTTCGCGAAGTTCTTAGGCCGCCTCATCACGGGCGTTCGCTACAACCGCGTCAAGGCGGCGGCGGAGGCGGCGGGGCACAAGATGAAGCTCACCTTTCTGCGCGGCCTTTACCACCGCGTTGAAAGCCGCGTCAAGGGGCTCTTCCTTGCGAGCCGCTACTTTGAGCAGTTTGGTCTTCGCTATATCGGGCCTGTCGACGGCCATGACCTTGCCGCGCTCAAGGCGGCGTTCACCGTCGCGAAAGAGGATAAGCGCTCCGTCCTCGTCCATGTCGTCACGAAGAAGGGCAAGGGCTACGCGCCCGCCGAACGCCACCCAACCGAATACCATGGTGTCGGCGCGGGAATGCTCGAGGGTGCGCGCTTGCCGGCTACGCAAAACGCCGACTGGAGCGCGACGATGGGCGCGGCGCTCGTCGCGGCGGCGCGGAAGGATTCGCGTGTTGTTGCGCTCACGGCGGGCATGAAGGACGGGACGGGGCTCGCCGCATTTGCGAAGGAGTTCCCCACGCGCTTCTTTGATGTCGGCATCGCAGAAGGTCACATGGTCGCGTTCGCGGCGGGGCTCGCGGCGGGGGGTATGAAGCCCGTCGTTTGCGTCTACTCGACCTTCCTCCAACGCGCGATCGATCAGGTCGTTCACGATGTCGCGATCGCGCGACTGCCCGTCGTCCTCTGCGTCGATCGCGCGGGTGTTGTCGGCGCGGACGGCGTGACGCATCAGGGCCTTTACGACATCGCCATGCTGAAGTCCGTCCCGAACCTTTCAATCTGCCAACCGTGCGACGGCGATGATCTCGCGCATCTTCTCGACGAGGCTCTTTCGCGTGACGCACCGACGCTTCTTCGATACCCGCGCGGCGAATGCCCCAAGAGCCTCCTGCACGGCGCGGGTGGCGGCCTCGCTCAAGAGATCGTGAACCCCGATGCGAAAATTCAGATTTGGACGACGGGCGACTTTCTTAAGAAGGCTCTCCACATCGCGCACGAGACGGGCGCGGGCGTTGTCTTATCGCGCTTCTTAAAGCCGTTTGATACCGCGCTTCTTGAGCGTCAGCGCGCGCGCGGGTGCGGCATTATCTCGCTCGAGAACGGCTGCGTGGTGGGCGGCTTCGGCGAGTCAATCGGCGCGGATGTGACATTCGGCTGGCCCGATGCGTTCGTCCCGCACGGTGCCGTCGCGGATCTTGAAAAAAGGTACGGCCTTGATGCCGACACGCTCACGTTGAAAGTAAAGGAGTTCTCAAAGTCATGGCGGTAGTTCATGGTCGGGCGGGGGAATGGACGCGCGTGAGAGGCTCGGTCTTCGGGCTTTGGCCGCTCTTCCTCTGTGTTTTCGTTCTCGGCTTCGCGCTTGCGATGGCGCTCTTTGCCGCGTCGTTCGCGCTCATGGCCTTCGCTCTCGTGCTCGCCGTCGCCGCACTTGTCGGCGCGTCGATCTCGCTCCAGAAGGGCTTTCGCTGTCTCGAGCGCTTCATGAAGGGCGCGCGCGGCGAGGAGCATGTCTCGGGCATTTTGAAAAGCCTGCCCGATGCTTACCACGTTTTCAACGGCTTCGTCGCTGCGGGGCGTCACGTCGATCATGTTGTCGTGGGTCCGGCGGGTGTCTTCGCCATCGAGACGAAGTTCTGGCGCGGCAAGGTCACGCTTGACGGCCGCCACGTCCTCTTTGACGGTCAGCTCCCTGACCGCGACCCGATTGTGCAGGTTCAGAAGAAGGCCGCCGCAGTCCGCGCCGTCCTCGCCGCGAAGGGCTGGACAGGCGCGGTCACACCCGTTCTCGCATTTGCGTCGGATACCTTTGAGGCGAAGATTGCCGAGGCGCAGGGCGTCGTCGTTCTCAACGCGAATCATCTTCTCGAAAGCTTTTCAGCGGGCGGCGTTCAACTCTCGACGGCGGAGCAGACGCGCCTCGCGCAACTCATGGAGACACAAGAATGAAGCAGATCCTCTTTCTCTTTCTCGCCTCTCTCGTCGCGGGCGGATGCTCGGCCGGCGAGACATCGGCTCTCGCGAAGACGTCGGGCGTCTCGCGGGCCCTCGCGCCGCGCGCTTACGACGGCAAGATCGCCATCCGCCTCGTGAACGCCCTTGAAAAGTCGCATGTCCTTCATCGGCGGATGGATGACGAGATTTCGCAACGCGCGTGGACGAACCTCGTCACCTACTACGACTTCGACCACTCCGTCTTTTTAAAGAGCGACCTTGACAAGTTCGCCCAACGCGAGAAGACGCTCGACGATGAGATTCGCGCGCTTGACGCGAGCTTCGGCTACGACCTCTACAATCTTTATGTTCAGCGTCTCAAAGAGCGGCTCGACTTCGCGACAAACCTCGTCCTCTCGACGACGTGGGACTTCTCGTCCAATGAGACATACCGCGTCCGCCGCAAGGATGCCGAATGGCCCGCGACGAAGGAGGAGGCCGAGGAGCACTGGCGCCGCCGCCTCAAGAACGAGGCACTTGTCGCGACGATCAACCACGAACTCGACAAGTCGACGAACACGCTCGACATCGCGAGCGACCTCGTCAAGCGCTACCGCCGTTACGCGGTTGTCCTCATGGAGCCAGACGAGGAGACGGTCTTCCAGCACTACATGAGTGCGCTCGCGCGGGCGTTCGACCCACACTCCGATTACTTCTCGCCCACGACGAAGGAAGACTTCGATATGGAGATGAACTTGACGCTCTGTGGCGTCGGCGCGGTGCTCTCATTTGACGACGGCGCGCTGAAGGTCGTCGAGATTATGCCGGGTGGCCCGCTCGACAAGGACGGGCGCATTCAGGAGGGCGACCGCATCGTCGGCGTCAAGCAAGGCGACGGCGAGATGGAGGACATCATGTGGCAGGCGATGAACAAGTCCATCAAGAAAATCCGCGGGCCGAAGGGGACGCGCGTCACGCTTGATGTGCGCACGTCGGGCGATGCGAAGAAGCTCGTTGATCTCGTGCGCGACGAGATCAAACTTGAGGATCAGGCCGCGACGGGGCGCGTCGATACGGTCGTCTCGGGCGGTGTCACAAACCGCCTCGGCTACGTCTATTTGCCCGGGTTCTACGGGACGATGGACAAGAAGCCGATGGAGGAGGGCTATCGGAGCGCGGCGTTCGATGTCGCGAAGATTCTCGCAGACTTCAACGCCGAGGAGGTGAAGGGTCTCGTTCTTGATCTGCGCGGCAATGGCGGTGGCTCGTTGCGCGAGGCGATTATTCTTTCGGCGCTCTTTGTCTCAGGCGGACCCGTTGTTCAGGTGCGCGATCGAAATCGGACGGACTGTCTCGGCATTCCGCCTGGGAACCCCGTCGCGTTCCGCCGGCCGCTCGTCATTCTGACCGACCGCGCGAGCGCGTCGGCCTCCGAGATTGTCGCTGGTCACCTCAAGGATGTCGGCCGCGCAATCGTCATCGGCGACGGCAAGACGCATGGCAAGGGGACGGTGCAGTCCGTCTCGGGACTCGGACCTGAGAAGTACGGCTCGTGCAAGATTACGACCTCGCGCTTCTACCGAGTGGACGGCCGCTCGACGCAATTGGAAGGCGTCGAGGCCGACATCCATTTGCCTTCGCTTCTTGATTCGCTCGACATTGGCGAGGATAAGCTCACCTACGCGCTGCCCTTTACGCGCATCGCGCCGGCCGACTACCGCTTTGCGTGGGATATGCCGCGCTATGTTGAAATCTTGAAGAAACTTTCTGACCGCCGCCTCAAGAACGATGCGCGCTACCAGAAGCATCTCGAGAATGTGAAGGGGATGAAGGAAATCGCCGACCGCGAAGAGGTGTCGCTCGAATACGGCGCGCGCAAGGCGCAGATGGCCGCCGACCGCACGTTGCGCGAGCTCGATGAGGCGCGCGAGGATGACGAGGAGAACGAGAAGAAAGCGCATCGTCGCAAGCGGAACGAGCGACCAGAGGACGACTGCGTCCTCGACGAGGCGTACAAGATTCTGATGGACCTCATTGGTCTTACGCTCGGCGAGGAACTGCCAGGCACGATGGAGATCTGGTGATGACGATTCCGTTCGTCAAGATGCACGGCGCGGGCAACGACTTCGTCCTCGTGGACGATCGCGCCGCGCGCCTTGCGATTGACGAGCCCGCTTTCGTCCGCTCGCTCGCTCTTCGCCCTGACGGAATCGGCGCGGAGGGCGTCCTCTTTGTGCGCCCATCCGAGAAGGCCGATTTCGCGATGCGCTTTTTTAATCCCGACGGCGGCGAGGCCGACTTCTGCGGCAACGGCGCGCGCTGTATCGCCGCTTTCGCGCACGAGATTGGCGCGGCGAAGAATCGCGCGATGCACCTTGAGACGCGCGCGGGTGTTCTTGCGGCGGAGATCCTCGATGGAAATCTCGTGCGCGTTGAGATGCCGAAGATCAAGGTCGTGCGTGAGAATGTTATCGTCGTCGGCGTGCCGCATGTCGTCGTCCCCGTTGACAATCTCGCATCGTGCGATGTCGCGCGGGAGGGGCGCGCAATCCGCTTTTCGGAGGCGTTTCGTCCTGCGGGGACGAATGTTGACTTCGTGGCGTGGACGACCGCGCGGTCGCTTTCTCTTCGCACCTATGAACGCGGCGTGGAGGGCGAGAGTTTCGCGTGCGGGTCGGGCGCGGTCGCTTCGGCGGTTGCGGGCGTTCTTGGGGGGGCGCTCACGTTCCCCGTCTCCGTCACGACGTCGCGCGGCTTCGTCCTTACGGTGGACGGCGTACGCACAGAAGGCGGCGTTGAGAAGGTGACACTCTTAGGTCCCGTCAAAACGGTCTTTCACGGCGAAATGGAGGTTTAGAAAAATGCTTGAACTCATTGAAAGAACGCTAGACGAAGTCCTCCCAAAGGCGTCGGACGCGCCGTCGGAACTCGCTCAGGCGATGCGTTATGCCGTCGGCTCGGGTGGTAAGCGCATCCGCCCGCTCGTCTGCCTTTACGCGTCGCTTGCTGTCGGCGGAACGGCCGAGGATGCGAAGTATCCAGCCGCCGCGATTGAACTTCTCCACAACTACACACTCGTCCACGACGACTTGCCCGCGATGGACAACGACGTCGAGCGGCGCGGCAAGCCGACCGTCTGGAAGGCGTTCGGCGAGGCAAACGCGATTCTTGCGGGCGATGCCCTGCAGGCACTCGCTTATCGGACGGCCGCGCGCGCGCCGCGCCGCGTCGCCGAGATTCTCGATGTGCTCGGCGAAAGGGGCGTCGGCGTTGTGCGCGGGCAGGTTGCCGATTTGAAGACGCTTGACGACGGTGGCGCGGTGTCGGCGGACGATGCGGCCTTCGTCTATGCGCACAAGACATCCGACCTCTTTGTTGCGGCCGCGAAGATGGGTGGACTTGCGGGCGGCGGTTCGGACGGCGAGATTGCCGCGCTCGGCGACTTCGCGCTGAACCTCGGCCTCGCCTTCCAGTACGAGGATGACCTTCTCGATGGCGACGGCCTCTTCGATCGCGCGACGACCGAGCGACTCGCGCGCGAGACGACTCTTCAGGCGATGACCTCTCTCTCTTCGCTTTCGGGTGACACGGAAAAACTTTCCTCCCTCGCACACAGCCTCATCGGCAGAAAGGTCTAGACACGATGAAACTCACGTTCTACGGCGCGGCGCAGACGACAACGGGCTCGATGCATCTTCTCGAGACGAACGGGAAGAAGATCTTGCTCGACTGCGGGCTTTATCAGGGTCATCGCAAGGAGGCGTTTGAGAAGAACCGCAACCTGCCAATTGACCCGAAGACGATTGACTACGTCATTCTCTCGCACGCGCACATCGACCACTCGGGGAACTTGCCGCAACTCGTGCGTCAGGGCTTCCGCGGCCGTGTCTTCGCGCGTCAGTCGACGACCGACCTCTGTCAGATTATGCTCAAGGACTCGTGCTTCCTTCAGAAGCGCGATCTTGAGTACATCAACAAGAAGCGCCGCAAGGAAGGTAAGCACCTCTTTGAGCCACTTTACGACGAGAGCGATGTTGACGCGCTCATGCAGCTCTTCGTGCCGACGCACCTCCACGCGCCGCGCGAAATCTGCCGTGGCGTCACGCTTGAGTTTTTCAACGCGGGGCACATCCTCGGCTCGGCGCTCGTCCAACTCGACATTCGCTCTGACCACGGCCGCGATCACCGTCTGCTCTTCTCGGGTGACCTGGGTCAGCCCGATCAGCCGATCTTGCGCCACTACGAGTATCCGTCGGGCGCGGACATTCTCCTCGTTGAGTCAACCTACGCCGACCGCTTCCACCCATCGGCCGACGATGTTGAGTATCGCCTTGAGACATACTTAAAGCACATCGATCGCCACAACGCAAAACTGCTTGTTCCCGCCTTCTCCGTCGGCCGCACGCAGCAGATTATCTACTATTTGAATCGCCTCGCCGATAAGAAGAAACTGCCGCGCGAGGTGAAGGTCTTCGTCGACTCGCCGCTTTCGCGCAAGGCGACGGAAATCTACGCGGCACATCGCGAGGTCTACAACGAGGAGGCGCGGCGCATGATTGAGAATGGGCGCGACCCGCTCGTGTGCCCCAACCTCTCGTTTGTCGGTACGCCCGAGGAGTCCATGGCGCTCAATGATATGCCGGGCCCCATGGTCATCATCGCGGCGAGCGGCATGTGCGAGGGAGGAAGAGTCCTCCACCACCTGAAGCACTGCGCGACGGATCCCGATAACATCATCCTTATCTGCGGCTTTCAGGCTGAGAACACGCTCGGTCGGCGCATCGTCGAGAAGCGCGAGACGATCCGCGTTCTTGGTGAGGAGATTCCCTTAAGGGCGCGCGTCGAGGTCATCAACGCGCTCTCCGCGCATGCCGACCGCGGTGGGCTCATCGATTGGATCTCCGAGGTGAAGGATAATGTCCGACACGCCTTCGCCGTCCACGGTGAGCCCGAGAAGGTCGCGGCCATGGCGGAAATCTTGCACGAGCAAGGCATCAAGGCCGTCTCCGCGCCCGTCCCTGGGCAGATCTTCAAGTTCGATTAGATGGACGCCCTTAAATCCCTCTGCCGCCGCGCCGAGATTGTTCGCGCAATCCGCGCGTTCTTCGACGCGCGTGGCTTCGTTGAAGTCGCAACGCCCGTCCTCCTTGACGCGCCTGCGCCCGAGCCGCACATCGACTGCCCGCGCGCGGGAAAGGGATTTCTGCGCGCCTCGCCCGAGCTTCAGATGAAGAAGCTTCTCGCGGCGGGGATGGAGAAGATCTACCAGATTGGCCCCTGCTTCCGCGAGGGAGAGTTTGGATCGCGTCACAACCCCGAGTTCACGATGATTGAGTGGTATCGGCGCGGCGCGACCTATCTCGACATTGCGCGCGACCTTGAAGATCTCTTGCGCGCGCTTTCCCCGAGCCTTGCGCCCGAGGCCCTTCGTTGCCTCTCCGTCCGCGAGGCGTATCGCCGTTTCGCGGGGTGGGACCCGTGGGTGGGCGACTGGAATCAGGATGCCTTCGACTACGACATGGCGACAAAGGTCGAGCCGGCCATTTGCGAAGGCCCCGTCTTCCTCATGGACTATCCGCCGCAGGCCGCGTCGCTCGCGAAACTGAACGGCGACATCGCCGAGCGGTGGGAGTTCTACTGGAAGGGGATGGAACTTGCCAACTGCTTCACGGAACTTTGCGACAAGACCGAGCAGCGCGCGCGCTTCTTGGCGGCGCGGGAGGAGCGGCGCGCACTCGGCGAAAGCGACTATCCGCTCGACGAGGAGTTCCTTGAGATGCTGCCTCTCATTTCGTCTGCCGCTGGCGTTGCGCTTGGCGTTGATCGCCTCGTCGCCGCGCTTCTCGGTGAGACGGACATCCACGCCGTCATGGCGGGAATGTGACACACCTGTGACAAGGTGTCTCATTTTCGTCTAAAATTCCTCGTGCTCTGCCGTTTGGCACGCTCTTTGCAAGAAATTTATGTCGCCCATGGTGGGTGGACAGAAAGAAGAGAGAAAAAACTATGGCAAAAGTATTAGGAATTGACCTTGGCACGACGAACAGCT
>CAYNVE010000010.1:0-20739 GCA_964400635.1 uncultured Lentisphaeraceae bacterium
AGTCGAGGCCGAGCGCCTTCGCGAGCGTGTTCACCGAGAGCGTCTTCGCGAGGCCGGGGACGCCTTCGAGCAGGATGTGCCCGCCCGTTGTCAGCGCGAGGATGAGACGATCGACGAGTTTCTCCTGCCCGACGATAACCTTCGCGACCTCCTCGCGAATCTTCGTGACGAGTTCGCCCTGCGCCTTGATGCGGTTCGTTGCTTCTTTCAAGTCCATATTCGTCAATGCCCTTTCAATTGAAGATATTATATCACATCGGGAACTTGAGATGTTGCTTTGGAAGCACCCCATTCCGCTGGCTTCATGCGCATGGTGTCATATGACTTTCGCCTGTTTCCGCACAACGAGGCACCAAGTGCCGCGAGTGGGACGGCGTAGAAGCCGTCGCCTAGTCGAGTTTCTCGCACGTCACCTCACCGAAACGGTCGATATGGAGGACGATGCCGTCCTCGGCTCGTGCGTCGGCGCGGTAGATGACGACGCGGTGCGGCGGCGAGGCCATGCCGTTCGCCGTAAACGCCACGCGAAAGAGATCCTCCGTCGCACCCTCAAGGTCAGCCTTCTCGCCGTCTTGGCCCTCCTCTGCCGTCTCGTTCTTCTTCGTCGCTGAAGAAAGCGTGCGCGAGATGTTGTCCGCCGTCGAGAAGATCGAAATCTTGGAACGGCGCGACTCGTTTTCGGGGAGCGACCACGCCGATGACTCGTCGGCCACCAGAACTTTAAGCCCCTTCATGACGCTTTCGGGGATGGCCTGCGGTGAAAGAACCTCCTCAAGCGTCTCGCCGACCTCCTGCTCACCCTTCGCATCGGCCTTTTGTGCCTCGCGGACAACTTCGCCCGACAGCGTCTCAACACGCTCAACATCGCGCCGCGCCGAAAAAAGACTCGCCGCCTCAATCTCGACCTTTGCGCACGGCTCATCCTCAAAGCGGCCGTTCGAATAGGAAAGGACGACATCCTTCTGCGTGACGAGCGCGAGCGACCGCGCGCGCCGCACCATCGCCATCACGTCGCGCGCCGCGCCGAATGTGCGCGTCGCCCCGCGCGAGGCGTTGAGCGAGACGACACCGACGCTCACCATCGTCGCCATGATGGCGATGATGACGAGTAGCTCAATGAGCGTGAAGGCGCGGCGCATCAGAGGGCGGAAAGAATCTTCGTCGCCCACGTCTTCGCCGTGGTGAACTGGCGGACGGAATACGACTCGTTCGGCGCGTGGATGCGGTCTTCGGCCTGTCCCCAACCCACGAGAAGCGGCGCGGCACCCGTCGCGTCCTTCAGAGCCGCGACAACGGGAATCGACGCGCCGTCCCAGAGGAAGACGGGCCCGCGCGCGTCCATCTCGGAAAGAACCTCGCGCGCGAGGTGGAAGACGGGCGAGGCGAGCGGCAAACGCATCGCGCCCGAAAGCCCTGGCTCTTCCGGGAAGGAAAGGCGCATCCCGCGCGGGCAACGATCCTTCAGGTGCGTGCGCACGGCATCGTAGGCGAGGCGCGGTGACTGGCCCGCAACAAGGCGCATCGAAATCTTCGCCGTTGCCTCGCATGGGATGACCGTCTTCGACCCCGGTCCACCGTAGCCTGAGTGAATGCCGTTCACCTCAATCGTCGGCTCAAAGCCGTTGCGCTGAACGAGCGTGCGACCGCGCTGCCCGCCGCACGGGTCACAGCCGATGTCCTCGCGCAGCTGCGCTTCCGTTGGAAAGCCCGCCTCGGCAGCTTCAAGCTCCTCGTGCGTGGGCGGCACGATGCCATCTCGGAAGGACGCGACGGCGATTGACCCGTCGGCGTTATGGAGGCTCGCGACGAGCTCCGCCATGCCTTGCGCGACGTTCGGCGCAAGGCCGCCGTATTCGCCCGAATGGAGGTCGCGCGAGGCACCCTCGAGTTTCACCGTAAAGTGGCACACGCCGCGCAGGCCCGCGATGATGGCGGGGCGCAAGTCAACGCCCGCCGATGTATCCGAGACGAGCAAGATGTCGGCGGCGATGGCACGGCGAAACGCAGGGTCGTCAATAAGGCGAAAGAGCGTCGACGAGCCAGACTCTTCCTGCCCTTCCAAAACAAACTTGATTGTCGGCACGCGCGTCGGATGTGCGTTTAAAAACGCGCGCACGCCACAGAGAAAGGCGAAGAACTGACCCTTGTCGTCCTGCGCGCCACGCGCGTAGACACGGCCGTCCTTCACGGTCGGCTCAAAGGGCGGCGTCTGCCACGCATCGAGCGGATCGACAGGCTGGACGTCGTAGTGGCCGTAAATAAGCACGCTCGGCGCGCCCTCGTCGCCCTTGCGTTCGCCCACGACGACGGGGACGACGAGCGCAGAGGAGGCGCGGCCTTCAGAGAGACTCGGCGTCACGAGGCGCGCGTTCGCGCCGATCGACTCGAGCCACGCCTTGAGCCAAGTCGCCGTCGCGACGCAGTCCCGAAGATGACTCGGGTCGGCTCCGATCGAGGGCATTCTGATGAGTTCGAAGTATTCTTGAGAATCGGCTGATTTCAGCCAGTCGCCTGTCTCGTCGTTCATAGTCGCCGTCCGCCATTGAGAGGGTTGATAAAAAAATCAGAGATGGACGAGAAGGTCGTTCCGATAGAGCGCGCGCACCGCGTCGCAGTCGAGCGTGTGCCCCGCGCGATACGAGACGACCGTGCCGCAGAAGCGATCCGCGCCCGTCAGCGAGAGAGCCGCCATGAGGTCGAGCGTCGCGCGGTGCCAGACAGGCTCCAAGAATTTGCCGTTCACGGGGAAGCGCGGCTCGGTGTAGTAGCGCGACGGCCCGTGGATGAGGATGTTCTTCTTCGTGTATCCCCAATTGCGCGTCGAGGCAAAGAGCTTGCCGACAGTCTTCGCCAGGACATACTGGCGATGCGTCGCGTTCGTGCGCGCGTAAGCGGCGTAGCGGAACGTCTCAGGTGTCACATCAAAGAGGACGCGCTCGTTGCCGATGACCGTGTTCCACGAAATCGCGCAATCAATGCGGAGATTCCTCTCGCCGTCCGCAGCGGGCAAGAAGAGAAGGAAGTCGCCACGCGAGCCGCCAAAGGCGACGGGCTCTTTGACCGTCACGTACGTGGCCTTCTGCTCGCTCGGGACGATGCCCGCGAAGTCGACCGTCTTAACGAGCGGCACTGACGAGTCGTCGAAAAGCGGCGGGTCGCCCGACTCAACCTTCAGAAGGACATCATCGAGACCGAGACCTGCCTTCAGCGCGATGATGTGCTCGACCATGCGCAGGTAGTTGTGCGGCGAGCCCGAGCGCAGAACAAGGTTCTGCGCGCTCGTCCAGAGGTTTGAGATGTCGACGAGCGTATCGAGCTGCTCGGGCAGATCCGTGCGACGAATCCACCAGCCCGGCTTCTTCGAGGGCGCGAAGACAATCGTCTGGCTCGCGCGGCCGTCGAACGTGCCGACGTCCATGACCTTCGCCTCGCCCGCGAGCGTGAGGCGAAAGTCACCAAACGGCGAGACGCGCGTGGGGGCGAGCCGCGTCTCATCAACGGGCAGCGCGTTAAATTTCTCATAGGCCGCGCGGATGGCGGCCTCGCTTCCAAAAACGGTGCGACCGATCGTGTATGAAGTCATAATGGCGTGAGAATGAAAGACGTTACTTCGCAAGTTCCTGCACCATGCCATCGAGAGGCGAATACTCGCCGCGCACGTCGAACTTGAAGAGGTTGAGCTTCACGGTGACAGGCGACGAGGAAGCGTTGCGGTAACGCGCGTGGCGGTAGCCGTCCTCAACTTTAAGAGCCGTCTCCATCTCCTCGCCGTGGACGCGCACGGACAGTCTCTCCCATGTCTTGCCATCCTTCGAGACTTCAATGACGCCCGACGAGGCCGCCTGCGCGTTGCCGAGTTTCGCGTGGAAGTAGTCCGTCTGCCAGCTCTCGGGGACCGAGAGGCCGAACGTCTCACCCGGGCGAACCTCCTTCTGCTCCAGAACGGCGTCGAGCCGCGCGTACTTGCCGTCACGCGACGCGGTGAGGCGCGGCATCGACTTCGCCGTCGAGAAGCCGACAAACCCGCCGAGCGCGCCGAAAGGACGGTGGAAGCGCTTCTCGTAGATCGGCTTCAGTCGCGCAAGAACGAGCGCTTCAACGAGCGGTTTTAGGACGCGCGCGGAGGCCTCTGGCGGGTTCATGCGCGGCTTATCGCCCTCAAAGGTCGCCTCGCGGAAACGCGCCTTCGCCGCCTCGACCGCCTCGGCCGAGCGCGCGCGGATCTTCGCGAGTTGCTCGACGAAGCGCGCGTCGTCCTTCTCGTTGAGCGCGAGAAGACCCTGCTTCATCAAGAAGCGTTCGTTCTCAAGCCAACCGCGGAGTTCCCAACCGAGGCCCTTGTCGAGAGGAAGCTTCTTCATCAGCAGCGTTGACGCGCCGCCGACACGCTTGAAGAGACGCTCCAACTCCTTGCGCGTCGCCTCCGAAACGGCGCCTGATTTCAACTCCTCGTGCGCGCGATTGGCGAGCGGCTCAGCCGAGACGCTCTCCTCGCGGCGGTAGCCGTGCCCGTTCGGTCCCTGGTCGGAGTTGTGCTCGGCAAAAACGCGCATTGCCGCGGCGATCTCCTTGTCGGGGTAGATCTTCGCGAACGACTCTTCCCACGTCTTCTTCGAGTCGAAATGCTCGGGGTCGAGGCACCACTTCGCGATGCCGTAAAGCGCAATCTTGTTCGCCTCGCAGTTCTCCATCGGGTTTGAGACGAAGCCCGAAATCGGACTCGGCTCAATGCCGTAGGTGCGCCCGAGAAGGACGTGCTTGCGGCAGTAGTCGTTCACCGGCCAGTTCCACCAAATGAACGGCGCACGCCGAAGGGACTTCGTAATCTTCTCGACATCGGCGGCGCGGATGTCGGAGCAAATCCAACTGCCCGTCCACATGATCTTCGCGCGTGGATCGAGCTTCTCGCCGAGGATGTCCTGATAATTGGAGCCCGTCCCCCAGTAGACATTCGGGCAGACGATGAGGGGCGCGCAGTCGCCCTTCTTGTCAAGAAAGTCACGAATAACGCCGTTGCAAATGTCGGCGTGGAACGCGGCGTCGCTACCGCCGAAGTCATCAAAGAAGACGGCGAAGGCGCGAAAGCCGATATCGTACATCGCGCCCAACTTTTTGTAGAGCGCAGCGCGGTCGGCCTCGCTACCCTTCTGGTACGTGCCGCCCAGGTGGATCGCCCAATAGAAGTGGATCTTATTCTTCTTAGCGACGGTGAGAAGGCGCTTAAAGTCGGCCGTCTCCTTCTCGGGATACATCTCGCGCCAGCGACCGTGGTGGTAGGGGTCGTCCTTCGGCCCATAGATGAAGACGTTCATGCCCATCTCGCCCATGAACTTCAGGAGCGAAAGTCGCCCTTCCGTTCCCCACGGGCGACCGTAGTAGCCCTCAACCACGCCACGGAACTCAATCGGAGCGGCGAAGAGAGAGGTCGCGGCCAAAAGGCCGAGCGCGAATGCCGTTGTCTTTTTCATCGTGTTCAAGATTCCTTTCTCTATTCAAAACTCGTCTCATCGCAGACGAGTGTATTCATGATGTAGTCCTTGCGTTCGGGCGTGTTGTTGCCCATGTAAAACTTGATGGTCTTCTCAACATCGGTGTCGTCCGCGCAGGTGACGGGCGTGAGGCGCATATTCTCGCCAATGAAGTCGCGGAAGTCATCGTCATCAAGTTCGCCGAGGCCCTTGAAGCGCGTGATCTCGCACCCGCGCCCGCACTTGCGAATGGCCGTCTCGCGTTCCGCGTCCGAGAAGCAGTAATACTGCTCTTTCTTGTTGCGCACGCGAAAGAGCGGCGTCTCGAGGATGAAGACGCGCCCGTCCGTGACGAGCTGGCGATAAAAGCGCATGAAGAAGGTTGTCAGAAGCATCCGAATGTGAAGGCCGTCCACATCGGCATCCGTCGCGAAGATAATCTTGCCGTAGCGCAGGTGGTCGAGCGTCTCGTCAACATCGAGCGTCTTGATGAGGTTGAAGAACTCGACGTTCTCATAGAGGACGTTCTTGCTCATCCCGCACGTATTGAGGCACTTGCCGCGCAGGAAGAAAACGGCCTGCGTCGCCGCGTCGCGCACCTTACCGAGCGTGCCGCCCGCCGAAAGACCCTCGGTCAAAAAGATCATCGTCTCCTCGCCCTCGGCCTTGCCCGTCTTCTTATTGATCTTGTCGAGTTTCAGGTGGCGCTGGCAGTCCTTCAACTGCGGCACGCGCACCGAAACGGCCTGCGCGTGCTCGCGCGCCTTCTTCTTGATTGAGACGAGCTGCGAGCGAATCTTCCCCGTCTCCTCAATCTTCGCGATGAGTTTCTCGGTCTCGGCTGGCGCGCGATGAAGTTCAGCCTCGATCGCCTTCTTCATCTCGGCGACGAGGTCGGCGCGGATGTCGTTCATCACGAACTTGATCTTGGTCTGTCCCTCGAAGACCGGGTTCATGATGCGGATCGACACGGCGCCGAGGAGTCCGTCGCGGATGTCGTCGCCGTCGAACTTCTTCTTCGAGTCGTAGTCGTTCAGCGCCTTCGTGAGCGCCTCCTTGAACGCCGTCAGGTGCGTGCCGCCGTCCGTCGTGTACTGTCCGTTCACGAACGAATGATATTCCTCGCCGAAGCGGTTCGTGTGCGTAAAGATGATCTCCAAGGTCTTCGTCTTCACATGGAACGGCGCGTAGAGTTTCTCAAACTGCACTTCGTCCGCGACGAGGTCAGCGAGCCCGTGCTCGGAGCAGATGTCCTGTCCATTGAGGCAAATCGTGAGCCCCGCGTTGACATAGCAGTACATCTTCATGCGGCGGAGGACATGCTCCTCGCGCACCTTGAAGTGCTTCAAGACCTTGACATCGGGCTTATAGTGGATGAACGTGCCGTCGCGCTCGGGCTTCTTCTGCGCCCCACGCTTCTTTGACTTGAGCCGCCCCTCCTCGAAATACGCCTCGGAGAACTCGCCCTCGCGATAGGAGCGCACCTCAAAGAACTCGGAGAGCGCGTTCACGGCCTTCGTGCCGACGCCGTTCATGCCGGCGGAGAACTGGAAGGCGTCGGAGTCGAACTTGCCGCCGGTGTTCATCTGCGAGACGCAGTCGACGACCTTGCCGAGCGGGATGCCGCGGCCGTAGTCGCGCACGGACACCTCGCCGGTGTCGTAGTTGACGTTCACGTCGATCTTCTTGCCGTGGCCCATGACGAACTCGTCGATCGAGTTGTCGATGACCTCCTTCATCAGGATGTAGATGCAGTCGTGGTACATCGCGCCCGTGCCGGGCTCGCCCACGTACATGCCGGGACGCATCCGGATGTGCGTCACCGGATCAAGCGTCTTGATGTTGTCGTCGCCGTAGTTTTCCTTCGCCATGGAAGATTACGTAAAATCCTAAATCGTTGAAAAAACCTTAAACGCCCCAACCATCGCCGCGCCTCAATGCGCCGCCGCGCACGGGCAATGCGCGCAACCGACGTGCGCCGCATCCCCCGTGATTGCGTGGTCGCGACCCGTCCAACAGTAGGTGCACACCTGATCTTCGGGAAGGCCAATGGCCTTGACGAGATCGTCCACGCGCTGGAACGCGAGCGACGTCAAGTTGAGCTTCGTGCGAATGTACTCAACCATCGCCGCGTATTCCTTCGTATCGGGGTTCGTGTACTTCTCAAGGTTGGCCGTGCTCTCGCCCTCGCACCCGCGCACATAGCGGCGCGTGATGAGATCGTAGACCGACTTCGAGCGCGAGAAGTTGAGGAACTGGCACGGATAAACGAGCGGCGGGCAGGCGATGCGCACGTGCATCTCCTTGCACCCGAGCGCGTAGAGTTTCGCCGCCTGCTTCGAGAGCTGCGTGCCGCGCACAATCGAGTCGTCGCAGAAAGCGAGACGCTTGCCGCGGATGAGCCCCTCGATGGGAATGAGTTTCATCGAGGCGACATGCTCACGCTCGCGCTGCTCCTGCGGCATGAACGAGCGCGCCCATGTGGGCGTGTACTTGACGAACGGCCGTGCGTAACGGACGCCCGACTCCGTCGCATAGCCGAGCGCGTGCGACGTGCCCGAGTCAGGAATGCCGCAGACAGAGTCCAACGCAACGGGGTTCCGCTTTGCGAGCGCGCTGCCACAACGGTAGCGCACCATTTCAACATTGCGCCCCTCGTAGCTCGACGCGGGGAAGCCATAGTAAACCCAGAGGAACGAGCAGATCGCGCACTTGTCGAATGCGGCCGCGAGCGTTTTTACCTCGCCGTCCGCCGTCACCTCAGCGATCTCGCCCGGACCTAAGTCCTTCACATGCTCGTAGCCGAGATTCGCGAACGCACACGATTCCATGAGCGCAATCGCTGCGCCCTCCTTCTTGCCGACGATAATCGGCGTGCGTCCCCAGCGGTCGCGCGCGCAGACGAGCCGTCCATCGTCCGTCACGACGAGGATCGACATTGAGCCTTTGACGCGCTCCTGCACATAGCGAAGACCTTCCACGAGCGTCCCCTTTGACGACATGAGCGCCGAGACGATTTCGGTCGGCCCGACCATCCCCGATGTCGTTGAGAACTGAAGCTGCATGTCGTTCGTCTTGAAGAGCTCGTCCATGAGCTCCTTCTGGTTCGTAATCAGCCCGACGGTGACAATCGCATACGTACCGAGCTTTGAACACATGACGAGCGGCTGGGGATCCGTGTCGGAGATGCACCCGATGCCGACCTTGCCGCTGAAGGACGCAAGATCGCGATCAAACTTCGAGCGGAATTGCGCGTTTTGGATGTTATGGATCGATCGACGGAACGCACCGTTTTCGCCGAGGACGGCGAGCCCGCCGCGATGCGTCCCCAAGTGTGAATGGTAGTCCGTGCCAAAGAAGAGGTCCTGAACGCAGTCGTCGCGCGAGATCACGCCGCAAAAGCCACCCATGAGAAAACTCCTTGAAAAGAAATACGAATAAGTGTCTATTATAGCATTTGCGCTTCGCGTTCGTCCACCATCTTGTCGAACTCGTCCTCGCCGTCGGCGGCCTCGAGCTCGTCGGGACGGTCGGGCGCGATGTCCAGATAGCGGATGGCGGCGAGCGCGACGCGCTTAAAGACGCACGCGGCCGTGTTGCCGCCTTGATGAAGCGGACGCTTCTCGTCAAAGTCAAGCGAGGCGAGGATGACGACGCGCGGCTCATCGGCGGGGACGATGCCGCAGAACGAGGCACAGTAGAGACCAGGTTGGTAGTGGCCGTTCTTCGCCTTCTGCGCCGTACCCGTTTTGCCCGCGACCGAGTAGCCGCGAATCGCCGCGCGCCGCGCCGTTCCGCCCGGGGCGGCAACAGCGCGCATCATCGTGCGGACAGTGGCCGCCGTCTTCGCGCGAATCGGGCGAGCGACCTCCTCGGGCTTCGCCTGATAGAGAATCTGGCCCGACGCATCCACGAGGCGATCCACGAGATAGGGGCGCATGCGTACGCCGTCATTCGCAATCGCCTGATAGGCCGATGCGAGTTGGATGGGGGTGACGGCAACGAACTGACCGATGCCCGCGCGCGAGCGCGAGGCCTTGTCCCACATACGGCGGCGCGGGTTCGGCAAAATACCCGTCTCCTCCCCGGGTAACTCCACGCCCGTCTCGGCACCGAGGCCAAAGCGGCGGAAGGCATCGTAGAGCGTGAGAGGACCGAGGTCGTAGGCGAGTTTGCCGCAGACGATGTTCGACGACTTGACGATTGCCTCGGTGAGCGTCATCGTCGGCTCCCAGACGTGATTGCCGTCGCCTGGGAGGCGATAATAGTCGGGGTCATCGCGGTTCGTGCGATACGTCGTCCAAGGACCAAAGCGCGACGGATCCGAGTCAATGGCCGCCGCGACCGTGAGAACCTTCATGACGGAGCCAGGCTCGAAGTTGTAGCCGACGACGCGATTGAGTTTCTCCTCGTCGCGCGCGCGGCCGAACGCAACGGGGTCAAAGCCCGGGGCCGAGGCCATCGCGAGAACCGCACCCGTTGACGCATTGAGGACGACGACCCAGCCCGCACTCGCGCCATACTCGCTGATTCCCCACGAGAGGGCCGCGTCGGCCTCGAACTGGACGTTCGGCTCAAGGGTGAGATAAAGATCGCACCCGGGCTTCGGCTCAATGGAGACATCGCGCTTGTCGTAGAGTTCGCGCCGAACGGCGTCTGTCTTGCCGCGCACAACGCCCGGCGTCCCCGCGAGGAGCGTGTTGTATTTAAGTTCAAGCCCACACGAGCCGACGCCCTCGGCGTTCACCGAGCCGAGGACATGCGCGAGCGAGCGGCCGCACAGATAGCGCCGAACGAGCGTCTCCTTGATGGCAACGCCCGAGACGAGCGTGCGGTCGGCGAGGATGCGATGGGTCTCTGGGTCAGACGAGCGCGCGAGGAACTGGTAGCGCCGCGAGGTGTCCGCCGCCATGCGTTTGACCGCCTTGTAGTCGAGGTCGAGCGCGTCGGCGATCGTCTTTAAGATGGCCGCCACGGGGCGCGGCGGCTCCCCACGCCGACGGACAACGCGGTTTGTGAGCGCGACGGGATCGAGGCGGTATTCCCACAGCGGCATCGACATGACCAGCGCCGAGTCCTTGCCATACGCGCCGTAGATGGAGCCGCGACGCGCGGGGATCGATCGCTCAAAGTCGTATTTCGGCGCGGCAATCTTCGGGTCGAGGTGCGCGAAAACAAGGACGTACGAGACGTAGGCGGCGAAGAGGACGAGCAAGACGACCGGTAGCCAGAACCGAACCTGATCCTCTCGCGCGCCGCGCATGGCCTTTTTTTGAGCGAGCCGGCGGGCCTTAGCGCGCCTTGGCCGCCCTCCCGCCGTTGCGACGGCGCGCCGCCGCGACCGAATACTGCCCGAGGTAAGGCTGCCCGTCCACCTTCATATGGACGTTCTGCTCGGCGCTCGGCGCACGCATGGCAAGCCCGTGGCGGAGAAGCGCGGCCTCAACCTTATCGGGTGTCTTCATCGCCTCCCAGTTCGCCATCTCGCGGCAGCGGTCGTTCTCGAGGCGCGCCATTTCCTTCTGACGCTCGCCGATGGTTCGCGAAAGCTGCTCGCAACTCGATGCCGCGAAGCGATTGAGCGCGATGGCGATGACGACGAACGCGAGTGCCGCAAAACCGTGCATCGACAACTTCGCGTTGACGCTCATCTTCTTCGGATTGACAAATCGATTCTTCTTCATCTTCTACCCCTTCTCCCTAAATTCTTTCAATGGCGCGAAGCTTCGCGCTCCGCGAACGGACGTTTTCATGCTTCTCAGATTCCGACGCGACGACCGCCTTGCGCGTGACAGGGCGCGCGCGCGGCTCCTCGCCCTCCCAGCGCGAGCCGCCCTGCTGGAGCGAGACCTCGCGGCCAACGTGCGCGGCGAAGAACTGCTTGACGAGACGATCCGTGAGCGACTCAAAGGTGATCACCGCGAGGCGCCCGCCCGGCGCGAGAAGATTGAGCCCCGCCGCGAGTGCCGACTGAAGTTCCGCCTCCTCGTCGTTGACCGCCATACGCAAAGCCTGGAAGACGCGTGTCGCAGGATGCTTCGCGCCGCGCCGCCCGACGAGATGCTCAATAAAGTCCGCAAGCACTGTTGTCGTCTTGAACGGCCGCCCCGCCGCAACCTCAGCGGCGATGGCGCGGGCGATGCGACGCGCCTGCGGCTCCTCGCCCCAGCGACGAAAGAGGGCCTCGAGTTCATCGGCACCCGATCCATTCACAATCTCCTCGGCCGTGCGTGTGCGCGCGCGGTCCATGCGCATATCGAGGGGGCCTTCGCGCATAAAGCTAAAGCCGCGCGCGGGTTCGTCCAACTGCGGGCTCGAAACGCCGAGGTCGAGAAGAACGCCGTCGACCGATGTCCAGCCCGCCTCCGCGACGAGGCGCGCCATCTCACTCTGATTTCCCTTGACGATCGTGAGGCGCGAGGCCAGATCCACATTCGCCGCCTTCCACGCCGAAACCTCGTCAATCGCCTGCTGATCGCGGTCGATGCCGAGAACGTGGCCACCGCGTGAGAGAATCGCGCGCGTGTGCCCCGCGCGGCCAAGCGTCCCGTCGACGTAGAGACCGCCATCACGCACGTTGAGCGCGCGAATCGTCTCATCGAGCAAAACGGGAACGTGAGCCACCTGTCATCCCCTCCATTCGTTTCAAAGCCCAGCCGCGTTGAGCGCGGCGTCGAGCGAGTCGACATCCACCGCGTCTTCGGGGCCCAAAGCTTCGGGTGCATAAAGCTTGACCATGCGGACCGAACCCACCATCGCGACCGTCGTCGTCAAGTTCGCAAACTGAAGGAGCTTGTCGCAGATGCGGATTCGGCCCTGAGAGTCAAGAGAGAGTTGTTGCGAAAGCGCGCCGATGACCGCGAACACCTTGTTGAGCGCGGGGTCGAGCAACGCCTTCTGGCGCAAGTCATTGAGGAAAACGTCCATCTCGGCCTTCGGGTAGAGGTTGAGGCACTTCTCCTTGCGGTCGGGCATCACATAGGCGACCGCCCCGAACGCGCCGCGCCATTCGCTCGGAATGGTGAACCGCTTCTTGGGATCAAGGGCATAGTCGTGGCGGCCGAGCAGGATGCCCGCCTCCGTCGTCCCCAAGGAACACTCTAAACCCTTCTTTGACATTTTCTGACACCATTATACACTTTCTCCCACCATCGATGCAAGTGAAAAAAACAGCGAAAAAAAACACCGCATTCTGTAAGTTGCCCCATCAAAAAAAACCGATATGGTATAATAGGCGCATGCTTGCCACGCTCTTTCTCCTCGCGGCGACGTTCGCGCCGACAAAGGCTTTCGCCCTTCAGATCCACCTCGACCGCGCGGGGTACTCCTGTAGTGCCATCGACGGTGTCTGGGGGCCGAAGGCCGAGCGCGCGCTTTCGGAATACATGAAGGCGCATCCGAGTGCGCGCCCCATCAAGACGCCCGACGAGGCATTCGATGTCTACTTTGCGACGGCGAAAGATCCCTTCAAGATTGTCACCGTCACCGAGGCCGATCTCGCCGCCCTCGTCTCAATTCCAGAAGATCCCGCCGCGCGCGCCGATCTCGCGCGCCTCGGCTACGAGACGATTCGCGAGATGTTCGCCGAGCGCGGTCACCTCTCGCAGACCGCCCTTGCGACGCTAAACCCGGGTGTCGACTGGAAGAACGTGCGCGCGGGGCTTAAACTCGTCATCCCCGACTTTCCCCCCATCGAGGAGGAGTTCCGCGCCGCCGAGCGCGGCAAAAAACGTCGTCCCGTCCGACCCGAGGCCGCACTCGTTCGAATCTCGCTCTCAAAGAGCCTCATCACGGTCTGCGATGAGAAGATGAAAACGCTCGCCATCTTCCCCTGCTCCATCGCCGCCGACAAGCGCAAGGTGCCTCCGCACGGAGAACTTAAGATCGTTAGCTACGTGCCGTGGCCGAACTACACCTACACGCCCGACAATGTCCGAAAGGGCGAGAAGGCGAAACGGTACATTTGGCCAGAGGGCGAGAACTCGCCCGTCGGTGTCGCTTGGCTCGGGCTCAACCTCACCGGCTACGGCATCCACGGAACGCCGCGCCCCGAGTCGATCGGCTTTCGCGGCTCACACGGCTGCTTCCGCCTCGCGAACTGGAACGCCGCGCGCCTCTTCGCGATGTGCAAGGTCGGTACGCGCGTCGTCATCGAGCCGTGATGACGAGCGTGCGGCTGTCGCGCCGAATGCGCGCAGAGTCCATCGCGACGCCGACGAAGACCATGGCCCACGCATAGCCGCCCATCGCCGACATCGAGAACATGGTGAACTCGCCCATGTTCGCGAAGAGGAGGACGCTTAAGGTCGTGAGTCCCGTGTAAGCCCCGCGCCGCAGAAGCGTGAGGCCGAGACCCAAATAAAAGCTGACAAGAATCATAAAGCCGACGAAGCCGCCCTCCTCCAAAATCGCCGTGACCCACACACCTTTCTCAATCGGCGCGGAAAGGAGGTCTTTGAGCGTTGAGCGACGGAGCGACGCATAGGCCTCGCTCACCTGAAAGCCGTTGCCGATGACGGGGCTTTTCTTGAAGTTGTCGAGCGCGCTATCGATGAGGCCCTGGCGCGACGAGACGGCATCCGTGACCGTAAAGTCGCTTGCGCGCGCGTCCTTGTTCCATTTGAGCGCAAAGCGGACGACGCTGTCGCGCACCTGCGGAACGGCGGCGAAGGCGACGAAGGCGGCGGCGAAGAGGACGAAGAGCGCGCTCTTCACCTTGCCGCGCCAGCGAACGCCGATGCCGCGCATCCGAACAACGCAATAGGACGGGACGGCGATGCCCGCCAGAAGCGCGAGCATGCCCGTGCGGCTCGATGTCATGTAGATGAGATAGGGGCAGAGGAGAAGGAGGACGAGATAGAAAACATTCATCTTGCGGACATTGATGACGAGGTCCGCAAAGAGGAGCGCAAACGTCGAGGCCATAACAGGGGCGAGCGTCTGCGAGTGCATCGTCATGCCCTTAAAGAGACTCACGACATCGTGCCCCGCGCGGAGCGACGCATCAAACTCCTCACCCGAGAGTTGGCCCAGCGCGGGGAACGGGATGAGCGCGATGGAGCCGAGAATCAGGTAGGCGCAGACGGCGAGAATGATGCTGCGCACAACGCGCTCGTTGAAGCGGTGGCTCTGACCCGCGAGGTTGGCAACGCCGTAGTAGGCGAGGTAAATTGCCGAGAAGAGGATGAGCTTTAAGTAAGAAATTGTCGGGTTCCAACCCGCCGCCGAGACGATCGCCATGTAGAAGATGTAGAGGAACATCCAGAGGAATGGCGCGACGATCGGGTTTGAGCGGCGGCTCGTAATCTGCATCAGCGAGACGAGCCCCATGAAGGCGAACATGCCGCGCTGCGCGATTAGGAACGCGGGGCTCGCGGGCATAAAGTACTTGTTGCCGATAATGAGGAGGACGGAGCACATGAGCCAGAAAGTCATCTGCTCAACGCGCCGCGTCAGAATGGCAAAAATGGCGATCGGCACCATGAACACATAGGCATTACCGCTCGTCGCCATCTGTAGCGCCGTGATGACGAGAAGAACGAACGTCGTCTTGAAGAACGCCTTCGTGTCAAAAACGGTGTTGTCAAAAATTTTCATGGCTCGTCCATTATACCATTTTCACGCCCACACACCTGATAGAGCGCATGGCGGTCGCCCGAGGCACGCTCCGTCGGCCCGTCGCGAAGAAGCGTAAAATGCGTCGCCTCCTCAATCGGCCGCGAACCGATGACGATCGGCGCGGTGACGAGATACCAAGCGTCCACGAGTCCCATCTCGGCGAGCGCGCGCGCAAGACGAAGCCCCCCTTCGCAAAGAACGTGCAAGAAGCCCCGCTTCCCAAGATTCTCAATAGCCTCACGCGCGTCGCGAAAGACGAGCGTCTCATTCCGTCCGTCCGTCAGCACCTTCGCGGTCTTCGGCACGTTCCCCGAGCGCGAGACGACAACGCGCACAAGATCATCGTTCCGCCGCCCATACGAAAGAAGCGTCGGGTCATCTTGGCGCACCGTCTCGGCGCCGACCATAATCGCATCAACTCTCTCGCGCATCTTCCCCGCGAGGCGGCGCGAGGCGAGGGACGAGATCCAACGCGCGTTCCCCGCCTCGTCGCAGATTCGCCCATCAAGCGACATCGCGAGCTTCACCGTGACGAAGGGTCGACCGAGGGCGCAGTGTGTCGCAAACGGCCGAATAATTTCCGCCGCGCCGCGAACGGCCTCCGCCAGGTCCTTTTCCGCCGCCGTCTTCGGGTGCGCCATCGCGCGCGCGAAGTCGGTCTTCGCGCACGCGCAGGCGATACCCGCCTTCTTGAGAACCTTCTTCGCGCGATCGCGATTGACCCCATTCGGATCTGGGATCGCGTAAACGACCTTTTTGATGCGCGCATCCACAATCGCGTCCGTACACGCGCCGACGCGCCCTGGGCGCGAGCACGGCTCCAACGTGACATAAAGCGTCGCGCCCGCCACGTCATGGCCGCGCCGCGCCGCCGACTTGAGGGCGGCCGTCTCGGCGTGGTCGTGCCCCGCGCGCCGATGCCAGCCTTCGCCGAGGACGATGCCGTCACGCACAAGGATGGCGCCGACAGGTGGATTGGGGCGCGTATGCCCCTCGCCGCGCCGCGCGAGAGCGAGCGCACGACCGAGACACGATGCTGCCTCCTGAATCTCCCGTTCCCGCGCCGTCATGTCTTCCCTCACACGAAGCGCGCGAAATGGCGGTCGAGCCGCTCTTTAAGCCGCGTCTCCAGAAACGGCGTGACCTTCCAGTAGTCGCGCAGGGCGAGATATTCGCCAACAGGACCGCTCTGGCCCGTGCGCGCGCCGTATTCGCAGCGGAGCATGATGTTGCGCGCCGTCGCCTCGCTCGAGACGAACTCGATCACTTGCACCTTAAAACCGAGGATGCGTAGAATCATCGCGCGGAAGGCGTCCGTCAGAATGTCGCAAAGCCGCTCGCGCAAAATCGACTGCCGGAGAAGCCCCGAGAACGCCTCGCTCGTGCCGCCCTTTCCAAGCACCTTCTGAAGCTCGTGCTGGCAGCACGGCGCGGAAAGAATGTAGCGCGCCTTCCACTCGACGCCTTTCGCGAGCGCCTCGTCCGTCGCCGTGTCGCACGCATGGAGCGAACAGACGAGGTCAACCGCGGACAGGTTGAAGGACTGAAGCGTCGAAAGGTTGAAAGAGGCGAGATCGGCTTCAACAAAAACAACCTTCTCGGCGAGATCGAGTTGCGCGGCCATCTTCCGCGCCGACTCGACGACATCGCGCCGGCGGTCGATGCCAACGACGCGCGCGTTCGCGTAGCCGAGGACGAACGTCAGGTAGTACCAGAGCGAGAGGGTGAGATACGCCTTGCCGCAGCCGCAGTCGACGGCGACAAAGGTCGGCGCGTCGCCATCGCGCCACGGCTTCACCGTCTCACCGACGACTTTCAAGAACTCGTTGACCTGATCGTACTTACCCCGCATGGACGCCTTGACGCGCCCTTCGCCATCCGCGAGGCCGATTGTGCGCAAGAGGACCGTCGCGTCGAACTGCGCGAGCGGGACGTTCTTCACACGGTCGTGTGGCTGCACCGTCGCGACGCGATTCATCTCGGCCGAGCGCGAGACGAGCGCGTGCCCCTTCTTCGTGACGCGCACATGGAGGTCTCCCGTCGCCGTCATGAGGTGGAGTTCGCGCGCGCCCTTCTGCGCGATAATCTCCTCCAGCCCCGCCGCCGCGTCGTCCACGGCGAGGTTCTTCACCTGCACATGCCCCTCGTCCGTCATCTCGGCCTGAAACTTCTTTTCTCCGCCGATCTCAACGGGGCGCATCGCGATCTTGAAGACCTTCCCGTTCCGGCGCACCGTCTGAACGATCTTCATGAAGCCCGCGCCGAGAACGCGCGCGCGAATCTCCTCCTTGAGGGCGTTGTCGAGTTCAAAGCGTTCCATCTCTCCTCCTAGAAGAATGTCATCTGCCCGGGCAACTCCGCGAGCGAGGCGCGCGGCCGACGCACCGTACGCGGCCGATTGACATCAATCTCGTTCGCCTCGAGGTTCTTCAAAATCTCGCTCGCCCGCGCGACGACTTCAGCCGGAAGCCCCGCCATCGCGCCGACATGGATGCCGAAACTCTTCTCGGCAATGCCCGGGACGATGCGCCGCAAGAAGACGAGGCGTCCGCCCTCTTCCTTCACCTTGACGGTATAGTTCTGAATGCCTGGGAAGATGTCGGCGAGATCCGTGAGTTCGTGGTAGTGCGTTGCGAAGAGCGTCTTCGCCTTCGCCTCCTTCTTGCCGTGGAGGTATTCGGCGACCGACCACGCGATCGAGATGCCGTCAAAGGTCGAGGTTCCGCGCCCAATCTCGTCAAGGACGATGAGCGACTTCGGCGTCGCGTTGTTGAGGATATTCGCCGTCTCCTGCATCTCAACGAGGAATGTGGAGCGTCCGCGCGCCAAGTCGTCACCCGCGCCGATGCGCGTAAAGACGCGGTCAAGAACACCGAGGCGCATCTTCGCCGCCGGCACGAACGAGCCCATCTGCGCCATCACCGCGAGCGTCGCGACCTGGCGGATGTAGGTGGACTTACCCGCCATGTTCGGCCCCGTGATGAGCATGATCTGGTTGGTCGTCGTGTTGAGGAGCGCGCCGTTCGGGACGAACGGCTCCGCGTCAGGAAGCTGCTCGACAATCGGGTGGCGGCCGTCAACAATCTCAAGGACATCCGAGTCATCAACGATCGGCCGCACATAGCCCGCCGCAAGCGCGCGGTCAGCGAGCGCGAGCGTCGCGTCAAGCGCGCCGAGCGCAAGGGCGGAGCGTTGGATTTCGTCCGTCTTCGCCGCAATTGTCTCAAGAATCTCGCGATAGAGTTTCTGCTCCAGTTGGACGGCGCGCTCCTGCGCGCCCAAGACCTTCTGCTCGTATTCCTTCAGTTCGGGCGTGACATAGCGCTCGCCCGTCGTCAGCGTCTGGCGGCGAATGTAGTCGGCGGGCGCCATCGAAACGGATGCCTTCGGAATCTCAATCAAATAGCCGAACGCGGGCACATGCTTAACTTTGAGTTTCGCGATGCCCGTTCGCGCCTGCTCCTTCGCCTGATATTCAGCGATCCAGTTTCGGCCCTGCGTCGCGATTTCGCGGATCTCGTCCAATTCTGGCGAATAACCTGCCGCGATAAAGCCGCCATCGACGAGCATCACGGGCGGGTCGTCGGCAATCGCTCGATCAATCAAGTCGACAATCTCGGGCTGGGGGGCAAGCCCCTCATCGTCGCGTGCGCCCTTTTTGTCCCTCTCGTCCCAAACCCGCTCAAGCCCCTCTTGAATCTCGGGGATCGGCCTCAGCGAGGCAGCGAGTCCCTTCAAGTCGCGCGGGTTGGCACGGCCACCATCGACCTTCGCGACGAGCCGCTCCAAGTCGCGGACGCCCGACAGAAGACCGCGCAGATGGCTCAACTCGGCGCGAGAGTCAACAAACATCTCGACCGCGTCAAGCCGCGCGTTGACCTCCACCGCGCGCGCGAGGGGGCGAGCAATCCAGTTCCTCAGCGTGCGCGCGCCCATCGGTGTCTTCGTGACATCGAGAACCCCGAGAAGCGACGACTCCTTCGCGACCTCGCCGCCCGGCAAAAGCTGCAGGTGCGCGAGCGTGCCCGAGTCAAGAACGAGCGCGTCATCCGACTGGCGAATCTTCACCTTCCGAACATGCCCAAGCGAATGGTGGAGCGTCGTACCGACATAATAAAGAAGCGCGCCCGCGGCGGAGATGAGATCATTCTTCCCCGTAAGGCCAAAGCCGTCGAGCGCGAGCACCTTGAAGTGGCGCGTGAGGCAGGCCCACGCCGCATCGAACGAGAAGGTCCAACGGTTCTCCTCCGTCTCGCGCAGGATCTCGGCAGGCGCGTCACGTTGGAGCGTCTCGACGAGCGTCTCCTCGTTCGCGAACGGCTCGACGACGAACTCGCCTGTCGCCAGGTCGAGAAGCGCGAGGCCGAGGCCGTGGACGCAGGCGATGTAGTTACTGGCCGTCTCGTCGAGGAGACCGTCCTCCGTCACGGTGCCAGGCGTCACGATGCGCGTCACCTCACGGCGGACGAGCCCCTTCGCGGTCTTCGGGTCTTCAACCTGATCGCAGAGCGCGGCCGTCTTGCCAGCGCGAATGAGTTTAGCGAGATAGGAGTTGAGCGCGTGGTAGGGAACGCCGCACATCGGCTGACCGTTGCGCTGGGTGAGTGTCGCGCCGAGAATCGGCGAAGCGAGAATCGCGTCCTCGCCGAACATCTCGTAGAAGTCGCCGAGGCGAAACATCACAATCGCCCCAGCGGGCACCTCGCGCTTGATTGCGAGGTACTGCCGCATCATCGGCGTTAACTCTCCGCCCACGTTGCCCAAGCCCCTTCTTCAAAATGTCTCGTCATCGCCCTCAATTATACCAAAAGGCGGTCCTCCTGAAAAGGCGCGGCAGGCGTCATCATCTTCGCTTTCCTTTCTGTTTTTGAAATTCACACCGCGGCCTCACGCCGCATGAACAACCGAACGATCGAGCACGACCGTTTCAGGATAACCCGCCATCAACCGTCCCTGTCGGTTAAGCTCCTCAATGACCCGCAGCCGCTCATCAGGCGTCAAGTCAAGGCAGAACGCCTCGTCCTGTTCCTTGAGCGTCGTCTTCCTGACAATCGTTCTATCCATTTTTCTGTTCCTTCTCCTTGAGTTTCTCGAGCGTCATCGCGTCAACAAGGTCTTTTGGACGCCCCGTCGCGCGCTTGTTCGCAATTAGGTCGTCAAGCGAAATCACCTTGATCGTCAAGCCATCGACTTGCATCGCGACCGCCCGTTGGACTGCGTCTTCATAACGAATGCCCGAGACGTCTGAAAGAATGTCGATTCGCTGCGGCGCCGTTCCAATCTGAAAGACGATGCCGGGCTTCTGAAAATCCTCCTCGGTCAGATCCATCAGCGGTGCGCCGAATTTCCGAAGCGCCCGCAGAATCGCCGAAGCGTTCGCCGAATTCGCCAGCACCCAAAAGTCGATGTCGAATGTCGTCCTCGGCCAACCATGAAGCCCAACGGCATAGCCGCCGACCAACATAAACTCCACGCCTTCCGACTGAAGGCAGGTAATCATGTCGCGATAATCTGAATTGAGCAGTCTCTCGCTCATTCCATCAGCCCCTTCGCTCGATGAACCGAACAGAAGACATCGCGACCGCCGCCATCGCCAGAATCTTCGTCATCTTCATCTTCGCTTTCCTTTCTGTTTTTGAAATTCCGCGCCCCA
>CAYNVE010000011.1:0-20539 GCA_964400635.1 uncultured Lentisphaeraceae bacterium
TTTGAGCGCGCCGCTTATTTGCGTGACCAGATTAAGGCGATGAAGGCGAAAAAAACGACGGCCTCGCGTCGCCGAAAGTCATCGCGGGGGTAGTGGACGAATGTCCGATTTTTTGATAAAATAGATGAAATTTTTATTCACTTGACAGAGAATTTCTATTCACTGAGGAACATCTATGAAGACAAGTATCAAGAAGCAGGATAAGTGCCAGGTTCGCCTGAGCGTCGATCTCGACGCGGAAGAGGTTGCATCCGTCGTCAAGGACGTTGAGAAGTCGTTTATGCGCGAGGCGCAGATTCCGGGCTTCCGCAAGGGCAAAGTGCCGCTCGCGCTCATCCGCAAGGAGTTCGCCTCGGGGCTCAAGAGCGAGACGAATAACGCGATCCTCCGCAAGTATTACGCTGATGCGGTGAAGGCCGAGAAACTTGACGAACTTTCGCTCTTCAACGTTGAGAGCGTGGCGTTCGACGACAAGGGCGGCTCGTTCGTCGTTCTCGTTGAGGTGAAGCCCGTCTTTAAGCTTCCGACTTACAAGGGACTCAAGATTGCCGAAGAATCGACGGCGGTCTCCGACGAGACGGTCGCCGAGCAGATGAAGCGCATGCGCGAGATGTATGCGACGTATGAGGACGCGAAGGAAGGCGACAAGGTTGAGGCGGGCGACTTCGTTCAGATCGACTACGAGGGTCTAATCGACAAGGAGAAGATCCTCTCGATCAACCCCGACGCGAAGATTGTCGGCGAGGGCAAGGGCTTTTGGACGCAGGTCGAGGATGGGCGCTTCTTGCCCGAGATTCTCGATGCCGTCAAGGGCATGGCGATTGGCGAGACGAAGGAGAATATCTCGGCCAAGTTCGACAAGGAGTCCGCGCCCGAGGGTCTCAAGGGCAAGAAGGCGACGTACACGGTGACGGTCAAGGCGTTTCGCAAGCGCCGTCTCCCCGACGATGCAACGTTCGTTGAGAAGGCGAAGGGCGAGAGCGTCGAGAAGATGACCGCCGACCTGCGCGACTCGCTTGAGAAGGCGGCCGTCCGCCGCGAGGCCGCGCGTCGCGAGCAGGAGGCGATTTCGCTCCTCCTCAAGAAGGCCGATTTCGAGGTTCCTGAGAGCCAGGTTCTCCGTGCGACGGATGCGTATTTGCGTGACTTCGCCGAGCGCGCGCAGTACTCGGGCATCGACGCGGAGTATTTCGAGAAGAACCGTGAGAAGATTCTCGCCGACGCGAAGACGGCGGCGACGAATCAGGTGCGCCTTTGGTACATCATTGATGCCATCGCCGCCGAGGAGAAGCTCGAGGCGAAGGACGATGAGAAGGGTAAGAAGGTTATTGACCTCATTCTCGCCAACGCCAAGAAGTAAGAAGAATATCTTATGACGAAGAATTATATGATTCCCTACGTCGTCGAGCAGACGGGCAAGGGCGAGCGGACGTACGACATCTACTCGCGCCTCCTCCTCGACCGCATCGTCTTCATCTCGGGCGAGGTTGCGGACGACATGGCGAACGCCATCTGTGCCCAGCTTCTCTTCTTGCAGTCGCAAGATCCGAAGAAGGAGATCTCCGTCTACGTCAATTCGCCGGGCGGTAGCGTGACGGCGGGTCTCGCGATCTACGACACGATGCAGTTCGTGAAGTGCCCGATTGCGACCTACTGCATTGGCCAAGCCGCGTCGATGGGCGCAGTACTCCTTGCGGCTGGCACGAAGGGCCGCCGCTTTGCGCTTCCGAACGCGCGCATCATGGTGCATCAGCCCTCGGGTGGCGCGGAAGGCAAGGCGACGGATATCGAGATCACGGCGAAGGAGATTCTGCGCTTGAAGGATGTCCTAAACGGCATTCTCGCGAAGCACGCGGGCAAGAAGTTTGAGGATGTCGTCCGCGACACCGAGCGCGACTACTTCATGTCCGCTGAAGAGGCGAAGGCGTGGGGTCTTATTGACGACGTTCTGAAGGCTGAGGCGTAAGCGACCGTGAAGAAGAAAGAAGATCTCATCCGTTGCTCGTTCTGCGGTCGCACGGAGAAGGAAATCCCTGTCGTCCCTGGCTTGGACGGCAGTGGCATCTGCGTCGAATGCATTGAGCACGCGCATGAGATTCTCTCGAGCACGGACGACAAGAAGACATCTGCCGTGAAGAAGCCCGAGGCGGCGGCTGAGGTGCCCCCGCTTCCGCCGACACCGACGCCGAAGGAGATTAAGGCGTTTCTTGACCAGTACGTGATCGGTCACGACGAGGTGAAGAAGGTTCTTTCCGTCGCCGTCCACAACCACTACCGTCGCCTCGAGGCCGCGCAGAACGGCGCGAAGGCGAAGGACGATGTTGAGATTGAGAAGTCGAACATCCTCCTCGTCGGCCCGACGGGTTGCGGAAAGACGCTCCTCGCGAAGACGCTTGCGAAGATGCTCGGCGTCCCGTTCGCGATTGGTGACGCGACGGTTCTCACGCAGGCTGGCTACGTCGGCGAGGATGTTGAGAATCTCGTGCGCTATCTTTTGCAGAACGCGAACGGCAATGTTGAGCTTGCGAAGCGTGGCATCATCTACGTGGACGAGATTGATAAGATTGCGTCGAAGACCGACAACGTCTCAATCACGCGCGATGTGAGTGGCGAGGGTGTCCAGCAGGCGCTCTTGAAGATCGTTGAGGGGACGACCTGCCGCATTCCGCCGAAGGGTGGGCGCAAGCACCCCGATCAAGACTATATCGAGGTCGACACGACCAACATTCTCTTTATCTGTGGCGGCGCGTTCGTCGGCCTCGACAAGATTGTCGCCGCACGCAAGGACGCGCACACCATTGGCTTTGGCGCGACGGCCGAGGAGAAGACGGCGGCGACGGAAGGTGGGCTCAACCCGCAAGACGTTCGCCCTGAAGATCTCGTCAAGTTTGGCCTCATCCCCGAGTTCACGGGGCGTCTTCCGATCATCACGACGATGAAGGATCTTTCCGAGGACGATCTCGTGCGTGTTTTGACCGAGCCGAAGAATTCGCTCGTCAAGCAGTATCAGAAGCTTCTCGCGATGGACGGCGTGCGCCTCTCGTTCGAGCCGGCCGCGCTGAAGGCGCTCGCAAAGACGGCCCTCAAGCGCAAGACGGGTGCGCGCGGTCTCCGCGCCGAGATGGAGCGCCTCATGACAGACATCATGTACGAGGCTCCTGGCAACGATAAGATGAAAGATGTCGTCATCACAGAAAAGATGATCGAGGAAAAATGACACTCACGCTTCTTAAGGCCAAGCTTCACCGCATCCGCATCACGGAGGCGTGCCTCGACTACGAAGGCTCGCTGACGCTGGATCCCGATGACATGGAGGCGGTCGGAATTCTCCCCTACGAGAAGATCCTCTGCGCCGATGTCGAGAACGGTAACCGCTTTGAGACGTATGCGATTGCGGGCCAGCGCGGCAGCCACGTCTGCTGCCTCAATGGCGCGGCGGCGCATCAGGGAAAGGTTGGCGATCGCCTCATCGTCATGTGCTTCGCGCAGATGGCGGAAGACGAGGCGCGCGGATGGACGCCGCGCGTCAAGCATTTCTGAAAGGCGGTCATGCGCGCGCTTCTTCTTCTCGCAACGGGGCTCTCCCTCCTCCTTTCAACGGTGGGTTGCGTTTCACGCCCGGCGCTCCAGCTCGATGCGCGCGAGCCGTCTGTCTCGGTTTCGCCGCTCGGCATCAAAATTGGCAACAACCTCGTCCAGATTCGCGACGTCCTCGACGCGCTCGATGACGGCGACGTTCCGAAGACGCGCGTCATCCACGTCTTTCTCGAAAGCGACGTGCGCGACATGAAGACGGCGCGGCAGCTCCTTTTCGCGCTCCGCGCGTCGGGCTACACGCGCGCCGTCCTCGTCACGAAACGCCATTCGGAGTCGTATGCCGTCGAAAAACTCAAGTAGCCTTGCGGCGGTGCGCGACGTCGCCTTCAGTTGCGATGACGCGGGCGTTCCCTTCCTGAAGGTTGCCGTCTGGTCGCTCCTCTCGCATTACGGCGCGCGCGTCAGCTTGCGCATCAACGTCTTTGAGGGCTGGGCGGGTCATTCGCCCGCGTCAAAGGCGGCGCTCCACGAGATTGTCGCGCGCTTTCCATTCGCCTCGCTTCGCTATGTGAATGTTGAGACGGCTGTCGCGCCGTTCGCCGATGTCATCATGAACCGCGAGGGCTCGCGTTGGAATGTCTTCACCTGGACGCCCGTCTTGACGCCTGCACTCCTACCCGACGCGATGGGGAACGTCATCCACTTTGATATCGACATGCTTTTTAATGCGGACATCTCGCCGCTCTTTGAGTTGGACCTCGGGGAGAACCTCATTGCGTGCTGCCACGAGTACGATCAGGATGGCGACAACGCGGGGCGGGTCGTCTGGGAGAAGGGCATTTTGCCGCGCGAGGTCGAGCGTTACTTCAACACGGGCGTCCTCGTTTTTGATGTCGCAAAATGCCGCGCCGAACGGACGTGGGAGAAAATTGTCGCGTGGTATCGCGCGAACTACGTCATTGCTGACCGTATTGAGCAGGATGCGTGGAATGCGCTCTACTGGTCTCGGACGCGCGCGCTCGACGTTCGCTGGAACTTCCACGACCGCAATATCAAGAACTATGCGAAGTGGGATGTCACGAAGAAATATTGGCTCGGGAATACGCCCGCCTCGTGTCTCGCCGCCTCGCTCAACCCCGCGATTCTCCACTTCTGGGGGCCGAAGAAGCCGTGGAAGACATCGCATCGCCCCTACCGTCGGCTTTATCACGCGGCGATGAAGGCGGTGGGGCTTCCTGTACCGCGCGAGCCCCTCCTCGCGCCCTACTACAATCTCGTGAACGCACTTTATTTCAGGATTATCCGCCGCCGCCTCGCGCGGCTTCAGCAGAAGGAGGGCTCAAGATGAGAAAGACGACGCTCGACGAATTTCAGGAGTCGCTTCGCACGACGGGCGGCTATCGCACGAAGGACGAATGCCGTGCGCCGACGCGCGCGAAGAAGGGGGCGCTCGCGACCTTGCGCTACACATGGGGCGTGACGCGCGTCTTCCCCCTCTGCGCCGTCGCCCAGCCGCTCGGTCGCCTCTCCATTCGCCGTTGGTCGGAGTTTTGCTTCTCGACCGTGACGGCGGCCGAGGCACTCGGCATGAATGTCATTCTGGAGGGCTTTGAGAATCGTCGCGCTGTGGACGGTCCTGTCGTCTACCTCTCAAACCACATGTCGATGACCGAGACGGTGCTCTTTCCGCCTGCGCTCCTCTCGTTTGGCGCGTTCAACTATGTCGCGAAGGCCTCGCTCGCGCATCTGCCGTTCCTGGAGAAGGCGGCAGAGAACATGGGTATGATTCCGATCAGCCGCGTTTCGCCGCGCGAAGATCTCATCAACATCTTGCGCGTCGGGCAGGCTCGGCTTCAGGCGAACTCGAGCTTCCTCATCTTCCCGCAGGGGACGCGCTGTGAGGTCTTGAGCCGCAACCGCTTCTCGTCGATTGGTGCGAAACTCGCCGAGCGCGCGAAGGTGCCGATCATTCCGCTCGTCGTTGACACGCGCTGCCAGCCGACGCGCAAGACGGGGGTTTTTAAGAAGGTGTTCAAGGACTTTGGCCCCGTTGACACGTCTTATGACATCCGCGTTGCGTGCGGACCCGCGATTATGCCATCGCGCGCGAAGGAGATGCAGGAGGCGACGTTTGATTGGATGGCGACGAAGCTCGAGTCGTGGGGCCTTCCAACCGAGCGTGATCGGTCATGACGGACTTTTCCAAACTTCTCAACCCTGAGCAGTGCGCGGCCGCGACGGCGGGCGACGGGCCGCTTCTCGTCCTCGCGGCGGCCGGGACGGGCAAGACGCGTACACTCGTCCACCGCGTCGCCTATCTCATCGAGCAGGGCGTCTCGCCCGATCGCATTCTTCTTCTCACATTCACGAACCGCGCCGCGCGCGAGATGCGCGACCGCGCCGAGGCGCTCGTGGGTGACGCGGTTGGCGCGATCTGGTCGGGAACCTTTCACTCCGTCTGCTCGCGCTTTTTGCGCCGCTGGGGTTCCGCGCTCGGCTTCTCGCCGAGTTTTGCGATTCTTGACGAAGATGACCAGAAGAAACTCGTCGGCGAGATCATCAAGGCGACCGTCCCCGAGCCGAAGGACTTTGTCAAGAAGGAGGTCGTCGCGAAGATGATCTCCGAGGCGGCGAACGAGTCGAAGCCGATCGACCTTATCGCCGCGCGCTGGCAGACGAAGACGGCGGGCGTTGACCCCGAGAAGATTGTCGAGATTGCGCATCTCTACGTCGCGCGCAAGCAGGAACTCGGCGCGATGGACTTTGACGACCTGCTTGTGAACGGCCTCCGCCTCTTGAAGGAGAAGGACGACCTACGTGCTTTTTTGCAAGACCACTTTCTCCACGTACTCGTCGACGAGTATCAGGACACGAACGGTATTCAGGCGGCGTTCGCCGATTTGCTCGCGGCGAAGCACCGCAACATCATGGCCGTCGGTGACGACTTCCAGTGCATCTACACATGGCGCGGCGCGCAGATCGAGAACATCATGGACTTCCCGAATCGCTGGCCGGGCTGCCGAATTGTGAAACTTGAGCGCAATTACCGCTCCGTGCCTGGCATCCTCGACGTCGCGAATGTCGTCATGAAGGACGCGCCGCGCCAGTTCGAGAAGACGCTCTCGGCCGCGCGTCGCGACGCGGGCGTGAAGCCCACGCTCGTCAAGGTCTATGACGCGAAAGCGCAGGCGAACGAGATTGTTCAGGCGATTGGTCGCATGCACGACCTCGGCTATCGTTACCAGAATATGGCGATTCTCTATCGGAGCCACTTCCAGTCAATCGACGTGCAGATGATTCTCGCGCGCATGAAGGTTCCGTTCAAGATCACCTCGGGTGTCGGCGTCTTCGAGCAGATTCACACGAAAGATACGCTCGCCTACTTGCGCCTCGTCCTCCATTCGCGCGATGAGCTTTCGTTCCGCCGCCTCGTCTGTCTCTTTCCGGGCGTTGGCGAGAAGATGGCCGAAAAAATGTGGGATCGGCTCGGGCGCGTCTTTGACGGTTGCGCGAAAGCCGATCGTGATGCGCTCTTAGGGCTCCTCCCCGCGAAGGCGAAGACGTTTTGGCCGCCGCTCGCCAAGTGCTTTGAGTGCGCGAGCGATCATCTCGACGAGGGGGCGATTGGCGAGGTTGTTGAGGACTTCTGCGACCTCTTCTACGAAGACCACCTTCGCCGCGAATGGGAGGAGGCTGACGCCGACTCGCGCCTTGAGGACGTGAAGGAACTGGGTGTGCAGATTATGAACGCGGACGTGCCGCGCGAGGCGAACGGTCGCGAGCGGCTTGAGTCGTTTCTGGCGGATGTCGCGCTTCTTACGAACCTTGACGCGCGCAAGAACACCCTCGACGAGAACGTGGTCACGCTCTCAACGGTGCATCAGGCCAAAGGCATGGAGTGGCCCGTCGTCTTTTTGCCGTGGCTCGCCGCTGGGATGTTCCCTTCGGCGAAGGCGACGGAGGAAGGGCGCGAGGACGAGGAGCGTCGCCTCTTCTACGTCGCGGTGACGCGGGCGAAAGATCGTCTCTCCCTGTATGTCCCCTCGATGCGCAGTAACCCCGATGGTGGCTCGTTCCCCGTCGAGCCGTCACCGTTCGTCAAGGAGATCCCGAAGGAACTTCTCGATATCCGCGCCACGTCGTGCTACGCGCCGCTGACAGCGAGCCGCTACGGGTCGTATCGGTCGACGAGCTCTTGGCAAAACCGACAGAGGAGGTGGTGATGTTCTCGGCCAAACTGATTCTGGACAAGAAGCGCGAAGGGCATGCGCTTTCGACGGGCGAGATTCGCGAATGTGTCGCGCTCTTCACGAAGGGCGAAATGCCCGACTATCAGATGTCGGCACTCGCGATGGCCATTTGCTGTCGCGGCATGAACGACCGCGAGACGGCCGACCTCACCGACGCGATGATGCGCTCGGGTGCGACGCTCGATTGGTCTTCACTCGGACGTCCGACGGCCGACAAGCATTCGACAGGCGGCGTTGGTGACAAACTTTCTCTCGTCATCCAGCCGCTCGCCGCCGCGTGCGGCCTCGTTGTCCCCTCGCTCACGGGGCGCGCGCTGGGGCTTACGGGCGGAACGGCCGACAAACTCGAGACGATCCCGGGCTACGATGCCGCGCTTTCGCTCGACGCCTTCCGCCGCGTCCTTGATGAGGTCGGCGTTTCGATGACGGTGCAGACCTCTGAGATCTGCCCCGCCGACAAGAAACTCTACGCGCTTCGCGATGTGACGGGGACGGTCGCCTCAATCCCGCTCATTTGCGCGTCAATTCTCTCGAAGAAGTGGGCGGAGGGCGCGGGAACGCTTGTCTTTGATGTGAAGGCGGGTTCGGGCGCGTTCATGAAGACGCGCGAAGAGGCGCTTTCGCTCGCCGAGGCGATGGTGAAGGCCTCTCGCTCGGCCGGGCGCAAGGCCGCCGCGCTCGTGACCGATATGTCCGCGCCGCTCGGCTTTGCCGTCGGCAACGCGAATGAGGTGAAGGAGGCGTGGGACATTTTGCGCGGCTTAACACCGCCTTCTTTTGACACGCGCGTCATCGACCTGTGCGTGGAACTTGCTGCTCTCATGGTCTCGCTTGCGCGAGATCTGCCGCTTGACGCGGCGCGCGCGATGTGCCGCGAGAAATGGGCGGACGGCTCGGCGTTGCAGCGCTTCGAGGCGATGGTGAAGGCGCAGGGCGGAAGCCTCGACGCATTCGCGTCGCTTCTCAAGAAGCCGACGTTCAAGTTTAAGATTCAGGCGATGAAGTCGGGCTTCGTTTCCGCCATCGATGCCGCGCGCGTCGCTCGCGTCGCGCTCTCTCTCGGCGCGGGGCGCGAACGGACGGGAGACAAGATCGACCCGCTTGCGGGCGTCACGCTCGCCGTGAAGGTCGGCGACCGCGTTGCGACGGGCGCGCCGCTGGCGACGCTTGAGAAGTCAACAGATCCTGACGGCCTTGAGAAGGCGGCCGCCGAACTTTATAAGGCCTTCGAGATCTCGCCCACGAGCGTTGAGGTCGGCTCGCTCATCCTGACGCGCGTGACGGGCGACGACGCGAATGTGGTATAATGGTTCTACTATGAAAATCATCGGTGAAAAGATCTTTGCGAAGACGTCGGACGGCCGTCTCCTGAGTCGTGTGGGCACGATTTTTCTGCGCACGCCGGGGCTCGTCACGACACCGGGCGTCCACGCGATGCAGCGTGTGAAGTGGATTGAGGCGCTCTCGGAGGAGCGGCCGCTCACGCCCGTTGAGGAGGAGGCGGAGCTTGCTGAGTCGGTGGATCTCATTTTTACGGACGACTTCGTCCTCATCCGCCCCGACCCCGAGCGTATGGATCTCGCCTTCCGCGCCGACGCGATGCTGCAGACGCTCGTCTCCAAGCGCGTCATTCGCTATCTCAATACGAGCATCTCGAAGGTGCGCACGGCTCTGCGTGAGCGCGGTGAGAACTGGCGCATGTCTCGCCAACCTATCTCGGCCGACGACATGGCTGAGTTCGTCACCTCCTCGCGCGTTGCGATTGGCGAGAAGGCGATTTACTACTACAACCACGCCTCGGGAACGCGCTATCTGACGGCGTCAAGTTACGACTGTCTCGCCACCCTCTCGCCAGACGACTTCCGCCGTCAGGTGAAGGAGGTTGTGGGCGGTCTTTCTCACCGCAACCGTAAGGGGCAGCCTGAGGTCGACATCTTCCCAACGGCAATTGCCCAAGGCGTCAAGGTTGCGTTCCGTGCGCTTGACGTGGATGCGCTCGACGATGCCGCGCTCCGCGCCGCATGTGACAAAATCAATGTCGACTGGCGCATGAATCTGCCGCGCGAGTTGCGCGACGAGACGGTCGAAAACATCGAGTGGCGCAATGAGATGTGTCGGACGCTCATGAAGGTGCCGAACGACACGTGCGTTGAAGAAGGCGAGCTTGTTGAGGACATCGCGCCCGAGTTCTACCGCCAGATCGAGTGGCTTCCGGGCGTGCGCGTTGAGGAAGGGCGCATCGTTTTCGACGAGGCCTACGACGAGGCCGTGCGCACGCAAGACCCGCAATTGCTCGCGCTTTGCGACTCGCGCGTGAAGGCGTTCCTCTTCAACATGACGCGCCTTTTTGGCAAGGTCGCCTACATCAATATCGGCCGCATCGCCCACTCGCTCTCGCGTGTTCCCGTCCCGGGGAGCCGTCGCGGTCACATCTACATCATGCAGTATCGCGAGATGGGTGCGGCCACGCCGAAGGTCATGATTATTCGCCTTCTGAAGTGGGGCATTGCCGAGCACCTGAACGAGGGTAAGAACCTTCTGCAGGCGACGTTCGAATCTGACGAGTATACGGACTTCGTCCTCGACCGCCGACTCATGTGCCGCCAACTCGGCATGAACCTCCCAAACCGCATCGGCTTCGGGCAGTTCTCCGAGCGTTATCAGGGCGCGAATCAGTACAAGGGCTGCGTCATCCACACGAGCTACCTCGTGCGCCCCTACGAGGACGGCATCGCTTCCGATAAAATTCCGCCCGCGCGCCTCCGCAACCCGGCATGGGCGCAGAAATTCGCCTTCTTGATGGGGCAGGCCGCCGCGACGGACGCCATCGTCGGGCGTCGCAGTTCGACGACGAAGGAGTTTCTCTTTGACAAGGACTACGAGATTGTGCGCGTCGGCGCGGACGACTTGCCGAGCGAGATTCGCATCACCGACCATGCGGGTAGCTTCGTCAACTATGAGTCGCCAGTGACCGACTACATTGCGGAATATGCCGCTTTCGTCGTCTCGCGCAAGGCGTTCGTTACGGACGACGCGCTCTTCGCGCAGGCCTACATTGAGGGCTTCCGCCGCAAGTTCGTTGAGACGCAGGAGGCCTACCGCGCGCGTCGCGCGGCCTTCGACGAACTCTTCCGCGATCGCCCGTACGACACGAACGGCTCGGGCGCGTACCGTTGGGCGTGCGCGCTTCGCCGTCTGGAGGCGACGGACGTCGATTCGCTCGTCGCGGCGCTCAAAGCCGCCTGCGGATGCTGAAGTACGCCCTGAGACGGATTTTGGAGGCGGTGCCGACGACGTTCGGCGTCCTCCTCCTCTCGTTCCTTCTCTTCCACGTCGTCGGCTCGTCGCCGGCGGCGGCGATTCTCGGCAAGAACGCGACGGCTGAGGCGATTGCCGCGTTCAACCACAAGTGGGGCTACGACCAGAATGTCTTCGTCCAATTCGTCCGCTTTGTGCGCGATGTCTTCTCGGGGAACTTTGGCTATTCGCTCTCGAATCATGAGCCAGTCCTCGATGTGTTGGCGCGCGGGGTGGGTCCCTCGCTCTCGCTCACGCTTCCGATCCTCGTCGGCGGGACGATTGTCGCGCTGATGCTCGCCATGCTCTCGGCGGCGTTTCGTGGACGGCTCGTCGACAAGGCGATTCTTCTCGCCTCAACCGTTCTCATGAGCGTCAACTATGTCGTCTGGGTTCTTCTCGCGCAGTTCTTCCTCTCGTACAAGGCGGGGCTCTTCCCCGTTTGGGGCTACGAGAGCGCGTTCTTTCTCGTTCTTCCTGTCGCAATTGGCATTCTCTCGTCGCTGGGCACGGACGTGCGCTTCTTTCGGACGGCGATTCTCGACGAGATTTACAAACCCTATGTCCTCGCCGCGCGCGCGAAGGGGCTCTCTCGCGCGCGCGTGATGACGCGCCACGTCCTGCCGAACGCGCTCATCCCGATTGTCACGTATGTCTCTTTGTCAATTCCGTGGCTCTTCTCAGGCTCGCTCCTTTTGGAGAGTTTCTTCGGAATCCCGGGTCTCGGATTCGTCTCAATGAGCGCAATCCACTCGTCGGACATGGCCGTTGTGCGCACAATCGTCGTTCTGGGCGCGCTCCTCTACCAGTTCGTGAATCTCGCGATCGATCTTCTCTACGCCGCGCTCGACCCCCGCGTCCGCCTGACGGCGTGAGCGGGCGAGCGGCGTTCATTCTGCTAGTTCGCGCTTTTCGGCGGCGGGACGGCGCGGTATTTTTCGAGCATGTCGTCGTAGGCCTTTGTGCCGAAGAAGCCGCAGGGCTTGAACTCGGGACAGAAGCCGCGATAGACGCATTCGGGCACACAGCAGGCGGCGACTTCGGGTTCCTTCTCGGCGATGGCGTCGACGACCATCCGCCATGCCGCGCGCGTCTCGGGGCTCGCCTGACCGCAGAGGCGACGGCGTGAGATGGAGAGGATGGCCTGCGCGTCGGCGAAGCACTCGTGCATGACGGGCGCGTCTTGGCGGTTCGCGTCGCGCACGACGCCCGTGCGATCACTGCGCTGGGTTGAGACGAAGTGCTCGATGCCGAACTTGTGGCGGACGATGTGGACGGAGACCCAGTAGGGGAGGTCGATCCACTTCCAGTTGAAGCAGAGTTTGCGGATGGGCGAATGCTCGGCGAGGAGGATGCGCTTTTTCCAGCGTGCGCTTACCTCGCCCGTTCCCTCTTCCTGTCGAATTGTCGTGCGCGCGGCGTCGGCGACCTCGCGCCATGTCCCGCGAACCTTCATGAACTTGAGCTTCGTTTCCATAGGCCTAATATGATAGCGAATTTGCCGCGGCCTTGTCAACCGTGTGACTGTTGAGAAATCGCGCCTTGATTTCGAATGCGCGCTCGTGGTATAATCCTAAATATGACTATCAAAAAGCCTATTAAAGTGACGAAAGCGCCTGCGACGGCGACGTCCACCGCCCCGGGCGGCGCGGCCATTGCGAGCCGCCTTCGCCTCGACACCCCCGATGCGTCCAAGAAGGTGGCGGGCGCGACAATCGGGCTCAAGGTGGCGTTCGGCGCGGCGATCGTCTCGCTCATCGTGACGGGTGTCCTCGTCTATATGCTCTGGAAGCACTGGGAATTCCTCATGCCGGCCTAAGGTCGGGAAAGGCGCTTCGCATGAAAGACATCATGCTCTCGCCGCGCGCCAAGGCCGCGGTTCTTTTGGCGCTTGACGAAGACCTCGCGGATGCGTCGCGCCTCGCCTCGAAGGCGGATTGGTGCGACGCGACGAGCCTTGCGCTCGTTGATCCAAAGGCGGTCGCGACGGGCGAAATTTACGCGAAGGGAACGGGGTGCGTTGTCGCGGGCGCGACAGTCGCGAAGGCTGTTATGAAGGCGGTCGACCCTTTGATCCAAGTGAAGATTCTGAAGAAGGACGGATCCATCGTGAAGCCGAAGGAGACGATCCTCACATTTCGCGGCAAGGCGCGCTCCATTCTCGCGGCGGAGCGCACGGCGCTCAACTTCATGCAGCGGATGTGCGCGACGGCGACTCTGACGCGCAAGTTTGTGGACGCGACGAAGAAGTACGGCACGATGATTCTTGATACGCGCAAGACGACACCCGGCCTTCGCGTTTTCGAGAAGTACGCCGTCCTCTGCGGCGGCGGCACGAATCACCGCATGGGCATGTATGACCGCGTCCTCATGAAGGACAACCACCGTCGGCTCTGGAAGGGCGGCAACCCCGACGAACTTGATGAGGCCGTTGTCGCGGCGCGCAAGGCGTTTCCGAAACTCGCCGTCGAGGTTGAGGTTGAGAGCCTGCGCGAATGCGCGAGTGCGCTCAAGGCGAAACCCGAGTGGATCATGCTCGACAACATGACGTGCGCCGACATGAAGAAGTGCGTCAAGATGTGTCAGGGCCTTTCAAAGACGGAGGCTTCGGGCGGCATCACGCTTGAACGCGCGAAGGAAGTTGCGGCAACGGGGGTGACGGCGATTTCGCTCGGTTGCCTCACGCACTCTGCTGGCTCGATCGACCTCTCGCTTGAATGGAAGGCCGTTTAAGTCGCTCGATTTCGTTTTCTATTTTTTCCCGTTCGTTGTTTAAGGAGTTTCTCTTTTTTACGATCATGAAGGTCTCGATTCTGGCATTCTCGTGCGCGCTTCTCTCATGCGCGGCGTTCGGTGAAGAGGCGTATCCCGCGACCGTTGAGGAGGGCTTTGAGAGTCTCTTCAACGGCAAGGATTTGCGCGGCTGGTACGGGTCAACGATTTTTGCCGTTGAGCCGTATCAAACAACGCTCTCGACGGGCGAGATTCGTGAGGAGAATGTTCTCGCGTGCGTGGAGCGACCGGGCCGCATCGATCGCGGCAATCTTCTGACGCGCAAGGAGTATGAGAACTTCGTCTTGCGCTTTGAGGTGTTGCTACCCGAGAACGGCGACTGCGGCATTGGACTACGCGTCCCGAACCCGACGGTGAACGCGGCGTTCGAGGGGATGGGTGAGGTGCAAATTCTCGACGACGGGGGGTCGAAGTTCTATGACGCTGAGTCGCGCACACCCAAGTTGAAGGCGCCCTACCGCTACTCGGGTTCGGTCTTCGGTATCGCCGCGAGCCGCCGCGACAATGTGAACAAACAGATTTGGGGCAAAGAGAAGAACTTCGCGGGCAACGGCAGCTACATGCGTAGGTGCGGCTTGTGGAACTTCTTCGAGATCCGCGTCATTGGGAGCGAGATCGAGGTCGTGGTCAATGGAACGCTCGTCACCAAGACGAACGTCGCGGGGTTGAAGGGCGATGGCGACACGCTTGACGCGCGCTCGCACTTAGGTCTCCAGAACAAGAAGGGCCATATCGCGATTCTCGGCGCGAGCACGAACGTCCTTTTGAGAAACATCCGTGTTTTGGAACTTCCGAAGGATGCGAAGATGGACGGCGTCTGCCCGAAGATGACGACGAAGGAGATCGCGGGTTTTACGGCCTACTTTAATGGAGACGCCGAGCAACTGAAGACGATGTGGAAGGGCGTCACGCCGTCGCGCAAGTTCGATAATCCTCTTGTTCGTGCGGCGGCCGATCCCGACACGCTTCTTGAGATGCAGCGCACGGCCGACTTCGCGCGCGATGCGCACTGGCATGTGAAAAATGGTGTCCTCTTCTTTGATGGCTTCCGTGGCGGCTACTCGCTCGCGACGGCGAAGGATTTCAAAGACTTTGAACTCTGGGCCGACTGGCGGCTTCTCTCGGTGACGGGCGATTCGGGCCTCTATCTGCGCGGCTCGCCGCAGGTCCAGATTTGGGACGCGCACAACCAGTGGGGCATCGGCTCGGGTGGACTTTACAACAACGTGAAGAATCCCTCGCGCGCGCTCGCGATTGCGGATCGCCTCGTCGGCGACTGGAACCGCTTCCACGTAATCATGCGCGGCGAGAAGGTGACGGTCTATTTGAATGGCGTCCTCGTCGTCGATGGTGTCACGCTTGAAAATTACTGGAACCGCGCGCAGGCGATCTTCCCCGAGGGGCAAATCGAACTGCAGTGCCATGGCGACCCGATCGAATGGCGCAACATCTTCATTCGAGAGCTCTGAGCCTTGTCGCGCGCGCCGATTTAGGCTATAATAGATTTTGCCATGACGAGTAATGACGAATATGTTGTCCAGCTTCTGACCGAGCGCGGGTTCTTGACGCCCGAGCAAGTCGAGACGGCTCGAAACTCGATGAAGGCCGAGAACGAGACGACGCTGGACGTGCTCGTCGCGGGCGGTACGCTCGACGAGGACACGGTTCTCGGAACGATCGCCGATCAATTCGGCCTTAAGTACTGTCACATTGATGCGGAGGCGATCCAGAGCGAGGCGGCGAAGGCCGTCCCCGACGAGATTGCGAAGAAATACGGCGTCGTGCCCGTTGTTGCGACAGATGATTCGGTCACGGTCGCGCTCATCGATCCGATGGGCTATGACGCGATTGATTCGCTGCGCTATGTCTTACGTGGCAAGGATGTCGAGGCCGTCCTCTGCCCGATTGCCGAGGCGAAGGCCGCGCAGGCGAAGGTCTATGCTTCGGCCGCTGACGCGGATGTGACGACACGCGACGAGGCGGGGCTTGGCGAGAATGTCGCGCCTGGTGACGACTCGGCCGTCATCAAGCTCGCCAACATGATTATCACAACGGCGATCAAGATGAAGGCGTCCGATATTCATATCGAGCCGCTTGAGAAGGAGTTCCGCGTGCGCTACCGCATCGACGGCGCGCTCCGGAAGATGGACTCGCCGCCGAAGCGCTTGCAGGGCGCGCTTATCTCGCGCTTCAAGATCATGTCGAAGATGAAGATCTCGGAAAAGCGCGTCCCGCAGGACGGCCGCATCCAGATTACCGTCGGCGGCAAAGATCTTGACCTGCGCGTCTCGTCGGTGCCGACGAATCACGGCGAGTCGATCGTCATGCGTATTTTGGATAAGTCGAACCTCTCGCTCGGCCTGCCGCAGCTTGGCTTCCTCTCCGACGACCAGACAACATTCGAGCGTCTCATCAAGCTTCCTGACGGCGTCGTGCTCGTGACGGGGCCGACGGGCTCGGGCAAGACGACGACGCTCTACGCTTGCCTTGGCCAGATCAATACGCCCGACAAGAAACTCATCACGGTCGAGGACCCGGTCGAATATCAGATGAGCGGCATCAATCAGGTGCAGGTCAACAAGGATGTCGGTCTTGACTTCTCGGCCGCGCTCCGTTCGATTCTGCGACAGGCACCGAATATCGTCATGATCGGCGAAATCCGCGATGCGGAGACGGCGGACATCGCGATGGAGGCCGCCTTGACGGGCCACCTCGTCTTCTCGACTTTGCACACGAACGACGCGCCGTCGGCTGTGACGCGACTTCTCGATATCGGCGTCAAGCCGTTCCTCGTCGCCTCCGCCTTGCGCGCCGCAATGGCTCAGCGACTCGTGCGCGCGATTTGTGAAAACTGCAAAGAAGCGTACACGCCGACCGATCGTGAGATCAAGATGCTGACGGGTCTTTCGAAGGGCTCGAACGCGCAGGTCCCCGACCATATGTATCACGGCGCGGGCTGTGACAAGTGCGGCAAGACGGGCTACAAGGGCCGCAAGGGCATCTTCGAGATTTTTAAGGTCGACGACACGATCCAGCGTCTTATCTTCGACCACGCGCCGGCCTCGCTTCTGCGCGAGCGCGCCCGCGAGATGGGTATGCGCACCCTGCGCGAGGACGGCATGCTCAAGGTCGCGAGCGGCATGACGTCGCTCGCCGAGGTGTTGCGCGTCACGATGGGCGACGCGAACTAATTCTGATTTCAACCATCATCCGACGACGAACGCTTATGGACATCCACATTGAAGACCTCCTGCAGGCGACGATTGACGAAGGCGCCTCCGACCTCCACATCCGCGCGTACATGCCGCCGAAGCTGCGTGTCCACGGCGAGCTTCTGCCGATTTCGGAAGAGTCGCTTTCGCCCGAGGAGTCGCACGCGCTTTGTGAGGAGATGGTGGACCGCCTTGGCGACCCCTCGAAGATGGAAGAGGTCGAAAAGAACGGTGGCGCGGACTTCGCGCTCGCGCACCCCGACGGCACGCGCTTTCGTGTCTCGATCTTCAAGGAGCGCAAGCGCTACGGCGCGGTGCTCCGTCAGATTCCGAATACGCTTCTCACGATGGAGCAGCTCGGCCTTCCGCCCGTCGTGAAGGAGCTTCTCTTCAAGCCGCGCGGGCTGATCCTCGTCACCGGCCCGACGGGCTCCGGCAAGTCGACGACGCTCGCCTCGATGCTGAACGTCATCAACCACGAGCGCAACGTCCACATCATCACCATCGAGGACCCGATCGAATTCTACCACACCTCGCAGAACTCGCTCGTCACCCAGCGCGAGATCGGCGACGACGTGCCGAGTTTCGCCGAGGCCATCCGCCGCGCGCTTCGTCAAGACCCGGATGTTATCCTCGTCGGCGAAATGCGCGACCTTGAGACCATCGCGGCGGCCATCACGGCGGCTGAAACGGGCCACCTCGTTTTCGGCACCTTGCACACGACGGGCGCGGCCGAAACGATCGACCGAATCGTTGATGCCTTCCCGATGAACCAGCAGTCGCAGATCCGCACGCAGCTCGCGGCGGGTCTTCAGGCCGTCATCTCGCAGATTCTTCTGCCGCGCCTCGATGCGAACGGTGAGGTGCACGGGCGCGTCGCCGCGTTCGAGATTATGACGCGCACTGACGCGATTTGCTCGCGCATCCGCGACAACAAGACGAACATGATTAAGTCGGACCTGCAGACGGGCGCGAAATACGGTATGCAGACGCTGGACGCGCACCTCTCGTCGCTCTACAAGCAGGGGCTCATCGCGTACGAGGAGTTGATCACGAAGGCGCAGGATCCCGATTCCGTCGTGCAGAAGTTGCGCGAAGAGGGCTACGGAAACTAAGACACCGCGCGCGCATGGCGGCGGTGTGGACACAATCGTCCTTCGTGATGTCGGCGTACGCGAGAAGATTATGCTGAAAAGTCTTTCAGTCTCGAATCTAGCCGTCATTGAGCGCGCCGATGTTGCGTTTGCGCCTGGGCTTAACGTCATCACGGGCGAGACGGGCGCGGGCAAGTCCGTCCTCATGGGCGCGCTCGACCTCGTCCTCGGCGCGCGCGCCGAGTCATCGGCCGTTCGCGACGGCGCGGTCGAGGCCAGTGTCGAGGCTGTCTTTGTGGATGCGAGGGGGCACGAGACGCGCTTTCGTCGCACAGTGACGCGCGAGGGGCGGAGCCGTGCGTGGATCGATGACGAGTCCGTCGCGCTTGGCGAATTGAAGGAGGCCGCGCGCCGCCTCGTTGACATCCACGGGCCGCGCGCGAACGACCGGCTTCTCGATGAGTCATTCCAGTTGAAGGTGCTGGATGACTTTGGCTCCATCGCGCGCGCGAAATACGACGCGCTCTACACGGCGTGGGCGGAGGCATCTGCGCGCCTCGCCGCGCTTCGCGACGAGACGAAGACGGAGGATCTTGACTTCTTGCGCTTTCAGGTCAACGAACTGGACGAGGCCGCGCTGACCGATGAGGACGAGACGATTGCCGAACGGCACGCCGCCGCCGCGCACGCGCAGGAGATCGTTGAGGAGGGTAACGCGGTTACGGAGGCCCTCGGCGGTGACGAGGGTGTCATCACACTTCTTTCGTCTCTCCAACCGCGCTTCTTGCGCATGGCGCGCCATTTTCCCGCTGCCGAGGCGTGGTCGACCGAGGCCGAGTCGCTCGTCGCGCGCGCGGAGGATCTCTCTCGCGCGATCGCCGACGCACTTTCGCGCCTTGACGCGGGCGAGGAGGATATGGCCACGCTCGACGCGCGGCTCACGACGATCAATCGGCTGAAGCGGAAGTATCTTGCCTCCGCGCCGAGTGCCGCGGGCGAGTCAGATGTCTCGCGCCTTCTTAAGATCCTCGCCGAGAAGAAGACGCGCCTTACGGCACTCGAGAACCGCGACGAGACGCTCGCCACGCTTGAGAAAGAATGTACCGCGCGTCTTGCAGACTTGCGCACGGCGGGTGCGGCGATCACGAAGGCGCGGACGAAGGCGGGCGCGTCTTTCTCGAAGGCGATTGAGCGAGAGTTGCATGCGCTCGGCTTTTTGCAAGCGAAGTTCTCCGTCCGACTGGAGGCGCTTGACGCACCGACGGCGAGCGGACTCGACCGCGTTGTCTTTCTCTTTGAGCCGAATCCTGGCGAGGCCGCGCGGCCGCTCGCTGAAATTGCCTCGTCGGGCGAGATTGCGCGTGTTATGCTCGCGCTGAAGGTTGTTTCGTCCGATGCCTCTCTACGGGGCACTGGGCACCCAGCACAAAGCGCAAAGAACAAAGCCCCCGACCCTTCGCCCACGACGCTCGTCTTTGACGAGATTGATGCGAACATCGGCGGCGAGGTCGGCAAGGTGGTGGGCGAGAAGATGCGCGAGGTCGCGAAGGGGCGGCAGGTGATTGCGATCACGCACTTGCCGCAGAGCGCGGTCTATGGCGCGCGGCATCTCGTCGTCACGAAGGGCGTGACCGCATCGCGGACGAAGTCGCATGTCGCGGAGGTGACGGGTGATGCGCGTGTTCGTGAGATTGCGCGCATGCTCGGCGGCGAGAAGTTGACGAGTGTTGTGAAGACGCACGCCGCGGAACTTCTGCGCCTTGCGAATGAAGGTTGATTTAAGAAGAGAGACTCATGGGAAATTTTGGGAAGATGATGGGGACGGTGGGTGCCGTCGTGTGTTTTAGCGTGTGCGCGTTCGCGCAGACGGTGACGGATGCCGCGCCGACGGCGCTCATGGTCGTGCAAGAGGAACCCGAGGCGGCGCAGACAGGGGCTGTCGCGAAGACCGTCGAGGCGACGAGCGACTGGCTTGCCTCGTTCACGGGCTTCGTTGACACGGTCGACGGATGGGTCTGGGGCATTCCGCTTATCGCGTCCGTCCTCGTGACGGGCCTTCTGCTTACGTGCATCTTGCGCTTCTACCACCTCTTGAACCTCCGGCGCGCGTTTCGATACATGTTCCACCAAGAGGTGGACGAGGGCGTCAATGGCGAGGTCTCGCAGTTCGGCGCGCTCTGCACCGCGCTTTCCGCGACGATTGGCACGGGCAACATCGTCGGCGTCGCGACGGCGATCGGCACGGGTGGCCCGGGCGCGCTCTTCTGGATGGAAGTCGCCGCGTTCTTCGGCATGGCGACAAAATACGCCGAGGGCCTGCTCGCCGTCAAGTATCGCGAGGTCGCGCCGGACGGAC
>CAYNVE010000012.1:0-19845 GCA_964400635.1 uncultured Lentisphaeraceae bacterium
GCAGGTAGTCGAAGCCGAACTCCGAGTTCGTGCCGTAGGTGATGTCGCAGGCATATTGCGCACGGCGCTCCTCGGAGTCCATCGAGTTCTGAATGCAGCCGACGGTGAGGCCGAGGTAGTGGTAGAGGTGGCCCATCCACGTCGCGTCGCGGCGCGCGAGGTAGTCGTTCACCGTGACGAGTTGGACGTTCTGGCCCGAGAGCGCGTTCAGGTAGAGCGGCAACGTCGCGACAAGCGTCTTGCCTTCGCCCGTCTGCATCTCGGCGATCTTGCCCTGGTGGAGCGCGATGCCGCCGATAAGCTGGACATCGAAGGGAATCATGTTCCACGTCAGCGTGTGACCGCAGACCTCCTCGGTCGTGCCGACCAAGTGGCGGCATGCGTTCTTGACGAGCGCGAACGCCTCGGGCAAAATCGCATCGAGGCTCTCGCCCGCCGCGACGCGCGCTTTCAGCGCCTCGGTGCGTTTCGGAAAGTCTTCGTCAGAGAGATTCTCGGACTGCAGTTTCTCCTCAAGCCGGTTGATCTCGGCAACAATCGGGCGAATTTTCTTGAGTTCGCGCTCGTTGCGCGTCCCCAACAACATCTTCAGTAAATTCATAGTCTATACTATTATACCAAAAAAAGTACCTCCTCCGCTAACCCGTCATGCGCCAACCTCTCCGAGAGAGATTTGCGTTGATTGAGTCATAGAACCAACGGCTCTCAAAAATTGAGACGACCTGACTCAACGACCGTCTCGCGCAACTCGGCGAAACGACCGTCCGCGCCGCGCCACACTGAGTTTCACGACCAGAGCGTGGCGATGGGGACGGCGCGGAGTCTGTCGCCAAACGAAAGAGTATGTGCCCCCGTATAAAGCACGATGCCGTGAAACGTTCGCCCCTTCGCCAAGTTGTCGCGGAACCAGGCAAGATGGCGGAAGTCCTCGCGGCCGACGTTCGACCCCGCCTTGACTTCGATGCCAACAAGATCACCGTCCGCATTCTCCACCACAAAGTCGATTTCGCGCTTCTCGGAGTCGCGATACTGATAAAGCGAGCATCCGCGCGTCATCTCGACTTGCGCGACCAGCTCGCCGAAGACAAACGTCTCGACTAGCTTTCCCGAACGGTCCGAGTCAAGCTCGACGTCCTTCATGCGCCAGTTCAAAACGGACGCCATCAGACCCGTGTCGCAGACGAACCACTTCGGACGCTTCCCGACACGCGCATAGTCCGTTCCCGCCCAAGCCTCAACGCGCTCGCAAAGATAGTATCGCTCAAGAGTGCCGAGATACTCCGTGAATGTCGGACGCGACAGACCGCATGCGCCCATCAGCTTCGTCGCATCCGCGAACTTGGACGACCACGCCGCAACCGACTTCAGAATCTCGTAAAGTGCTTGCTGGCGGCGAATGTGCGAATCATCTTTCATGTCTCGCGTAAACAGAGACTTCAAATAGTCCGCGAACCAGTCGCCGCGATCGGCGTCCGACAGGCGAAACGCCTCAGGGTAGCCTCCGCGAAAAGCCGACTCCAGAACGCTACGCTTGTCGCAATCCGAATAAGAAGATGCGAAGGAGTCTGTGAACAACCGCTGAATGAACGACGGACGCACACCCCGGATCTCTCCTTGCGTGAACGTGCGCATGCGAATGTTCTTCACGCGCCCCGCGAGACTCTCCTGGACTTCCGGCGCCGAATAGATGTCGGACGATCCCGTCACGACATACTGCCCCGGACGGCGATTGCGATCAACCGCGAGTTTGATCTCGGACAAGAGTTCTGGCGCCTTCTGAATTTCGTCGATCACGAGCGGCGCTTCCGTATCGTTCCGAACGAACGTCTGCGGATCCATCAGCGCAGAATCGCGAAGTGTCTTGGAGTCGAGGCTTCGGATCTCCGCGCGTCCGCCAAAGGCCATCTCAAGAAGCGTTGATTTCCCGCACTGCCGCGCACCCGAGACGACAATCACGCGCCGAGTTTCAAGAGCGTGTTCCAGCGTCGATTCATGCCAACGTCTGATATTGTCCATAAAGCCTCCTTTTCATCCGTTTACAGACGATATGATACCAAAAATCCGTGCAGATGTAAAATAGGAATCCATAAATATGTAAAACAAAGATCCGGGATTTTGTAAAACGAAAGCCCGTGAATATGCAAAAGCTCGAATTGGATGGGGTCGAACCGTGGATTTTTTGCCCATGTAGAACGTGTAGACGGCACGCGGTATCGCGACTTGTCCCAACACCATGGAAGAAGAAGCCGTGATCTCGCGAATTATAGAAACAGGTTAAACCTAAAACTGTAATTCAAATTCTGCTTTTGCATGCGCCAACCTCTCCGAGAGAGATTTGCGTTGATTGAGTCCTAGGGCCAACGGTTCTCAAAAATCGGGGCAATCCGCCTTGACCGTTGAGCGGAAAGTGCCCGAGGCGAGGCGCGTCACGACATCGTCGCCCGCGTTCACATCCTTGACATCGCGCACAAGCGTGCCGTCAGCGCGCGTTGTGAGCGAATAGCCGCGCTCAAGAACGCCATATGGCGAATAGGCTTTAAGCCGCGCCTCGGCCTTCTCAACGCGCGCGATGAGCGCCTGATGGCGAAGGCGAATCGCCGGGACGAGCCGCTCGCCAAGGCGCGTGAGCCTGAGGCGTGCTGCCGCGCCCGCGTTGACGAGCGCAGAGGCGAGTGCCGCGCCGAGGTGGTCGAGGCGTTGGGCGTAGAACTCGCCGCGCTGCGACAAGGCACGGTCGAGACGCGCGAGAGAATCGGCAAGCGTGTCGCGCACCTCCGAGAGGACGGGAACTGCCATCTCGGCCGCGATGGACGGCGTCCCGGCGCGCTTGTCGGCCGCAAAGTCCGCGAGCGTAAAGTCCGTCTCGTGCCCGACCGCACTGATCGTCGGAATCTGCGAGGCGGCAAGCGTCCTCACGAGCATCTCGTCGTTGAAGCAGAAGAGATCCTCGAATGAGCCGCCACCGCGCGCGAGGATGAGGAGATCAGCCTTCCAGTCGGTGCAGTCGTTAAAGTAGCGGATGCCCGCGGCGAGCGTCGCGGCCGCGCCCTCGCCCTGGACGAGGCTCGGGTAGAGGCGGATCTCAAGCGCGGGGAAGCGGCGTGAAAGAACGGTGCACATGTCGTGAATAACCGCCCCCGCCTCGCTCGTCACAATGGCGATGCGGCGCGGCATCGCGGGGAGCGGACGCTTCTTCGCGGCATCGAAAAGCCCCTCCGCTTCGAGCTTCGCCTTGAGCGCGAGATACTGCCGCATGAGGTCGCCTTCGCCCGCGAGCCGCGCCGCGAGGACGACGAGTTGATAGTTCCCGCGCGGCGGATAGACGGTCGCGTTCGCTCTGACGCGCACCTTCGCGCCGTCCTGAAGGCGCGGCGCGTCTGGGCACCGCTCGAAGGAGGACTTGAACATGACGGCCGAAATCTGGGCCTCCGCGTCTTTGAGCGTGAAGTAGCAATGGCCCGACGGATAGCGGCGGAACCCGCTCACCTCGCCCTCAACGACGATGCGCGAGAAGTTCCCGTCAAAATACGCCTTGAACTCCTTCGTAAGCGACGAGACGGAGTAGACGGTGCTCTTTTCGCCTTCCGCCTCAGCCATGCGACACCGCGCGCTTTCTGCTTCGACTACGAGAGTGGATGCCGACAGAAAGAATCGTGCCGACGGCAAACGCGGCGCAGACGAGGTTCGTCCCGCCATAGCTGAAGAACGGCAGGGCCATACCCTTCATCGGCAACGCCTCACAGACGACACCGATGTTGAAGAAGGCTGGAAAGACAAGGATAAACGCCATGCCGATGACGAGCAGGCGGCCAAACGCATCCTCGGCCTTGAGAGCGACATAGACCGAAAGCCCAAAGAACGCGAGAAAGAGAACGATGACGAGGATCGAAAACCAGAGCCCGCCCTCTTCGGCACCGATGGCGAAAATCATGTCGGTATGCGACTCGGGCAGGTAGAGATGCTTTTGCATGGACTGGCCCACGCCGACGCCATTGATGCCACCGCGCCCGATGGCCGCGAGCGCCATATTGCCCTGATGCGCGGCGTTCTTCGCGGCCGCATCGAGCACGACGGTCGCATCCGCGTCATCGACAAACCACGCCTTGAGGCGCGCCATGCGATTGGCGTTCGTGAAAACTTTGGCGGCAACAAGCGCGCCACCCAGCGCGACAAATGGAAGGATATGGAAAATGCGCACGCCCGCGACGAAAGCGAGGAGCGTGCCCGTGAGCCCCATGACGAATGTCGAGCCAAAGTCTGGCTCAACCATGACAAGGAGGGCGAGAATGCCGATAAGGGCGTAGGGCATGAACGCACCGCGCATGAAGAGCTCGACGCGGTAGCCCGCCTTGTCGAACCAGACCGCGAGAACGATGACAATGACGAGTTTCGCCAGTTCGCCAGGCTGGAGGTTAAAAAACCCGCACGAGATCCAGCGCGCCGAGCCGTTGATCGTGCGACCGATGTGCGGGGCGAAGACGAGACCGAGCAAAACAAGAACGAGCGCGTAGGCCATCCACGCAAGAGACGGGTGGTCGCGGTAGACATGGTAGTCAATGAACGCCGCCACCGTCGCCACGAGAATCCCCGCGACCGCGTAGACGGCCTGCCGCACGACGAAATAGTTCGCGTCGTGGTGGAGGCGCGTGCCGTTCGCCACGCTGGCGCTCGACAAAACGAAGAGGCCTAGCGCCGCGAGAATCGCGACAACCAGGCCCAGTGCAACGAGAGGCGTCTTACGCACCTCGTAAAGTCTCTTACAGCGCGTCCGCCGGAAGCTTGATCACCTGACCAGGCGTCAGCTGCGCGTCCTCGGGCAGATTGTTGAGTTCGCGGATGACGGCGGCGTTCACGCCGAAGCGAATGGAGACGCCCGTCAGGTCGTCACCCTCTTGCACCGTGTAGGTCATGGTCGTCGCGTCAGGGGCGGTCGGCGCGCTCGTCTCAGAAGATGGAGTCGGCGTCGTCTCCGCGGCAGGCTGAGCGCTCGTCTCGGCGGTCGGCGCGCTTTCGGGCTCGACGACAGGCGCAGGCGAAACCTCTTCGGTGGCCTTCGGCTCTTCCTTCGCGGGCTCGGCCTTCTTCTCAGTCTTCGGCGTCGCCTTAGCGGTCTTCTTCTCGGCCTTCGCCGTCGTGGCCGCCGTCGCAGGAACCTTCAGCTTCTGACCAACCTTGATCGCGTTCGACGAAAGGCCGTTGAGCTTCTTGAGCTGGCGGATGTTGATGCCGTGCCCATAGGCAATCGCGCCAAGCGTGTCGCCCGACTTCACGACATACTCCTTCGTCGCGCCCGTGTAGTCCGCATTCGCGGCGGCCGCCTTCTTGGCCTTCGCCTGCGCCGTCGGATCCTTCTGCTCGCCCACCTCGACCTTGCCAGGGAGCTTCAGCTTCTGGCCGATACGGACCGTGTCGCTCTTCATATTGTTGAGGCTCTTGATCGCGGCAATCGTGATGTTGAACTTCTTCGAAATCTTCGCGAGGTAGTCACCGCGCTGGACGATGTACAGCGTGTACTCAGGCTCGGCCGGCTTCGTCTGCGCCTCGGTCTTCTTCTCGGCCTTCGGCTGGACAACGACACACGCGCAGTCGGACGCGCCGCACGCGCACGGCGTCTCGTGCTTCGTCCCCTTCGGGCACGAGCACGTGGCCTCCTCGGTCTCGATCGTCGCCGCGTTTTCCTGCGTCGTTGTGCTCGCGACGCTTTTCGCCTCGTTCTGCGACGAGGCCATCGGTTTGTAATTCTGATCCTTGCAACCTGCGAGTGCCGCAACCGCGGCAACGGTGATCACTGTGACGAGCTTGTTCATTCTTGTATTCCTTTGTTAACGAGTGTCGCGAAGATGTCTCCCCGCTCTCCAAATCCTTTAAACTGGTCGAAGCTGGCCGTCCCGGGCGAAAGGAGAACCGTCTCACCTTCAACAGCCTCGCGCAAAGCCGCCCCGACCGCCCTGTCCATCGTTCCGCAGACCTCGCAGTCTACGAACGCGCTCCAAGCCGAGCGGAACAACTCCGCGCATTGACCTATAAGATACACTTTTTTGACCCGTTTTGTCAAGGTCGGAACGACAGAAAGCGGGTCATCGCCCTTGCCGAGGCCGCCCGCAATGAGGCGGACGGCACGCGATGTCGAGCCCGCCATCTCGACGCCCGCCCGAAGCGCGGCGAGCGACGTCGCCTTCGAGTCGTCAATGAAAACAACGCCGTTCTTCTCGGCGACGCGGTTCATGCGGTGCGGAAGCGGGCAAAAGGCGCGGAACGCGGCGCGAATTTCGTCATTCTGAAGCCCCGCAACGCGCAGAAGGCCGACGGCCACCGCGCCGTTCTCGCGCAGGATGTCATTATCAAAATAAGAGCCCTCGACGAGCGCGGCGTCCGCGAGAAAGTCCGCGCCAACAATCGTCCTTTTCGCAAAGGAGAGGAGTTTCCGCTTGAGCGCGTGATAGACCTCGACGGAGCCATGACGGTCGAGGTGATCCTCCTGCAAGTTGAGGATCGTCGCCGCCTCGAACGTGTCCTGCGAAAGAAGCGTCGTCTCCATCATGAAACTCGACACCTCAACGACCGCCCAATCGACCGCGCCCGACAAGGCGACTTCCGTCACGGGAAGACCGTAATTTCCGCACGCGACGGCCGACGCGCCCGTGGCGGTAAGCGCGTCCGCGACGAGTTTGACGACACTCGACTTCCCCTTTGAGCCCGTCACCGCAAGAAGACGGACACCGCGCGCGTTCAGCTCTTCGCAGCCGAGTTGAAGTTCGCTCTTGAGCGGAATCCCCCGTTCGCGCGCGGTCCCAATCCACGGATGGTCGAGCGCGATGCCAGGCGAGACGACGGCGAACGCAAAAGGCGCGCCGCCCGCGCTGGGAAACGCATCGCCCTTGTCGAGCGCGACGACCTCCATCCCCTTTGAGAGAAGGAGCGCACGCGCCGCCTTTCCGCTGCGCCCAAGGCCGAGAACGAGCGCGCGCGTCATGGCATCACGCGCTCCGTCGCGCCCGCCACATATCGGACATAATCCACGAGGAAGACGGCGGGCAGGTCGTCTGCGTTCGGTTCGCCCACCCAGTCGTACATGATTTCACAATCGAGCGTCACGTGCATCGGCCGGTGAAAGACATCATTCGCGCGCGCGAAGACCTCGCGTCCGTCCACGTACCAGACGAGTTTTTCCTTCGTCCAGAGAAAGCCGTAGACGTGGAAGTCCTCCGAGAAATCAAAGTTGACGCGCGTCTTCTTCGCGCGATTGGGCAAAGTCACGACACCGCCGTTCACAATCCCCTCCAGATACGGTGTGCGAAGACGGTGGACGGTCGTATAATACGTCCTCTCACAACCCGATGCCTGGCGTGGGTCGGCCTTCCCGAAGATCTCGAAGATATCAATCTCGTCGGAGAAATCGCCCGGGCGGAACTTCTTCTTCGGCGCGTCCGAGAGCGGATCGTAAAGCCAGAAGGCGTTGCACACGGCCGCCTTCATCGACTTCGCGCGGCATTCGTAGTAGCCATAAAAACTCTTCTCGCGGCGGCGCACGTAGGCTGTCGCATATGTTGTAAAGCCGCGCCGCAGGTTCTCGACTGTCTTCTCGTCGTCGCGCAGGAGCCGCGCCGTGAGACAGAGACACCCGTTTGAGACGGCAACATTGTCGCGCGCAAAGAGGAAGCCCGACGAACGCCCTTGGAAGGACGAAACCCAATCCGTCCAGACGCGCGCGTCAAGCGCGTCGCCCTCGAACGAATCAGAGAACGAGGGCGACGCAAGCGCAATCGCGAGAAGGAGCGAGGCGATCACGAAAGCGCCGCCTCGATCGCGCCCACGGCCTCGGCCGGCGGGACAATCTTCGTCTGCGACTTGTCGTCCGCGCGGCGCTTCACCTCGACGCCGCCGTTCGCAAGTCCCTTCGCGCCGACGACGACGCGCACGGGGAAGCCAATCAAATCCGCATCCTTGAACTTGACACCCGGACGCTCGGCGCGGTCATCGACAATGACGTCCATACCCTTCGCCTCAAGCGCGGCCTCGATGCCGTCCGCGACCTTCGTCACCTCGGCGTTCTCAGGGTCGAGGTTTTCAACGACAACCTGATACGGCGCGACGGCCGCGGGCCAGACGATGCCGTTCGCGTCGTGGCACTGCTCAACAACCGCCTGCAACGTGCGCGAAACGCCGATGCCGTAGCAGCCCATGACGAGCGTCGTCTCTTTAAGCTCGGCGTTCTTCACCGTCGCCTTGAATGCGTCCGTGTATTTCGTCCCCAGTTTGAAGACGTGCCCAACCTCGATGCCGCGCTTGATGACGAGCCTCTTGCCGCAGTGCGGGCAGATGTCGCCGTCACGGGCGACGACGAGGTCGGCGTAGCCAGCGATCTTGCAGTCGCGGTCAAAGTCAACATCGTTCAAATCGACTTCCTCGGGCAGGTTCCCGCCCGTAATCATCCCCTTCGCACCCTTCAAGTCGAGGTCGGCGTAAATCGCGACATCCTCAGCCGGCTTCACGGGGCCTGCATAACCAATCGGCGCGCCCGTCACACGACGCACGGTCTCGAAGTCAGCAAGCGCGAACGACTTCGCGCCGACGAGATGCTTCGCCTTAACCTCATTGAGATCGCGGTCGCCGCGCACGCAGAAGAGGACGGGCTTGCCGTCCGCGACGTAAACGAGCGTCTTCACCATCTTCGTCGCCGAGACGCCGAAGAACTTCACCATGTCCTCAATCGTCTTCGCAGGTGTCGGGGCCGTGAAGCACGGGCCGCACGGCGCGAACGCCGTCTCTTCAACCTTGCGCTCGGCCTTCTCGAGGTTCGCCGCATAGCCGCAACCGTCGCAGAACGCGATGCCGTCCTCGCCCGAGTCGGCCAAGACGTGAAACTCATGCGAGAACTTGCCGCCGATGTCGCCCGTATCGGCCTCGACAGGATAGGCCTTCAGCCCGCAGCGCGCAAAGACGCGCTTGTAGGCGTCGAACATCGCCTGATAGCTCGCGTCCGCCGCCTCGAGCGACAGGTCAAACGAGTAGGCGTCCTTCATGAGGAACTCCTTCGAGCGCATGAGCCCGAAGCGCGGGCGAATCTCATCGCGGAACTTCCACTGAATCTGATAAACCGTGACAGGCACCTGGCGATACGATGAGAGAATGCCCTTGGCGAGATCCGTGACGATCTCCTCGGCTGTGGGCGAAAGCGCATAGTCGTGCGCGGCGCGGTCTTTCAGGCGGAACATCCCAGGGCCCATCGACTCCCACCGACCCGACGTCTTCCAAAGTTCGCCCGGCTGGAGAATCGGCATGACAATCTCGAGCGCGCCCGCCTTCGCCATCTCTTCGCGCACAATCGCCTCAATCTTGTTGAGCGAGCGCATGCCGAGCGGGAGGTAGGTGTAGAGCCCGCCCGCAACCTTCTTCATCAGGCTCGCGCGCACGAGCAGTTTGTGCGAGGCGATCTCCGCGTCCTGCGGATCCTCACGGAGCGTCTGGATGAGCGACTTCGTCCACTTCATATTCTTCTTGCCTTCTTTCCTGTTTTTTCTGTGACAATCTTCTTAAACGCCGCCTGACTTCTCTCCTGCGTCTCGCGGAAGAGCGAGCGGCCACATGCGTCCATCGCGACGATGCCGCGAAAATCTTTGACATCAAAGTGCCAGACGGCCTCGGCCGCGCCGAACGTCTCCAAGAGCGAGACGCCCGCGACGCGCGTCACCGACGCGGCGTAGAGCGCGCCCGCGCCGCCGACCGCCTGAATATAGACACAGCCTGCCTTCTTCATCGCCGCAAGCGTCGCGTCGTCCATGCCGCCCTTGCCGATGATCAAGCGAACCCCCGACGCCGCGATGAAGGCGGGCTCGTACGGATTCTCGCGCACGCTCGTTGTCGGCCCCGCCGCGACGACGCGCCACACACTCTCGCCTTTTCCGCCTTCCTTCACGCAGACGGGCCCGCAATGGTAGAGCGCGCCGTCGCGAAAGTCGACGGGCAGCATGCCACCGTCTGCGAAGAACTTGTGAAACTTATCGCGACCCGTGTAGAGGCGACCCGAAATTGACACCGCATCGCCCGCCTTCAGCGCGCGAACCGCATCTTCGGAAAAAGGATAGGTTAACTTTTTCATTTGTGGCCTGCGGCCCCTAACGCGGAGTCGAGCGTGAGCGTTCTTCGGCGGCACGCCCAGCACATGTAGGCGACCGTCACGAAGAACGAGGCGGGAACGCGCGGACGCGCCGCCATCTTGACGCCGAGAAGCGTCGTCTTGCCGCCAAGCCCCATCGGCCCGATGCCGAGTGCGTTCGCCTCTTTGAGAAGCACCTTCTCGAGTTTGCGCAACGCCGCATCGCCCGTTCCGCTTTTCTCATTGAGCGGCCTCAAAAGTTGTTCCTTCGCAACCTCGAAGCCCGTCGCGCGATCGCCGCCGATGCACACGCCAAGAATGCCAGGCGCACAACCGTAGCCCTGAATTTTCTCGACCGCGTCGAGAACAGAGCGGCGCACACCCTCCAAGTCACGCCCCGCGCCGAGCGAGGCATCTGGAAGCGAATACTGGCGCGACATATTCTCCGAGCCACCGCCCTTCAGAACGAGCGTGACGGTCGGCTCGTCAGATTCGACATAATGAATGACGGGAGCCCCCAAGGCGCAATTGTCGTCGTAGGAAAAGCCCGTCACCGCGTCGATGCAGTTCTTGCGGAGCGCGCCCCGCGCCGTCGCCTCGCGAACGGCCGCCTGAATGACCGACGGCGTGACGCGCCGACGCAATCGTTCAGCGACGAAAAATGTGAGAGTCCCCGTATCTTGGCAGAGCGGCACGCGCGTCTCTTTCGCACGCGCGCAATTATCAAGAATCGTCTTCAAGACGACCTCGGCCGACGAACCTTTCCGCTCGCGGCGACGCGCCGCACGGAGAGATTCAAGAACATCCTCGGGAAGCGACGAGGACGTTTCGCAGATGAGATTCACAAGCGCGGCAATGATGTTCATCTTCCCTCAACCTCCCGCAGAATCTCGGCGGCGAACGACTCGGGGCTCTGCGCCGCGCTTTCAGGAACGCCCATCCGCCCCGCGCACGCCTCGAACATCTTCGTCTTCACATAGCGCGGCTCGAGCGCGCGAACCGAAATCTTTTTCGCGCGCAATTCCGCGTCCATCGCGCGGCACATCGCCGAGAGCGCGCCTTTCGACGCGCAGTAGGCCGCCCCGCCGCACCAACCCTCCGTCGCGCTCACCGACGAGATCGCAATCGCGCGAAAGCCCGCGGGGTTATAGAGTCGTTCCGCGACGATCGCGCGCATGACGGCGAGAAAGAGCCGGCAATTGACGCGCATGGTCTCCTCAAAAAGCGCGTCCGACGTGAGTGCGACCGGCTTCACGGGCGAGACACCCGTCGCGAAGACGAGCGCGTCGAGCCGCCCCCGCTCCGCCTCGATGAACGCGGGCGAAGGGAAAGCGTCAAAGTCGGCGCGGTTCAGCGCGAGGACATCGTGCCCCGCCGCGCGCGCAGCCTTCGCCGTTGCGCCGCCGATGCCGCCCGTCGTGCCTGTCAGAAGAATGCGCATTTACGGCGCCATCTCGTCCGCGCGCGTTGGGTCGGCACTGAAGTAGAACTCCTGCCCCGTCGCATCCATAACGCCGCGCCAGAGGTCGCCCGTCAAGGGCACGGTCTGACGCTCAATCGTCGCGAGCGCAATGGGGACGAGCGTATAGCTCTCGCCCGTTGAGCCAACAACGCAATTCGTGCGCCCGGCCATCGCCGCATGGACGGCGTTTCGCGCGAGCATGTAGCAGCGAATCGCATCCGTGCCACGCGCGGGAACGGAGCGGATCGAATAACTCGGATCAAAATACTTGACGGAACAAGCAACGCCCTTCTCCTTGAAGTGCGACGAAATCGCCTCCTTCAAGAACGAGCCAATGTCCTTCTTTAAGATATTGCCGCTCGCGTCCTTGCGCGTCTCGCCTTCGACGAGATCTTGCCCCGCGCCCTCGGCGACGACGATGACCGCGTGCGTCTTGCCTGCCGCGAAGCGTCGCTCAAGTGCCGAAAAGAGACCGCCCGCGCCGTCGAGCGCGAAATTCATCTCAGGGATGAGGCAGAAGTTGACAACGGGGTTCGCCGCCGTCGCCGCCGCCGCGATGAAGCCCGAATCGCGCCCCATGAGTTTGACGAGGCCAATGCCGTGCGGCGTGCCCTTCGCCTCAACGTGCGCAAGACCAATGACATCCGAGGCCGCCGCGACCGCCGTCTCAAAACCGAACGAGCGGCCGACGAACTGGAGGTCGTTGTCAATTGTCTTCGGAATGCCGACAACCGAAATCTTGAGACCGCGCCGCGTGCATTCCGCCGCGATGTCGCGCGCGCAACGGAGCGACCCGTCGCCGCCGATGCAGAAGAGGATGTTGATGTTCATCCGAACGAGCGTGTCGACCATCTCGTCCACGGGTTGCGAGCCGCGCGACGAACCGAGGATTGTCCCGCCCTGCGCGTGGATTGTGTCGACGACATCGGGGTTGAGCATGAGCGGCTCGTAACCGAAGCGCGGGATGAGCCCCGCGTAGCCGTAGCGAATGCCGTAGATTGTCTTCACGCCGTAGTCGAACGAAAGAATCTCAACGAGTCCCTTGATGACGTTGTTAAGCCCTGGGCAAAGACCGCCCGCCGTCACAATGCCGACGCGCGTCCACGCGGGGTCGTGGAAAATCTTCGGCAGCGGGCCCGCGCGCTCAAACGTCGGCACGTGGCCAAGACTCTCGCGCAACTCCGAAACGAGCGGCTCGTCCTCCGAAACGAGGACGCGACGCCCCTCGCGGATGAATTCGAGGTGGCTCACGGGCGAGTCAATCTTGCACTCGCCGAGGCGTTCCACGTTGCACGAATACGCCTCGCGGTTCGCCACGATCTTCTTGAATGTCGAGTTCATTTCTTCGTCCTTGCCAAAGGATGTGATGAAAGGCTATTATACCATATTTCACGCTGGCACGCGCCCTGCGCGACGAGCATCGTAAAGCCGTTCTCAACGCGGCAGCCGGCCGCCGCCGCGCGCGCCATGAGAGGCGTCACGCTCGGCACATAGCCGAGGTCGTAGACGAGCTCCTGCCCCGAAAACACATAGTCTGGAATCGGATCGACGGGCGTCGCGTTGACGAGAACATCGAAGCCCTTCGGCGGCGTTCGGCGGTGGAAGACCTCAAACCTCGCGCCGAGACTCGTCAAGGCGGCCTTCACGGCCTGCGCCGCGCCGCCATCGCCCAAAACCGCAACGCGCTTCGCGCGCACGCTTCCCGCAAACGCGACGAGCGCCTTCGAAAAACCCGCGACATCCGTGTTGTAGCCGACATATTTTCCGTTCTCGAGCGACACCGTATTGACTGCGCCAATCTTTCTCGCAGAAGCGTCCACGCGATCAAGAAGCGGCAGAATCGCCTTCTTGTGCGGAATCGTGACGGCGAGTCCCCGCATCCCCATCGCCTTCATGAAGGCGAGAGCCTCCTGTGCTGTCCGCGACGGGAACGGAATCATCACGGCATCAAGATCCTCGAGCGTAAAGGCCGCGTTCTGAATCTCGGGCGAGCGCGTCGCCTTGAGCGGAAAGCCCGTCACGCCGAAAAGAGTCGCCGCCTTCGTTGCCGAGCGGAAGCGGAAGTCGCGCACAAGCGCCTGCGGCGAGACGTGTGCGAGCGCGGCGAGCGATGACGCATAGGTCCAGAGTGAGCCGAGGCGCGCAGCGAGCGCGCGCGTCGCGAAGCCCTCAGGTCCCATCGCGACGATGACATGCGGCACGTCCTTGGGGATCGCGCCCGCCTTAAAGAGACGCGAGACATCGCGCAGGTTGCGCGGCCTGAAAGCGACTTTCGCAATCTCGTCCGTCCCCGCGACCATCGCACGAATCTTCTTCGCAAGGTTCGGGACAGGGCCCTTGAACGAATGAAGCGAGCGGACGATACGCGTCCCCTTCTGCGCGGCGAGGCGCGAGAGCGCCTTCACGCGAAAGTCGTCCTCAAAGTCAACGTAGTCAAAGCCGCCCGCCGAAAGGGCCTTCTCGAAGAAGGCAATGCGCGCGGCGCGGCCGAGCGTTGACTTTCCGCCGTCTGCGACGAGACGATCCGTGAGGAGAATGGGAATCTGTCGCCGTGTCACGCGGCGAAGGAGGCGCGGGAAGGACGCGACGCGCGCGCGCGAATCATCGTCCAAGAGGTCGGCGCGCAACTCCACCATATCGACGAAGAGCGCCTCGCGACGGAACTGCTCGACATCCTCCTTAAGCGTCCGCCCCGTGAGCGTGAGGCAGATGCGCGGGAAAGCCGCCTCGTCCGCGAGAAGGACATCGAGCGTGACGAGCGCGGCCACCGCCTCAACGACGGGAACGGCGCGACGAACAATGGAGGGATCGTGCCGCCCCTTCATCTTGAGCCGCGCCGATGTCATCGTCTTCAAGTCGATAGACTCCTCCTCAAGATAGACCGTCGGCGTGGGCTTCAAGACGACATCGAACGACACGGGCATTCCCGTCGTCATGCCGCCCAAGATGCCGCCGTGGCGGTTCGTCTTCGTGATGACGTCGCCCCCTTGAACGGCGAACACGTCGTTGAAGGCCGAGCCACGGCTTATCGCCGCGCCCTCCGCATCGCCGAACGAGACGGCCTTCACACCGGGGATCGCAAAGAGCGCGGCAGAAAGCGCGCTCTCAAAACCGTCGAAAAGCGCGCCGCCGAGACCAATGGGCGGATACGTGATGGTGCCATGGATGATGCCGCCCACCGAGTCGCCCGCCTCGCGCGCCGCGATGACCTGCGCCTCCATGTCGCGCGCGCGCGTCGCGCCGCCGATCGATTGAACCGAGGCCAAAACCGAAATCGCGCGCGCGCGAAGGGCCTCACGCGCGAGCGCGCCCGCCGCACAGAGCGGCGCGGTGAGGCGACCCGAGTTCTTGCCGCCACCTGGAAGGATGCGCCCGAGGCGCACCCACTGGCCGAAGTCGGCGTGGCCCGGGCGCGGCACCGTGCGCTCTACGCCGTAGTCTTGCGAGCGGACATCGCGGTTTAAGATCTCGCCCGTAATCGTCTCGCCCGTCGTGATGCCGTTTTCGAGGCCCGACGTGAAGACGACCTCGTCCGCCTCGCGCCGCTGTGTCGAGAGATCGTCGCGACCTGGCGCGCGCCGCGCCATGAACGCGTTGAGGCGATCAAAGTCAATCGCGACACCCTTCGGAAAGTTCTTAAGGGAGAAACGCAGCGCATGGCCGTGCGACGTTCCTGCGATGTCCAACCCTAAATGCGAGAAAGGCATGATTCGTTCCTCTTCGCCGCCGCGCCCTCCGAAATAATGCGGCAGAGGGCGTCGCGGTCGCCCTCATCCAGCGCACGGCGGAAGTCACCCAGCCGCGCCATAAAGCGGTCGAGAACGGGCAAAAGCGACGCAGCGTTCGCGAGGTAGAGCGCACTCCAAATCTCCGCGTCCTGCGTCGCGATGCGCGTCATGTCGGCGTAACTGCCCGCTGAGAAGCCCGGCGTCTCGGGAACGAGCGCGTCGCGCGAATACGCCGTCGCGATAACGTGGCAAAGCTGGCTCGTAAAGGCGATCATCGCGTCATGCCGCTCGGCCGTCGTCACGACGACGCGCGAAAAACCAAGCGAGCGGAAGAACGCCTCAAGGCTCGCGCGTTCAGGGAAGTCCTTCGCGTCACGCGGCACGAGGATCATCGACGCGCCGTCAAAAAGCGTCGCAAGCGCGTTCGCGTAGCCTGAGACCTCGCGCCCCGCCATCGGGTGGCCGCCGACGAATGTCCAACGGCCCGTCCCCGTGGGGAAGGCCTTCTCGAATGACGACTGAATCGTCCGCTTGACGCCCGCGATGTCGACGACGACGCACCCCGCCTTGAATTGCGCGGCGTGGCGCGAGATCCACGGGACAATCGCCTCGGGCGGTAGGCAGACGAGGACGAGGTCCGCCTTCTCAAAGCCCGTCTCGTCGCCGTGGTGAAGCGCGGCGACGACGTGTCCAGCGCGCCGCGACGCCTTCTCAAAGGAGCCGCCGATCAGGCCGAGCCCGACGACGGCGACATTCACCGAATCGCCTCCCGCACGCGGCGGATGCGTTTCATCGTTTCGTCGAACATCTGCGGCGTCTGGCTCTGCGCACCGTCGCACTTCGCGTGCGGCGGGTCGTTGTGAACCTCAATGATGAGACCGTCCGCGCCGATCGCGGCCGCCGCGACGGCGACGGGCTCAACCATCGCCGCGCGCCCCGTCGCGTGCGAGGGATCGACGACAACGGGCAGATGCGAGAGCGTGTGGAGAAGCGGCACGACACCGAGGTCGAGCGTGTTTCGAAGAGCCGTCTCGAACGTGCGGATGCCGCGCTCGCAGAGGATGACATTCGGGTTGCCCGATGCCATGATGTATTCCGCGCTCATGAGCAGTTCCTGCAAGGTCGCCGACATGCCGCGCTTCAAGAGAATGGGCTTCTTCGTGTACGCGCCGACTTCCTTCAGGAGATTGAAGTTCTGCATGTTTCGCGCGCCGATTTGGATGACATCGACATCGTTGAAAAGTTCGATGTCTTTAAAGTCCATAAGTTCGGTGACGATGGGAAGGCCCGTCTCCTTCTTCGCAATCGAGAGAAGCCGAAGCCCCTCCGCGCCCATGCCCTGAAAGGCGTAGGGCGACGTGCGCGGCTTAAACGCGCCGCCGCGCAAGAGCGTCGCGCCCGAGGCCTTGACCGCCTTCGCAATGCCGACGAGTTGCGCCTCGCTCTCGACGGAGCAAGGTCCCGCAATCACGGCGAACGCGCCGCCGCCGATCTTGACCCCGCCCATCTCGAGGACCGAGTCAGCGGGATGGAACTTGCGGTTCGCCGCCTTGTACGGCTCTTGGATGCGCTGAACCGACTCGACGACATCCATCGCCTCGAGGACGCCTGGGTCCAAGTGGGCGACATCGCCCACGCACCCAATGATCGTCTGGAGCGAACCTTCTGAGATGCGCGGCTCAACGTGGTTGGCCTTGAGAAGCTCCTTGAGGCTCTCGACCTGCGCGGCCGGCGCATTCTTCTTGAGAAGAATAATCATTTCGCGCTCTTCGCCTTCGCACGCGTGATGAGCGACTCGGCCGACTCAATGCGCAGCGTCGCCATCTCATCGCCCTTGTTGGCCGCCTTCATCGCGCTCAGGCGCGCGAGCGCCTTCGTCTTGTCGCCCTTCTGGCAGAGGCAACGCGCCGCGCCGATCTGCGCCGTGAGCGTAAAGGGCGCGTCCTTCTCGCCCGCGCCGAGTGCCTCGTAGGCGGCGAGCGCCTCATCGATGCGTCCAAGCGCCTCCAGACTCTGCGCGCGCCCCATGGCGGGAATGTCCTTGAACGCCTCGTCGAGCGAACCTGGTAGCGTCTCGTAAAGAGCGAGAGCTTCCTCGTAGCGCGCGCTGTCGAAGTAGTTCTTCGCGAGGCGCAATTTGAGGAGCGGGCCGATGTCACGCGCGCCGAACGCCGTGACGGCTTCCTCCAGCTCCTCGGTCGTCCACGCCGAGGCGAGCGCGGTCGCGGCGGCCGTCTTCGTCTGCGCCTCGTGTGTGCGGTAGAAGCGCCACGCGCCATAAGCAGCCAAAATGAGGATGAGCACGAGGACGGTCTTCTTGCCGCCCTTCTCCCACCATTCGATCAAGGGAAGGAACTCAGGATTGACTTTCTTGTTCATTGTTGTTACCTTTCTCGTCGTAAAGCGCCGCCCACTCGTCCAGCGTCTTCTCGCTCTGCCCTTCGGCGCGGAAGACGATACGCACGTAGTCGAGCGCGTCCAAAAAATCGCGATTGTAAATGAAGCGCGCCTTCGCCTTGTCGGGTGAGCGCGAGAGACGGCGGATCGCCTCCATGGCCGTCACGGCAGCGAAATACGTCGCCTTCGGAATCTTCAGCGAAGAAAGGAGCGACTGCATGACGATGCGAGAAGCCCCGTCCTTCTTCTCGGCGCGCAGAAGCGGCGTCATCAGAACGGCGGCGCGGACGGCGTTCGACACCTCGTAGCCCGTCTTCGCCATGTGCAATTCGTACTGATCGAGCACCTTCAAGTAAGGGAGAAGCGCCTTCGCGCCGCCGTGCGCGTCGAGGCACGCCGCAAGCGAGGGGATGAGGTCGCCTAAAAGGCCAAAGCGGTACATCATCTCGAACGCCGCCGCGCTATGCCCGTAGGGGAAGAGGCGAAAGACCTCCTCGCAGACGCGCGGGACGGCCGCCGTCAGAATCGAGGCGTGGTGGCGCGAAATGGCCGTGGCCGTCTTCTTCTCGATGGCGAAGCCGAGGCGCGCGGAGAACTTGATCGCGCGCATCATGCGCACAGGGTCCTCTTGGAAGCGGATGTTCGGGTCGCCGATCGAGCGGATGATTTTCCTCTCCAAATCAGCCATGCCGCCGACATAGTCGATGACCGAAAAATCCGTGATGTTGTAGAAAAGGCCGTTGACCGTGAAGTCGCGACGAAGCGCATCCGTCTCGGGCGTGCCGAACGTGTTGTCCTCAAAGGGCCCCTCGGCGGCGTGCTCAATAATCTCGCCGACCGTCTGGGAGTTCTGACGGAAAGTCGCCGTTTCGATCACCTTCTCGCCGAAACGGATGTGCGCGAGGCGGAAGCGACGCCCAATCAGGAAGCAGTTGCGGAACACCTTCCGCACCTCGTTCGGCTTGGCGGAAGTCCCGACGTCAAAGTCCTTCGGCTTGCGCCCGAGCAAGAGGTCGCGCACGCCGCCGCCCACGAGGTAGGCCGTGTAGCCCGCCTGTGAGAGCCGATAGAGAACCCGCAGCGCGTCAGGATCAATGTTCTTTCGAGAAATGCAGTGCTCCTGCCGCGTGTAGATGACAGGCAGATCCTTCTTCTTGCTCTTCCTCAGAAAATCAAACATTGGTCATTTATTTTATCAAAAATCGTCAGCCGCGACAACCACCGCTGCCTGCCGTTTTTACCATAAAGAACGTTACCCCCTTTTGCGGCCGAGGGGCGGCCGTTCAAATCACCTTCTTGGGTAGGAGACGGTTGATCTGCTCGTTGAGCCAAAACGGCAGAATGGAGAGAAGCCAGGTCGAAAGGCGCATCGGTCCTGGAAACGCGATGAGCCCCACGTTTCGATCCACCCCGCGCAAGATCTTCCGCGCCGCGACATCCGCCTCAAGGAAGAACGGCATCGGGCACGTGTTGCCATCTGTGATGCGCGAGCGGACAAACCCCGGGCACACCACATTGACCTTCGTGCCCTCAGCCGCCAACGCCTCACGGAGCGCGAGCCCCCACGTCTTCACGCACGCCTTCGTCGCCGAATAACTCGGACACGCCTTGAGGGGACCATACCCCGCGATGGAAGATGTGATGACAATCTGCCGCGCGCCGCATCCAATCGCCGCGAGAACCGTGTTGACGACACCGCCCACGTTGACGGCGAACGTGCGACGGACGTTCTTTTCGGTCTCCTCGCCCGTCGAGACGCCCGCATTCGCGAACACGCGATCAAGGGGCCCTTGCGCCGAACAGCGCACGATCCAGTCGCGCACCGCCACCTCGTCCGCAACATCGATGACATCAGCCGAAACCCTCGCCGCGTCATGCCCCGCTGAACGCGCGAGAGCGCGGCATCGCTCGGCAACCGCCGCGAGGCGTTCCACATTGCGCCCACAGAGGAACAGCGTCTCGCCGCGCCGCGCACACGCCTCAGCGAGTGCCGCGCCAATCCCCGAACTGGCCCCCGTAATCAAGGTTTTCATACGCATTCTCCTTCTATTCTTCACCCTTGCCGCAGACGATCAGATGATCAAGGAACTGAATATTCCCCATCTTCTCGCACATCTCCGCAAGCGCGGCGGTGAAGACGCGATCCGCCTTGCTCGGCGTGA